>CAZZGQ010000626.1:0-1512 GCA_964653765.1 uncultured Elusimicrobia bacterium | reverse complement strand
GCTTAATGCCTGGGCTGACGGCCTATATAGGCTAGGCTGGCTTACAAGTCTTCCATACGAAAATCGGCCCACCTCCCCATCTTTGGGGAAAGCGGGCCGCTATGAAGGAACGTTAAGTCTACGCGGTCTGCTCGACCTGCTCGCAGGCGACCATCTCCGCACCGACGGTCAGCACAGGCAGGGTCTCGTCGCCGAAGAGGAGACGGTCCAGCTCGGGGCCGTCTATCGTCTCCACCTGGATCAGATGCTCCGAGATGGCAATGAGTTTGTCCTTCTTCTCTTCGAGGATATCCTTGGCCGTCTTGTAGGCCTGCTCGACGAGATACGACACTTCGGCGTCGGCTTGTGTCGCGAGCTGCGGGCCGAGGCTGTCCTCGTCAATCAGCACGTTGCCGAGCGGACTCATGCCGAACTCGCGGACCATCCGCCGGGCGATGGATGTCGCCTGTTTGATGTCCTGCGCCGCGCCCGTCGTGATGTCGCCGAAGATGATCTCTTCGGCGGCGCGGCCACCCATCAGGCCGGCCAGCCGCGCGAGCAGCTCCGTCTTGCGGATCAGCGAGCGGTCCTCGGCGGGCGCGGAGACCGTGACGCCGAGCGCCATGCCGCGCGAGACCGTCGTCACCTTCTGCACCGGGTCGCAGCCGGGCAGCGTGCGCATGACGATAGCATGGCCCATCTCATGATAGGCCACAATCGCCTTCTCCGCCTCGGTGAGCAGGTGGCTGCGGCGCTCCGGCCCAGCCACCACGCGCAGGATGCTCTCTTCGAGGTCCTGCTGCTGGATCAGCTCGTGGTCGCGCCGCGCGGCAAGTAGCGCCGCCTCGTTCATCAGGTTGGCGAGGTCCGCCCCAGAGAAGCCGCTGGTCTGTTTCGCCAGGCGGTCTAGGCTGATATGCTCCGCGAGGGGCTTGCCCTCAGCATGCACGTCCAGGATCTCGCGCCGGCCCCGGATGTCGGGCTTGTCCAGCATCACCTGCCGGTCGAAGCGGCCCGGACGCAGCAGCGCCGGATCGAGCACATCGGGGCGGTTCGTCGCGGCGATGACGATGACGTTGTCGTGCTTGTCGAAGCCGTCCATCTCCACGAGGAGCTGGTTCAGCGTCTGCTCGCGCTCGTCGTTGCCCGTGGTGGGCATCGCGCCGCGCTGGCGGCCGACGGCATCAATCTCGTCGATGAAGATGATGCACGGCGAGTTCTCCTTGGCCATCTTGAAGAGGTCGCGCACGCGGCTGGCGCCGACGCCGACGAACATCTCCACGAACTCGGAGCCGCTAACACTGTAGAATGCCACGCCGGCCTCGCCCGCGACGGCCCGCGAGATGAGCGTCTTGCCGGTTCCCGGCGGGCCGACCAGCAGGACGCCCTTGGGGATGCGGGCACCCATGCGCTCAAACTTTTCGGGGAACTTGAGGAACTGGACGATCTCGTGCAGCTCGTCCTTAGCCTCTTCGACTCCGGCCACATCCTTGAAGAGCACGGACGGGCGCGTCTCGTTGAAGCGCACGGCCT
>CAZZGQ010000625.1:0-1519 GCA_964653765.1 uncultured Elusimicrobia bacterium | reverse complement strand
CCGTGGCTCACGAGATCGAGACCTTCGCCGACCTGATGCCGGGAGAGGGGGAGCTGTCCGCCACCCTGTTCATCGAGATTTCTGAAGAAGAGCATCGCCGAAAGGCGATGCGGGAGCTGGGCGGGATCGAGAAGGCGGTGGAGCTGAGGATCGGCGACGACAAAGTCGCCGCCTTCGATAAGCGGCCGATCGATCCCCGCTGGGAGAGGCCGGGACAAGCCACGGCCGTGTATTACCTGGGCTTCAAGGTTTCGCCCGCCCTGCGGAACGTTTTCGCCGGCCAGGCGGGCGAGGTTTGGCTGTCCACCTCTCACCCGCACTATCGGCACGCGGCCGCGCTCTCCGACGAGCAGCGCCGTGAGCTGGCGGCCGACTGGGGCTGAGACTTATCCACACGCCCGTGTGGACGGCTAGCCTGGGCTCACACCTGTCCGGGGAAGTTTCTAAGTTACTATCCACGTGGATAGTTGCACCCACTAAAAACCGCTGAATCTCGACGAGCGACTGGCTTTTAGCCTTGTTTTGGGCTGCTGTCCGGGATAGTGCCAAAACGCCAGCCGGCGGATGATGTCCCGGAGCGAGGCCCTGGCTCGCGTAACCGGCGACATATCGGGATCTTTGGGGTAGTCTCGAGAGGAAAGCGAGTTCTATTGCGTCTTGGCGATGAGGGAAGGATGCTGTCCGGAATATTTCCCCGGACAGCTGTGAGCCTGGGCTAGTCATCCACAACGGGAACATCTCCCTGGGAGATGTTCCGCGGGCCTTCGAAGGGTCTAGCCGAGCTTGGCGACGTTCGGGAGATTCAGGTGGCGGAGGATGTCGGCGGATAGGGCGTCGAGCTCCTGCGACACCGCCTGGATCGTCTTCTGAGCGTTCGCGTCGGCGCCGCTGCCCAGGCTGCCGAAGACCTGCATGACCAGGCGGACCTTGAGCTCCGAGAGCTCGGCGAAGAGGCGTTCGGGCGGCAGCGACGCCTGCCGATTCTCCAAGCTTCGGATTGCGGCGAGCAGGCCCGCCCAGATCTCCGGCTGGGTCGGATCGCTGTAGCGTTCGAGCGGGAGGCCGGCGCGCTTGGCCTCGGCCGCCACGGCGTCGTTGACGTCGCTCAGCATCAGGGCGCCGGCCTGGTTCATCGCCTGTCCGCTCGGATCCACGGCGTGCTTGGCCGCGTCGAGCGCGGCCGTGCTCTCGGTGGAGTCCGGCTTGTGGCCTAGGGCGCCCAGATTGGCGTCGAAGCGCCGGAAGATCTCCAGGAGCGTCCGTTCCACGTCCGCGCGGGCGCCGACGGGCGCCGGCTGCGGCGCGACGAAAGCCGCGGGGCGGAAGAGCGCCGAGGCGCCTTGGAAGCCGGCGGAAAGGGGATCGAGGGCGGGGGCGGGGGCGGGGGCGGCCGCGGCGGCGGAGGGGAGCAGGATCGCAAGAGCGAGAAGAGCCTTGGTCATAGGGCGAAATCCTAGCAAATCCCGGGGGCCCCTCCGCCGTCGTCAAATTAGTAAGATCGCTCAACGATTCGATGACA
>CAZZGQ010000624.1:0-1523 GCA_964653765.1 uncultured Elusimicrobia bacterium | reverse complement strand
GCAGCCCCGTCATGGACGGCGTCGAGCGCCTGGCCGTGGCCTACCACGAGGCCGGTCACGCAGTCGTCTCGCATCTTCTGCCGCACGCCGAACCCGTCCGAAAGATCACGATCGTGCCCCACGGCCTCAACGGCCTGGCCGTGCTCGGCCTGACGGCCGGGGACGGCCACCACATCCTCACCCGCTCCTGCCTGCTCGAGAAGCTGGCCGCGGCCCTGGCGGGCCGCGCGGCGGAGGAGCTGGCCTTCGGGCACGCCCGGCCCGAGACGGAGGAGGACGTGGAGACCGCTCGGCGCGCGGCGCTGAGCGTCGTCGAGCGCATGGTCGGCGGCGACGACGCGGACGCCCTCTCCGGCGAGGTCGCCCGCCTGCTCGCCGACGCCTCCGCGCTCGCCCGCCGGACGCTGTCCGCCCAGATGGAATGCCTCGACGCCGTGGCGGCCTCCCTTCTCGACAAGGAGACGCTGCGCGGCGAGGACATCGCGCGGCTGTTGCCGGTGGCCCTGGCCTAGTTCAGCGCCAGGACCAGAAGAGGGCGGCGCGGGCGAAGTGGCCCGAGAAGGCGAGCGCCCCTGCCCGTAGGAACGCGCCGCAGAACGTCCAGGCCGCGAAGTCCAGCCAGGAGCAGGCGCTGAGGCCGATCAGCAACGAGCCCAGCGCGAGCGGGACCACGGGAAGGGCGCGCATGGCGACGATAGCCAGGATCGGATGGCGGGCGATGGAGCGCTCCAGCCTTTCGGCCAGCGGGCGCCACCGCTGCCGCCGCTCGAGGAAGCGCTCGAGCGCCGCTTGCCCGCGCAGGCGCGCCCAGCCGTAGTAGGGCACGCTGCCCAGCGTCATGCCGGCGGCGCCGGGCAGGGCGATGCGCCAGAGCACGCGCGCGAGCATCGGCGCCAAGCGCGCGTCGGGCGGGACGACCGCCGCTCCCGCCAGCGCCAGCACCGAGGGCGTGGGGAAGGGCAGCAGCGCCTTCACCACGCTCCAGCCGAAGATCGGCCACCATTTCAAGAGCGCCGGGGTCGCCACTCGCGCATCATACCATGGCGCCCGCCGCCGGCGCTTCGCTATACTCGCGAAATGGCGCGCGCTCCCGTCGAATCGCTCCTCGCCGCGGCTCTCGCCGTCCAGCCCTTGGCGCGCTTCACCCCCTCCAGCGCGGCCGTCGCCCCGCCGCCCATCATCCAGCCGCGCGACTGGGGCTCGCGCCCTGGAGACATGAGCCGGGTGCCGCGGCAGGACCGCTGGACGTGGATCACGATCCATCACGCCGGCGTGCCTTGGACGGCGAACAAGGACGCCGTGCGCTTCGTCTGCGGCATGCAGGAGTGGAGCAAGAGCCCGCCCGAGCCGCCGCGCAAGCAGGTTTGGAACGAGCTGCCCTATCACTTCATGATCGCCCCCGACGGCCGGATCTTCGCCGCCCGGCCGCTCGAGTACCAGCCCGCCACCAACACGCACTACGAGGTCGCCGAGAACATCACCATCGAGCTCATGGGCGACTTCGAGAAGCAGCGCCCGCGCCC
>CAZZGQ010000623.1:0-1524 GCA_964653765.1 uncultured Elusimicrobia bacterium | reverse complement strand
GCTCGAAATGGCGCATGAGCCATTCCTTGTTGAGCATGTCGAGCAGCAGCCAGCCGCCGGGCTTGAGCGCCCTCTGGATCGAGGCCAGGGCGCGCTCGTCGTCGCGCTCCCCGGCCAGCCGGCCGAAGGAAGAGGAAAAGGACACGACGGCGTCGAACTCCGCGCGGTAGGGGATCTGGCGGAGGTCGTTCTTCAGGAAATGGACGTTGAGGCGCTCGACGCGGGCCGCTTGGCGCGCCTCGAGGAGCACCTTCTCCGAGGGATCGACGCCGAGGACGCGGTGGCCTCGCCGCGCCAGCTCGATGGTCTGCCTGCCGGGCCCGCAGCCAAGGTCCAGCACGCGCGAGCGCGTCTCGAGCTGCAGGAAGCGCTCCACCCCGTCGATCTGCTGGCGCACGACGTCCTTGGCCATGGTGCGCCGATTGTACTAGTTGTTGTCGCCGTCCTGCTTGCGGCGCTCTTCTTCCTCTTTTTCCCGCTCTTCCTTGCGCCGTTCGTTGTCGACGGCGGTCTTGTAGGCGGCGATCACGACGAGCAGGCGCGAGTCGACCGCGGCCGGGTCGGAGATCGTCACGTCCCAGCGGTCGGTGAGGCGGAAGAGGTTGGCGCCGGCGTCGCGGCGCACGGTGGCGACGACGCGGCCGGAGGGGTCGCGCAGCACGATCTCGGTGGAGATGAAGTCGGTCTTTTCCGAGGTGGCGACCTCGCGCCCCGAGCCGTCGAGGACGTGGTAGAGCGTGTAGACCTTGAAAAACGACTTGAGCACGTCCTCCTTGATCGTGCCGACCGGCCGGTCCTGGGCATCCGTCACGTCCACGGTCGAGCCGAGGGAAAGGAAGCGCGCGTGGGCCGTCGCCACCTTGTTATCGGCGGCGTCGTAATAGGTGAAGGTGCGCGTCAGGCTGAGGATGGACTCGGTGAGCGTGCCGAGCAGCCGATCGCCGGGAGCGTACAGATCGAACGTGTTGGTCCAGGACAGGAGACGCTCGTAGATGCTGAAGCTGGACGGCAGCGCCGGAGCGGCGCTCGGCTGGGAGGCGACGGGAGCCGGATTGGCGACGGGGACGACGCCCAAATCGCTTCCTTCGCCGGCTTGAGAGCGCAGCTGCCGCAGAGCGGCGGGCTGCGGCGCGGCCTCGAAAGCGCGCGTGGGGATGGAGGCGGCCAGGGCCGCGGCGAGGAGCAGGGCGGTCTTCATGGCCGGATGCTAGCAAGGCTGAAGCGCATCGATATAGGCCCTTGGGCCTACCCCGGACCCGGTCCAACGCCCCAGGCGGAAGCAAGGCTTTGCGCGCACACTCATGACAAGACAGGGCCGTCCTCCTACCCAGCCAGATCGGGATCCCGGACGGCCCTGATCTTTTTTTGTATCATCCTCGTCGAAATGTTCCGAATCGGCGTCGTTCAAAACTCACCGAAGTTCCTGAAGGCGAAACAGAACGTCGCCGACGTCCTCGCCCTCATGGAGCGGCTCGACGCCGACCTCTGGGTCCTGCCCGAGCTCTTCGCCTCCGGCTACAACTT
>CAZZGQ010000622.1:0-1527 GCA_964653765.1 uncultured Elusimicrobia bacterium | reverse complement strand
CGCGCGATCGTGGCCAGGCGCAGGCGGCGGATGAGCTCCTGGGTCTTGCCCGAGAACATGCTGCCCACGATGGCCTCGATCCAGCCGCCGGCCTGGCCCCAATGCAGCGGCGCGGCCGGCCGGTGCAGGACGGAGGGGTTGCGGCGGGGCTTGGTCATGGTCGCCGTCATCGTCCCGCGTACTGCTTCTCGTAGTACTTGCGGTAGCCGCCGTCCTTCTTGAGCGGCCGCCACCAGGCCTCGTTCTCGCGATACCACTTCACCGTGGCCTCGAGGTTGTCCTCGAAGGTGTGGGCGTGCTTGAAGCCCAGCTTGTAGAGCTTGTCGCAGTTGAGGGCGTAGCGGCGGTCGTGGCCCTTGCGGTCGGCGACGGGCTGGATGAGCTTCTTGCTCACCTTCATGATGGAGCGCACGCGCTCCACCAGGTCCTTGTTCGTGCAGGAGAAGGCGCCGCCGACGTTGTAGATCTCGCCGATGGCGCCCTTCGCCAGGACCGTCTCGATGGCGCGGGCATGGTCGACCACGAAGAGCCAGTCGCGCACCTGCAGACCGTCGCCGTAGAGCGGGAAGGGCTTCTCGTCGAGCCAATTGGTGATCATCAACGGCAGCGCCTTCTCCGGATACTGATAAGGGCCGAAGTTGTTCGAGGCGCGCGTGACGACGGCGGGCAGGCCGTGCGTGACGACGTAGGAGCGCACGAGCAGGTCCGACGCCGCCTTCGACGCCGCGTAGGGGCTGTTGGGCTCGAGCGGATCGCCTTCCCGGCTGTGGCCGGTAGGCACGCTGCCGTAGACCTCGTCCGTGCTGACGTGCACGAAGCGCGCCACCTTGTGGCGCAGGGCCGCGTCCAGCAGCACCTGCGTGCCGATGACGTTGGTGCGCAGGAAGGCGCCGGCGTCCAGGATCGAGCGGTCGACGTGCGTCTCCGCCGCGAAGTGCGCCACGGCCTCGCAGCCGGCGAAAGCCTTGTCGACGGCCTTGGCGTCGGCGATATCGGCCTTGATCCACTGATAGCGCTTGTCCTTGGCGAACTCCGCGAGGTTGGCGGGGTTGCCGGCGTAGGTCTGGACATCGAGATTCACGATCTCCATGTCCGTTCGACTCTTTAAAAGATGGCGAACGAAGTTCGCGCCTATGAAACCCAGACCGCCCGTGACGAGCAGCCGCATCAGACCGCCACCGCCCCGCCGTGCTTCTTCTTGAAGTAGCTTTCCAGGAAATAGTTCCAGGTGTCCTTCAAGCCGTTCTCGAAGTTCATCACCGGCTTGTAGCCCAGCAGCCTCTTGGCCTTGGAGATGTCGGCGTACGTCTTGCGCACGTCGCCGGCGCGCTTCGGGTGATGCTTGCGCTCCAACTTGCGCCCGACGATCTTCTCGATGACCCGGATCAGGTCCAGCAGCGAGTAGGTCTTGCCGTTGGCGATGTTGTACGCCTCGCCCGTCGCGGCCTGCTTCGCCGTGGCCGCGAGGAGATTGGCCTGGACGACGTTGCTGATGTGCGTGAAGTCGCGCTGCTGCTTGCCGTCCCA
>CAZZGQ010000621.1:0-1533 GCA_964653765.1 uncultured Elusimicrobia bacterium | reverse complement strand
CGTCACCGACGCCTGGAAGGCGCGCGAGCTCCTGGGCCTGCACAACCCGCTCTCCGCCGTGCAGGTGCTCGACGCCCGCGGCCGCGAGCTGCCGCTGGACACGCTCTACTCCCGCGAGGTGGTGGCCGACACCCTGCGCGGCGCGCTCAGCCCCGATGAGGTCGACCGCTACGTCTTCGGCCGCGCCGCCCAGGAGCCGCGGGCGGACGGGACCTTCGACGCGGGCGTCGCTCAGGCGCTGCTCGGACCCTTCGCGTCCCTGCCCGCGCGAGGGAGCGCCGAGTGGAGGGCCCTCGTCGCCCAGGCGAAAGCCGGCCTCGATCCGCGCGCCGGTCCCGGGCACGCCGTCCTCGACCTGCGCCGCTACCTCCCGCCTCAGGCCGGGGACCTGATCCACCGGCGGCTGCCGCCCGCCTCGCAGGTCCGCGATTTCGACACGGGCGAGGTCCTCAAGGGCCGCTCCGTCAGCCATATCAGCCCCGAGGACCGGGCCGCCATGCGGGTGTTCACCTCCTGGCTCGAGGACCTGCTCGGCGAAGCTTTGGGCAAGCGCCCGCGCGCCGATCTCGTCCAGCTGCGGGCCTGGAGCCGCGGCGAGCGCGGCCTCACCGCTCCCGCGCCGCACGTCGACGGCGGAGACGTCTCCGCCCTCGTCGCGCTCAAGGGCAGCGGCGTCGTCTATCGCCCCGACGGCTCAGAGGAGGACCGGCCCCTCCTGGCGGGAGAAGTCCTCCTCTTCTCGGGGACGGAGCGCGCCAAGTCCCACCCCGGCCTCCGGCCGACCGTCCACCGGTCCCCGGCAGCCGATGAGGACCGCCTGCTGCTCGTCGTGCGCCTCTCCGAATAAGGAGTCTTTTGTCCCATCACTTCTTAGGACTTAGGTCCCATATCTCGTCGAGGAATCGGCCTCCCCCGGAACCGTGTCACGGCCGTGTCATGCTCGGATGACGCCGGGTCTATGGGGCTGGAAGGACCCCCTCCCTTACACTGGCTGCATGGTCCGCCGGTTGGCCGTGCTGCTGTGCCTGGTCTCGAGCGTCCCGCAGGGCGCCTGGGCCGCCGTCGCGCGCTCCGTTGAGGCGCCGCTCGGCTCTCCGACCATCCCGTCTCTCGCGCCGTTGCCCGGCCTCGCGGCGCCTGGCCAGTCGAACGCCGCCGGCTCGGCCCTCCCCGGCCTGCCGGTCGAAGCCGCCGAAACTGGTAGCGCTACCAGTTTCAAAGCCGCGCAGTCTCCGAGCGAGAGCGCCTCCACCGGGCTTTCCCGGACGGCGGCCTCGGCGGTCGAGCTCGAGGCGTCGCCCGCCGGCGACGAGAGCGACCGCGCCCGCGCCGACTTCACGCAGGGCCGCCGCGGCGACTCCGACGACGCCCTCGCTCCCTCCGCGCCCCCCGCTCCGGGCTCGCCCTCCCTCTCGCGCTCCGAAGCGCGCCCCTCGACGCCGACCGCCCCGCCGGCTCCCCCGGCGCCGCGCACCGTCGGCTTCCTGGCCGGCATCTTCGGCTCGCAGGTGGCCAACAACGCCCTCAACGTGA
>CAZZGQ010000620.1:0-1537 GCA_964653765.1 uncultured Elusimicrobia bacterium | reverse complement strand
CGAGGTGCGCCGCCGCCGCCTGCTTCGTCTTGCCGGCGGCGAAATCTTCGCAAAGGCGCCGCGTCCGATTGGGAGCGATGTTGGAGACCACGGATACGACGCCGCGCGCGCCCACGCTCATCATGGGGATCGTCAGGCTGTCGTCGCCGGAGAGGACGGTGAAGCCCTTGGGCGCCTTCACGAGGATCTCGCTGACCTGATCGAGGCTCCCGGCGGCTTCCTTGACGGCCGCGATGTTGGGCAGCTCGTGCGCGAGCTTGGCGATCGTGGCCGGCGCCACGTTCACGGCCGTGCGGCCGGGGATGTTGTAGAGGATGACGGGCAGGCGCGTGCCGCGCGCCACGGCGGCGAAGTGGGCGTACAGGCCGTCCTGCGTGGGCTTGTTGTAATAGGGCGCCAGCAGCAGGAGCGCGTCGGCGCCCAGCGTCTCGGCCTCTCGCGCCAGCTCCACGGCCTTCCAGGTGGCGTTGGCGCCGACGCCGGCGATCACCGGCACGGCCCCTTGCGACTCCTCGAGGGTCAGCTCGACGAGGCGCCGGTGCTCGTCGTGCGTCAGGGTGGCCGCCTCGCCGGTGGACCCGCAGGGCACCAACCCCGCCACGCCGCCCTTGAGCTGGAGTCTGAGAAGCCGGCGGAAGCCGGCTTCGTCCAACCGTCCGGACTTCTCGAACGGCGTGACCAGCGCGGTATAGCAGCCTTCGAATCTCATGGGATCTCTCCAGAAAAGACGGCGCGTGCGGGACCGGATAAGTACACGCCGTCTTGACCGCGGGACACGGTGAGCGGCTCGCCCCGCAAAGGTTTCACGGTCATGGGCAGCGAGCCGCCGAGCAGCTCCGCGGTCAAGGCGGCGGCCACGGCGCCGGTCCCGCACGCAAGGGTTTCTCCTTCGACGCCGCGCTCATACGTCCGCATCGCCACGGCCCGTCGGCCGATGACGCTGATGAAGTCGACGTTCGCGCCTTTGGGCGCGAACTCTTTGTGGAACCGGAGCGTCGCTCCGTCTTTCTGGACATCCAAGTCTCGGAGCGACGCGACCTCCACAACGGCGTGCGGGACTCCGGTATCCCAGAGCCACGCGCGCCAACGGCGCGCGGCGGTCGAAAGCGCTACTTCTCTGATGAACTTCGGTTCCGGCATGCGCACCGCAGCGAGGCTGGGGCCTAAGATCCGTGCCTCGGTGGCCCCGGCCGCGCTGCGGAAGCTGACTTCCCGGCCCGCGCCACCCTTCTGATCGTAGAGCCACATCGCCGCGCAGCGGCTCCCGTTCCCGCAGAACGCTTCCGATCCGTCGGCGTTGTAGTAGTCGACCGTCTTTTTCTTCTTATCGACCACCAGCAGCCCATCCGCCCCGACCCCATGCCGCCGATCGCAGAGCGCCCTCGCCACGGACTTCGCCGTTCCTTTCAGCAGCGCCTTCTTCTCGACCAGCACGAAATCGTTCCCCGCCCCGTCGTACTTCCAGAAGCGCACGCTCATCGCGCCCCCAGCTGCTTGAGCAGCTCGGCGGCCGCTTTGGCGCAGAACGGCGCCTCGC
>CAZZGQ010000619.1:0-1544 GCA_964653765.1 uncultured Elusimicrobia bacterium | reverse complement strand
CACGTCCACAAGCAGTCGATCGAGCCTCGCGTCGCCGTCGCGAAGGCGCTGCGCATCGGGCTGCGCTTGGCGGGCCAGCCGAACCCGGGCATCAAGCGCGTCCAAAGAAGCCCCGAATATTCCGTCGATCCCGGGCAACCTGGGATCGTCCGCCTCAAGATCGAGCCCGCTTCCAGCGGCAGCTGACGGCATGGACGCCTGGCGCATCGACGCCGTCGATCAGCTCGCTAGCACTTGCCGCTGAAGGGCACGTCGTAGTCCGTGTCGAACTCGATCGGAAGCTCGAGCTCGCCGCCGGAGCCCAGCCCGCCGAACGTGGATGCCGGCTTGGCCCAGCCGTTGCGCAAGAGGAGGTTCTGGAGGGAATCGACCTCCAGACGCAACGGGTCGACGGCCGCTTTGGCCTTCTTTTGCGCGCTCTCGGCGGCGGCGGCGGCGGCGGACGCCTGCTCGCGAGCGGCGGACTTGGCCGCCGAAACAGCGGCGTCGGCGACCCTGAGCTCTTTTTCGGCCGAGGCGAGGGACTTGAGCCGCTGCACGTAGAGGAGCGTCGCGGCGCCGGCGAGGGACTTGGCGACGGCGCGCCGGGGCTCTCCGCAGTAGCCGCCCTTGTCGACGAAAGCCTTGAACGAGGCGATGCGCCTCAGATCGTAGAAGCCGATCGGTCCTCCCGGGACGCTGGCGTTCATGAAGTCGCGGTGAACGTCCAAGGCCTTGCGGACCTCCTTCAACATGGCGGCGTCGCGCTCGCTCGGCAGTTGGCCTTGTTCGACGATCGCCGAGGCCGGCAGCGAAGGCACGGAGTCGGTCATATCCCCGAAGGCGTGGGAGAGACAGGCCAGCAGCGTCAGCAGGATCAGCATATAGGGGTTACCTCCGGGACTCTCGAAGGATGCCCGCCGAGCCGCGTTACGTCAAGACCCAAGCCGGCTGGATAGGGAAAGGCCCGGCCGAGGGTCGCCAACGGCCCGGCTAGAGCTGCCGGACCAGGCCGTCGCGCGATGGAGCGGGCGAGGAGCCGAGCAGGTCCGCCACCCGCTCGCCGGAGATCTCTCCTGCCTGCTCGAGCGCCATATCGCAGGCGGAGTGCTCCTCGACGTCGAGGGCGGAGGCCTCGTAGCTCTGCTCCGTCACCTTGCCGGTGCGCGCGTCCAGAACGTTCAAGGACACCTGCGCCCGGTAGGAGTAGAAGCCGCCCAGCCGCAGGTCGGCGCGGCCGAAGGTCTCCACGACGCCGGTGATGACGACGTCGGCGTGCTGGTCGGACTCGGCCAGGGTGAACTCGTGGGCGGCCAGCGTCGTGCGGATCGCCTGCGCCACGGTCGCGTTCGGCAGCCGCACGGAGATGCGCACCGTCTTCAGGCCCGCCCCGTCCGCCGGCTTGGGCCGGTAGAGGACGACGGCGCGGATGCGCAGCTTGTAGAAGGGACCGTCGGTCCGCTCGGAGAGGATCTCGTAGCGCCGGATCGTCCCGCCGAGGTTGGCCTCGATGCTCTCCTGCACGTTGATGGCGTCCTCGACGCGCGTGCGCGCGCGCACCGTCA
>CAZZGQ010000618.1:0-1551 GCA_964653765.1 uncultured Elusimicrobia bacterium | reverse complement strand
AGGACGAGGTGCGGCACGCGCGGGTGATGTACCGCCTGCTCGAGGGCGTGGGCGTCGACGTGGACAAGTACTACAAGGAGCACAACTTCAGCCTGCGCGTGGACAAGGACGACATCGGCACGCTGCGCGCCGCCGACGACAAGCGCGTCAACATCTTCTATTACCCGATCGAGACCTGGTACGACTTCATCATGTTCAACTTTTGCATGGATCGGGGCGCGGGGCATCAGCTGGAGGACTCGTTGGACTGCTCTTACCAGCCTTGGTGCGACGGCATGGAAGGCATTTTCAAAGAAGAAGCCATGCATATGGCGCATGGCGATCAGTGGACCGAGAGGCTGTCGAGCGACGATAAGACTCATGACGATCTTCAGGCGGCCCTCGACCGGTGGTATCCGAGGACGATGAACATCTTCGGCCGCAAGGATTCGCCGAAGAACAAGATCTACCGCAAGCTGGGCCTCAAGAGGCGCGACAACGACGAGGTCCGCCAGGCTTTCGCCAAGGACGTCGCCGGCCTCTGCAAGAAGTTCCACCTGCGCGTCCCGGACTGGAAGCCCGAGGCGCACAAGATGTCGGAAGAGCCGTTCATCCCGGGATAGCCGTTTTTCAGGAGGCGTCATGACCAAGACCAAGTCTCACGTCAAGCACATCGCGTTCACGTCGTATCCGGTGAAGGACATGGCGCGCGCCCGCAAGTTCTACGAGGAAGCGCTGGGTCTCGAGCTCGGAAGCGAGTTCCAGGGAAAGTGGCTGGAGTACTATCTCGACAACGGCTGCTTCGCCATCACCACCTTCTATGAAGGCACCGGCAGCGGCATCTCCTTCGAGGTCGACGACGTCGACGCCGTGCACGCCAAGCTCCTCGCGGCCGGCGGCAAGACCAAACAGCCGGCCTTCGACACGCCCGGCTGCCGGATGTCCGTGGTCTTCGATCCCGACGGCAACGTAGTGATGCTGCACAAGAAGAACCCCGGCCGGTGATCCAGAGGATCGCCGTCGTCGGGGCGGGGACGATGGGCGCGGGTATCGCCCAGCTCTGCGCGCAGTCCGGCTTCTCGGTGAAGATCCATGATCCGCTGCCGGCGGCCCTCGAGGCCCTTCCCAAGAAGCTGCGCGCGGCCTTCGACGCCGCCGTGCTCAAGGGCAAGCTCACCACGCAGCAGGCCGACCGCGCCTTCCATTCGATCTCCCCCGCTCCGGCGCTCGAGGACCTGGCGGGAGCGGACCTCGTGATCGAGGCGGCGCCGGAAGACCTCGGGCTCAAGCGCGAGCTCTTCGCCAAGCTCGATGCGGTCTGCCCTGACGCCGTCCTGGCGACGAATACGTCGTCGCTCTCCGTGACGGCGATCTCGGAGGCGGTGCGCGCGCCGCACCGCCTTCTCGGCCTGCATTTCTTCAATCCGCCGGTGGCCACCAAGCTCGTCGAGCTGGTCCGCGGCCCCAAAACCTCGCCCGAGGTCTTCTCGGCGGTCTGGGAGTTCGCCCTCGCCGGTCTGCGCAAGACGCCGGTGGACGTGAAGGACACCCCGGGCTTCATCGTGAACCGGG
>CAZZGQ010000617.1:0-1552 GCA_964653765.1 uncultured Elusimicrobia bacterium | reverse complement strand
GTCCTGGCGGGCGCCCTCTCGTGGACTCCCACCGCGCCTCTTCCCGACGGATATTCCGGACACACGCTGGTCGCCTCCGGCAATTTCCTCTATAACGTCGGCGGGCTGAGCTCCGCCAACGGCGTTTCCGATGGACAGAACGTCTTCGTCGGCGCGCTGCAGCCCGCCGGCGGCATCCCGGGCTGGACTAAGACCACGGCGCTGCCGGTGGCCGTTTTCTATCACGCGGGCACAGCGGCCAACGGCTACGTCTACACCCTCGGCGGCTATCACTACGACGGCAGCCTCAACCCGTCGAACGTCGTCTACTACGCCAAGCAGAACGCCGACGGCAGCTTGGGAGCTTGGACGGCCACGTCGCCGCTGCCGCAGGCCCTCTTCTACCTCAGCGCTACCGTCTGGAACGGCGCGGTCTACGTGGCCGGCGGCTGGAACGGCACCGACGTCTCGAGCGAGGTCTACTCGGCGCGCCTCAACCCCGACGGCACGCTGGCCCCATGGCAGATGCAGCGTCCCCTGCCCGAGGGCGTCTACACGCACGCCGAGGTCGCCAACGGCACGTTGTACGTGCTCGGGGGCGCCGTCAACGGCGGCACGCAGATCAGCAACGCCGTGTGGGCCGCGACGATCAACGCCGACGGGACGCTCAGTCCATGGAACTCGACGACGCCGTTGCCGCAGCCGGTCAGCAATCACGGCGCCGTCGTCTCGGGCCGCGTCTACGTCCTGGGCGGCTGGAACGGCTCGACGCCCGTCGCCGACGTCGTGTCCGCTCCCACCTCGCCGTCAGGGCTCGGCGCCTGGACCGCCGAGACGCCCATGCCGACGGGGCTGTACATGCAGGGCGTGACGCTGGCCGGCGGCAGGCTCTACGTCAGCGGCGGCGCCGGCCCCACGGCCACGCAGTCCGCCGTCTTCTGGAGCGCGCTGCCGCCGCCTCCCCCGCCGGCCGACTCGACGCCGCCGGTGACGACGCTCTCGATCGGCCTGCCGAAGTCGGGCCTTTTCGTCTCCACCGCCACGCCCTTCTCCCTGAGCGCCAGCGACGCCGGCTCCGGAGTGGCCTCCACGTTCTGGTCCGTGGACGGCGGCAGTTTCGCCGTCTACGCGGGGCCGTTCACGCTGCCCGTCGGCTCGCACTGGCTCGGCTACTACAGCGTCGACAAGGCCGGCAACGCCGAGACGGTGAAGGTGGCCTCGGCGGCCGTCGACGGCTTGGCGCCCGTTTCCACGCTGTCGGTCGGCGCGCCGCAGGCGAGCCTGGCGGACGGCCGCCTTGTCGTCTCCTCCTCCACGCTGCTCGCGGCTCAGGCGGTCGACCCCGGCGCCCAAGGCGCGGCCTCGGGCGTGGCCGCGCTGACGGCGACGGTGGATGGGGCGGGCGTCAACTCGGCGGCGCCGTTCGCCTTGCCGGCGGCGGACGGCGCGCACGTGGTGACGCTGCAGGCGGTCGACAACGTCGGCAACGCCGAGGCGGCTCACTCGCAGACGATCTCGGTGGACCAGACGGCGCCGGTCACGACGCTGACGCCGACGACGACGCCGTACGCGG
>CAZZGQ010000616.1:0-1555 GCA_964653765.1 uncultured Elusimicrobia bacterium | reverse complement strand
TGTGCGGCAGGACGTTGGGCGTGAAGCGATCGGGCCAGACGCGCTGGATCATGTCCCCTCCTCCGAGGAAGGGGCCCATGGCGTCGAGGCGCTCACGCTTGCCCCACAGCACGCCGATGCCGGTCGGACCGAGCATCTTATGCGCGGAGAAGACGACGAAGTCGGCGCCCCACTTCTGCACGTCAAGCTTGAGGTGCGGCGCCCATTGGGACGCGTCGACCAAGCTCAACGCACCGATATCGCGAGCGGCCTTTACGATCTTCTCAACCGGGGTCAGCGTCCCCAAAGCGTTCGAGGCCGCCGTGAACGCCACGAGCTTCGTCTTCTTGGACAGGAGACTAGGAAGTTTATCGAGGTCAAGGGACCCATCCGAAAGGATGGGTATGTGCTTCAAAACGACGCCCTTCTCGGCCGAGAGCATCTGCCAGGGAACTAGATTGGAATGGTGCTCGAGCTCCGTGAGCAGGATCTCGTCGCCGCTCTTCAGCTCGCGCCGCGCCCAGGCCTGGGCGACGAGATTTATCGACTCGGTCGCGTTGCGCGTGAACAGCACGGACTCTACGTCCGGAGCGTTGATGAAGCGCGCCACCTTGGCGCGGGAATCCTCGACGAGCTGCGTCGCCTCGTCGGAGAGCGTGTGCACCCCGCGATGGACGTTGGCGTTGTGCTGCTCGTAAAAATCGACCAAAGCGTCGATCACGGCCCGCGGCTTCTGCGTCGTCGCCGCGTTGTCGAGGTAGACGAGCGGCTTGCCGTGGACCCGGCGCTCGAGGATCGGGAAATCGGAGCGGATCTTGTCGACGTTCATTTATGGCTCCAAATGAGCGAGCTCCTGGATCTTGGCGCCCAGCGCCTCGCGGACGGGCTCGAGGCTCATGCGCCCCAGCATCTCGCTGGCGAAAGCGTGCACGAGCAGGCTGCGCGCCTGCGCGGCGCCGATGCCGCGCGAGCGCAGGTAGAACAGGGCGTCCTCGCGCAGCTGCCCGATCGTGGCTCCGTGCTTGCACTGCACGTCGTTGGCGTGGATCTTGAATTCGGGCTTGGTGTTGACGAGGCCGTCCTCGGAGAGCAGCAGGTTCCTGTTGTAGACCTGGGCGTCGGTTTTCTGGGCGTTGGGGGCGACCTCGATCATGCCGTTGAAGACGGCGCGCGCATGCCCGTCCAGCACTCCCTTATAGAGCTCGCGGCTCGTGCCGTGAGGCACGGCGTGCTTCACGGTCGTGTGGAAGTCGAAGTGCTGCTTGCCGGCCGCGAGATACAGGCCGTTGAGCTCGGCATCCGCGCCCTCGCCGTCCAGGGTGACCGTGGCGTCGCAGCGCTGCAGGGCGCCGCCCACCGCCACCGCGTGGGCCTTCAAGCGGGCATTGCGGGCGAGGCGGGCGCGAAGGTCGCGCACGGCCAAGAATGCGTCCGGCTCGCGCAGCAGGACGGTGTGCTCGAGCTGGCTGTTCTCGCCGAGCTCGAGACGGGTGACGGTGTTGGAGAACAGCGCGCCGGCTCCGCGGCCGACGCACTCCTCGATCACGACGGCCGACGCGCCCTCTTCGAGGACGAC
>CAZZGQ010000615.1:0-1560 GCA_964653765.1 uncultured Elusimicrobia bacterium | reverse complement strand
GCTCAGCGGCGGCCTGCGCGGCTGGGGCGAGACGCGGCGGCCGTTCCTGTACAACCTGCTGGGCCATTGGGCGATCGGCGTCCCCGTCGCGATCTGGCTGGCGTTCGGCCTTCGCTGGGGCGCCGTGGGTCTCTGGTGCGGCCTGATCGCCGGCCTGGCCGCCGTCTCCGGCTTGCTCTACCTGGAGTGGCGCAGGGCCAGCGCGTCGCCGGGCGAATAGCAGCCGCGATCCAGCCCGGCGTGGAGATAGTCGAAGACGCCGCCGCCAGAAGCCAAAAGTGCATCGAACTAGCATGGCAGAACCGGCCGGCCAGGAGGAACTTTTCTCGCTCCTCGTTCGTATACGTGAAGGCGAGGTTCGTCCAACCCGTCGAGGGTTTTTCCCTCGCGAGAGGGAAAAACCGTCCGACGGGAAGGCGACCGCGCAACTTCGGCATGTACAGGCCCATGACGCCGTACCTCTGGGAACGCATTGGGTGGTGCCTGCCGCCGCCCAAGCCCAGGCCGCGTCGTCGGAGAGATCGCAAGGGCGGCCGTCCGCCGCTTCCGGACTTGGCCTGCTTCAACGCCTTGATCTGGCTGATCCACCATGACCAGCCCTGGCGCGCCCTTCCGAAGGAATTCGGCTCTCCGAAGACGGTTCGCAAGCGGGTGCGCCGCTGGGACCGCCTCGGCCTCATGCCGGCCCTCTGGAAGAATTACCTGGGCTGCATCTCCGATCGGGAGCGGCGCGAGCTGTTCCCGATTCTTCGCCAGCGCGAGGCGCAAGCGCGCCCGACTTGGGAGTGGCCGCTGGCCACGATCTTCCGATTGGAATACGCGTCGCGCCACGACGGGAGCGCCTTCAAGCTGCCTCCGCTCGATTTGCTAGACTGGCGGGAATGAGCGACGAGAAGACCCACCGCTTCGCCACGAAGGCGATCCACGCGGGCCAGAAACCAGATCCCACGACCGGCGCCATCATGACGCCCGTCTATTTCACCTCCACCTACGTCCAAGAAGCCCCGGACAAGCACAAGGGCTACGACTACGCCCGCACGGTGCACCCCACGCGCAACGCGCTGCAGGCCAACCTCGCCGCGCTCGAGGGCGGGGCCTACGGGCTCTGCTTCGCGTCCGGCATGGCGGCCACCTCCACGGTCATCGAGATGCTGGAGGCCGGGGACCACGTGCTCTGCGGCAACGACCTCTACGGCGGCACCTACCGCGTGTTCACGAAGGTGTTCGCGCGCTTCGGCGTCACGTTCTCGTTCGTCGACGCCGCCGACCTGGCCAAGCTCGAGGCGGCCATTACCCCAAAAACGAAGCTGGTCTGGATCGAGACGCCCACCAACCCCATGCTGCGCGTCGTCGATATAAAGAGAGTTGCCGCGCTTGCTCGCAAGCGCGGCATCAAGGTCGCCGTCGACAACACCTTCGCGTCGCCGGCCCTGCAGCAGCCCCTGGCGCTGGGCGCCGATCTCGTGGTGCACTCCACGACGAAGTATCTGGGCGGCCACTCGGACGTCGTGGGCGGCGCCGTGATCACCAGCGACAAGGAGCTCTACGAGAAGCTGAAGT
>CAZZGQ010000614.1:0-1560 GCA_964653765.1 uncultured Elusimicrobia bacterium | reverse complement strand
ACGACGCCGGGGATGGCGCGGATGTCGCGCACGACGACGTTGGACATGGTGTTGAGGTCGTCGGTCTCGATGTCCAAGACCAGGTCCCAGCGACCGAAGACCGCCGTGACGTGCGCCACGCCCTTGGTCGACTTGATCGACGACAAGGCTTGCTTTTCCTTGCCCGCCATCAGCCGCACGAGCACCAGTCCCGTCACCATGGTCGCTGTTCTCCTTCCTAAGAGTTTCCGGGAGTATATCAAAAAAATCCATTTTTGTCGGAATTGGCGGTATTTTGTACCATCCACCTGGGAACAGCGGGATCCAACCGTAGTTCCCCATCGCCGATGTCTTCCCGCAGAAGCCCTTTTCCGATCCTCCTCGCCCTGAGCGCGCTCTGGGCGCCGGCCGCGCTCGTCTCGGCCGCTCCCACGGCGGTCGCCGCTTCCACGGCGGCGGCGAAAGCGGAGGAACCGGCCGCGGTCTTCTCCCAAGCCGTCAAGCTGAAGGACGAGCCCGTCGCCTACGCGCAGGCGATCTCGCTGGCTTTCGGCGCCACGTTCTTCACGGAGGTCCAGGTCTCCACCAACGGCGCGGTGACGGACCTCTCGCGCCTGGCGCACGACGGCTTCTACAAGCGCGAGCTCATCGAGCTGCTATTGATGAGCGCCAAGTCGCGCAAGCCCCTGCGCGAGCTGGCCGAGCTGCGCGCCAAGAAGAAGAAGGCGCTTCGCGAGATCGCCCAGACGTGCAAGCTGGACTACGACGCGATCTACGAGGCGGCGCTCTCGATCGAGCGCGTGGTGGACCGCGACTATCTCCCCCATTTCCCCGAACGCCGCCCGCGGCCCGAGAGGACCGCGCGCGACTGGAACGAGCCGTGAGGAGGCTTCAGATGAGCCGCAGCAGCGTGGGGCCCGTCCTGATCTTGGCCGTGGCCGTCGCGGCGGCGTCGGGCGTTTTCCCCGTCCGCGCCGCGGCGGAGAGCGGCCGGCCGCTCAAGGCCGCCAAGCACGCTCCCTTCACGTTCCCCGACGGCAAGACGATCCGCGTGGACGTCGTCGATAATCCGATGGACCGCGAGCGCGGCCTCATGTTCCGCCGCCGCCTGGCGCCGGACTACGGCATGCTCTTCGTGTTCAACCGGGAGGAGCCGCTGACCTTCTGGATGAAGAACACCTTCGTCCCGCTCGACATGGTCTTCATCGGCGCCGACAAGAAGATCACCGCGGTCTTCTCGGAGGTCAAAGCGTCCACGGAGAAGACGACCGACGATGACGTGGCTCGCGCCGGCGCCGACGCGCAGTACGTCTTGGAGCTTCCCGCCGGGGCCGCCCAGCGCCACAAGCTGGCGGCGGGCCAGACCGCGAGGTTCGACGTGGCGATCCCGCGGTACTAGGCGTTGCCGGCCGGCCCGAAGGCTCGGCGCGCCTCCAGCTGATTGTGGGCCCGGCACAGCAGCCGGATGTTGCCGGGATCGTCCGAGCGCCCGCCCCGGGCGAAGGGCACGACGTGGTCGAACTCCAGCCAAGACCGCTCCGCGCAGTTGGTCCCGTCCTCGGCGACGTAAGCGCAGCGCCC
>CAZZGQ010000613.1:0-1562 GCA_964653765.1 uncultured Elusimicrobia bacterium | reverse complement strand
CGTCAGGGCGCCGCCACGGGCGTGGGCACGTCGAGGGCCGCGGGGCGCAGGGGAGTCAGGCGACCGTGGGGCTGGACCGCGTAGCGCTCGCCGCGCCAGACCACGTGCGAAGAACGGAAGCCCGAGACCCAGGCCGCGAAGCCGATCCATTCGCTCCAAGGCAGCAGCAGCAGCGTGGCCGAACGCTGCCGGTCTCCCAGGCACCAGCGGGAGATGGCCTCGCGGGACAGGGCCTTGGCGGCCAAAGCCGCGAAAGCCAGGACGATGCTGACGGGATCGGGGCCGAAAAGGAAGATCTTCAGCGTCAGCCAGGAGAAGCCGTGCAGCAGCGCCGTCCCCAGGTAGCCCGCGGGATTGCAGATGTGGATCGTCCGCGCCCAGCGCGCTTGGTGGCGCAGGTGCTCGCTCAGGCCGCCCGAGTCGGGCAGCGACTCGACGACGCAGTCGGCGATCTCCAGGCGGTAGCCGGCGGCCCGCACGCCCTCGCCGAGGATGAAGTCGTCGGCCAGGTGGTCGGCCATGTTCTGGAAGCCGCCGCTGCGCTCGAAGGCGTCCCGGCGCACGACCAGGGCGGCGCCCATGGCGAAGCGCATCCCCAGGGCGGCGGCCACCACCGCTTGAGGCAGGAACTGGGCGTTGACCGACAAGGCCTCGAGCCCGGCCCAGACGCCGCGAGCCTTCGTGGCTTGATAGAAAGCCGTGACGAGGCCGACCTTCGGGTCCCCGAAAGGCGCCATCATGCGCTTGAGGAAGTCCGGCTGCACCCGCACGTCCGAGTCCGACATCATCAGGAAGTCGTGCTTGATGTAGGGCGCGGCGTTGGAGACGTTGTTGATCTTCGGGTTGTAGCCGATGCGGTTCTTGGAGACGATGATCTCCATGTCGAGCTCGGGGAACTCCGAGCGCAGCCGGGCCAGGACCTGCAGCGCCGGGTCCTCCGGGCTGGCCAGCGTGAAGAGCAGCTGGTAGCCAGGATAGTCCAGCGTGCAGAAGCTGCGCAGGTTCTCGTAGAGCTCGCGGTCCAGGCCCTTCAAGGGCTTGAGGATCGTCACCGGCGGCGTCGACGATAGAAGCATTTCCCGGCGCAGCCGGAAAAAGCTGACCGCCGCCGCCACGGAGGCGAGGCTGAACAGGATGGTGAAGACGCCGGTGCCCCAAGCCCCGGCGGTCGCCAAGCCGTCGGCGGCCACCTTCAACGCGAGCAGCGCGACTCCCAGGAGGGACGAGGCCACGGGCGACTTAGGCGGTGACCGCTTCCTTGTCCTTCTTGGAGCCGACGCGGCTCTCCGCCGGCTTCTGGCGGCCGCGCAGATAGTCGAGGAACTCCTTGCCCTCGCGCAGGCGGCGTTTGCGCTCCTGCGAGTCCTTGGCCATGTTCACGAGCATCCGGAAGATCGGGCTCGGGCGGGCGTAGAACTTCGAGTAGAAGCGCTTGACGCCGGCCTCGATGGCTTCGGCGGGGAGGTGCGGGTACTGGATGGCCGCGCTCTGAGTGCCGTCGTTGCGCACGAGCGTGCGGTCGTCGTACCACTTGTTGGCCATGGCCTGGCGGTAGAGCTCGG
>CAZZGQ010000612.1:0-1562 GCA_964653765.1 uncultured Elusimicrobia bacterium | reverse complement strand
CGTACACCGACGAGCCCGGCCTGGCCGACCGGATCGGCGAGGCCGCCTTCCGCGCTCGCGCCCGGTAGGCCCAACGGCCTTCCTCTCGCTGGACCAAACGCCTCATGCCCGTGAGGCCGCCGTCTTTATAGGATGGCGATCAGTTTCCCGGAGGCTTCCATGAACCGCTCGATCGCCGTTCTCGCCCTGCTCTGCCTGACCGCCGCCGCGCCGTCCTTCGCCGGAATGGGCGAGGACCTCGCCGACGCCCCTCTCGCCGTCCAGACGGGACCGATCCAAGACCTCGCCCGGACGCTGGCCGAGTCGCGCGCCGACTACACGCGCCGCCTCTACGACGTCTGCGTGTACTACCGGGTCGACAAGACGGTCGCCGAGAAAGCGGTCGAGGAGATCGCCGCCGACGTGCTCAGCGGCAAGCTCGACCCTCGCCAAGCGGACTCGAACGGCGAGACCGCCTTGCACGCTCTGGCGCGCCGCTGGGACACCGCCGCCTCGCCCAGCGCCAGCGCCACGCCACGGCAGGCCAAGCTCTGCGAGCAGATGGGCCCGGCCCTCCTCTCGCTCCATGCGGAGCCGAACCGCCGGGACAACCAAGGCTGGACGCCGCTGCAGATCGCGGCTCTCAACCCCGAGCATCCGTACGGCGCGTCTTGGCGGGCCTCGGCGCTCTACACGGCGATGGTCGCCGCGGGCGGCGATGAGAATCTGCGGGCGCCGAACGGCCTCTCCGCCAAGCAACTCCTCGCCCAAGAGATCGAGAAGCGCGAGCATCCGCGCACCCTCTCCGACAGAGAGCTCTGCGAGATGGACCAGATGAGCTGCCGCTAACAACTAAGCAGCGGTGTCAGACCCGGTTGCTTAGTCGTTAGCGCCCGATATCTTCGTTCCAGAGGTGCGGCTTTTCCTGGATGAAGCCGCGCATGAGGGCGGCGCACTCGGCGTCGTCGAGATCGACGACCTCCACGCCGTGGGAGCGCATGAAGTCGGGCGCGCCGGCGAAGGTCCGCGACTCGCCGAGGAAGACCCTCTTGATGCCGAACTGCACGACGGCGCCGGAGCAGAGGAAGCACGGGCTCAGCGTCGAATACAGCACGGTGCCCTTGTAAGTGCCGATGCGGCCCGCCTGCCTGAGGCAGTCGATCTCGGCGTGAGCCATGGGATCGCCCTGCTGGACGCGTCGGTTGTGGCCGCGGCCGATGATCTTCCCGTCTTTGACGAGAACCGAGCCGATGGGGATGCCGCCTTGGGCATAGCCGGCCTTGGCTTCCTCCAGAGCGGCCGCCAGGAACGGGTCTTGAGCCATCACGGCGAGTATAGCTAATGCGAAATGCTATGCTAGCGCCTCTTGGAGGCCTCATGATCAAAGCGCTTTCTCTCTGCCTGCTGCTCACTTTTCCCGGCGCCGCCTTCGCCGGCGACGGCACGGACGCTGCGGCCGCCGCGGCGACGGCTCCGGCCGCGACCACCTCCCAAACGACGACGCCCGCCGCCAAGACGCCCAAGCGGAGCTCCGCTCCCGCCGGCGCGCTGAAGACCGACGAGCAGAAGACGCTCTACGCCCT
>CAZZGQ010000611.1:0-1568 GCA_964653765.1 uncultured Elusimicrobia bacterium | reverse complement strand
CGACGATGATTCGTCGAGGTTTGTTGTATAATCATTCGTCGCAGCATCGTCGCATCGCGGGGGCTTCCTCTCATGTTCGCTGAAGGCTACATCGGCATCGCGGGAACGATCGGCGCCGGCAAATCCACGCTCACGGTCGAGCTCGCCAAGGCTCTGAACTTCGAGCCCATCCTGGAAGAGGTCGACGGCAATCCGTACCTCGCTTCCTTCTACAAGGACATGAAGTCCTACGGCACGATGATGCAGGTGTGGCTGCTCAACCACCGCTTCCGCCAGCACCGCGAGTTCGTCACCCGCATCAGCCTCGGCAAGATCCGCGGCGTCGTGCAGGACCGGACGATCTGGGAGGACACGATCTTCGCGCGCATGCTCAACCAGCATCCCGACAAGATCATCTCCGACCTCGACTACAACACCTACCTCGATCTCTTCGACAACATGGTCCTGCGCGAGCTCGTGTTCCCGCAGATCCTGATCTATCTTGACGTGAAGCCCGAGACGGCGGCCAAGCGCATCGGCATGCGCGGCCGCGGCATGGAGAAGGAGATCCCTCTCGAGTATCTGCGCATGCTGCGCAACAACTACGAGCAGTTCATCTCCGAGATGGAGCTGGCCGGCGTGCGCATCCTGCGCGTGGACTGGGAGACCTTCAAGCCCATCCAAGAGGTCGTGCGCTTGGTGCACGAATACTCGCTCAAGCCGTCCGGCTTCACGAAGTGGGTGCGCCCGCTGCGCCAACTCCCCGGGGCGAACATGCCCAAGCCGGCGTCTGCGGCCGCTCAGCCGGCGCCTGAAGCTGAGAAGGCGGCCGCATAGTCGCGGGGTCCGCGTCCGGCCCTTCCGGGCCGGAGTTGTGTAGAATCGCATGGTGACCTCGGCTGCCACGTTCCACGCTGATCCTCGCCTGGCCCAAGCCGGCTTCGTCGCCGGCGTCACCACCCGCGCCATGGGCGACATGGCCGACGCCGCCAATCGCCTGCGCGCGCTCGACGTCGCCGGCCTCGGCCACCAGCCCTCCTACTTCCACCAGCAGGTCCATGGCCGCACGGTCGAGGACGTCGCGGTAGCGACGTCCGAGAGAAAGGAAGCCGATGGCTGGGTCGTATCGCAAGCCGGGCGCACCGCCATCGTCTACGCCGCGGACTGCATGCCCATCTTCGTCTGGAGTCACGGCGGCGAAGCCGCCGCCGCGCTCCATAGCGGCTGGAAGGGGACGCAGGCCAACATCTCCGCCGAAGGCGTCAAGGCTCTGGGACAGAGAGGCGTTTCGGCCGCCGCCATGGAAGCCTGGATCGGCCCTCACATCGGCGCTTGCTGTTACGCCGTGAGCGACGACTTCGAAAAGATTTTCCGTCCGGCCAGCCTGCAGCGCCGCGGCGGCAAGCTCTATCTCGATCTGGGCGCCGAGGCGCGGGCTCAGCTCGTCGACGCCGGCCTGCCGGCCGGCGCGATCTCCGAGGACAAGGCCTGCACCGCCTGCAGCGGCGAGTTCTATTCTTTCCGAAGGGAGAAGTCGGGGACCCGCATGATGGGCTTCCTCGCCAAGCGCCATGGGTGACATCTCGCCC
>CAZZGQ010000610.1:0-1569 GCA_964653765.1 uncultured Elusimicrobia bacterium | reverse complement strand
TGCGCGAGTAGGCGTAGGAGATGATGAAGACGGTGGCCGCGGTGGCCAAGGCCAGGAGGACAGCGAGGTAATGGTGCTGGCCGATGACCTTCCAGGACTCCTCGGGACCGTAGGCCGAGGACGAAAGGCCGTCCGCTCCCAGGCCCACCCAGGCCAGGAAGGCGGCCAGGGCGATGCTGTGGAAAACGTGCGGATCTTCGATGTCGCGCTTGGCGCCGAAAAGGACGATCTTGCATTTCTCGAGAAAGGAATGCGGGCGGCCGTTCGGCGCGGGCGACGTCGGGGGCTGCTTTTCTTCGTCCACCGGGGATTGCAAGGAAGTAGTCCGAATTATACCATGGCCGATAACGCCGCAATCCATAGATGATGCTCCTGGACCTGCTGTCGCCGTCCTCCGTGGTCGTGCCCTTGGCCGCCGCCGACCGCGAGGCGGCCATCGCCGGCTTGGTCGACGCCCTCGGGCTGGACGGCGGACCGCCGGAGCGGGAGCGCCTGCGCGCGGCCATCCTGGCGCGGGAGGCGGCCGGCTCGACCGGCATCGGCAACGGCGTCGCCATCCCGCATGCCCGGACGTCCCGGATCAAGGCGCCGCGCCTCGCCGTCGGACGGACGGCGCAGCCCATCGACTTCAAGGCCGCCGACGGCGCCCCGGTCAGCCTGGTCTTCCTCCTGGCGGTGCCTGAGTCCGATCCCCGCTCCCACCTGCGCGTGCTGGCCGCCTTGAGCGCGCTGGCCTTGGACAAGAAGAAGCTCAAAGGCCTCCAGAAGGCCGGCTCGGCCGCGGAAGCGCGCGCGGCGCTGTCCGCGATCGCCGTCTAGGCGCTCGCGCCTCCAAGAACCCCTAACGCCGCGCTAACGCGGCCGCAATGGCCTCGATACGCCGCCGAGATCAAGAATAGGGATCATGCATCCCATGAAGACGTTTTGGCCGTCTCTTGCGGTCCTGGGCCTGCTGGTGGCTCCAGGGCTGGCCCGCGCTTCGGCGGAAAAGTCCGACACGGAGCGCCTGCAGCGCCAGATCGACGAGCTGCACAAGGAGCTCGACGAGATCCGCAAGAGCGGGCCGCAGCGCACCGAGGCGACGCCGGAGGTCCTGGTGCCGCAGACGCTCTCGGCGCCGTTCTCCAATGCCGACTATACGTGGCTCAACGGCAACAGCCGCGTGGACAAGCCGTTGATCGACAATGATTGGTTCACGAGCCAGTTCATGGCCGACGTCAATTACACCTACGACTTCAACCATCCCACGGACCACACGATCGACGGCGCCTGCGAGGTGGGCCGCCACAACGAGATTCAGCTGCAGCAGCTGGGCCTGGGCGGGGACCTGCATTACGGCAACATCCGGGGCCGGCTCATCACGCAGCTCGGCATGTACTCGCAGATGACGCCGCGCAACGACGCCAGTCCCTCGCGCGGGCAGTGGAGCCTGGACAAGGCGTACCAATACATCTCCGAGGGCTACGGCGGCTACCACTGGGACGTGCTTCATGGAATTAACCTAGATGCGGGCCTCTTCATGTCCTACGTCGGCCTCTTCAGCTACTACCAGAACGAGAACTGGGCGTA
>CAZZGQ010000609.1:0-1573 GCA_964653765.1 uncultured Elusimicrobia bacterium | reverse complement strand
ACGCCAACTGCCCCTAGCGGCTAGTCGCGCTTGGCGACGGCGATGCGGTCCTGGCCCTGGGCGTCCTTGCGGACGTAGCGCGCCGCGAAGCCGGCTTTCTCGAGCAGCGACAGCACGGCCGTCGCCTGGTCGTGCCCGATCTCGAGCGCGAGCCAGCCGCCTTTCTTCAGGTAGCGCGGCGCCGCCGCGATGATGGCGCGCAGCGCGGCGAGGCCGTCCTTGCCGCCGTCGAGCGCCAGGCGCGGCTCCTTGAGCACCTCGGGCTGCAGCTTGGCGATCTCGGCGCTCGGGATGTACGGAGGGTTCGAGATCACGAGATCGGCCCAGCCGCGGAAGCGGGCGTCCTCGGTGAACAAGTCCTCGTTGATGAAGCGGATGCGGCGCTCGACGTGGTGGGCCAGCGCGTTCTCCATGGCAAGCTTCAGCGCGGACGTGGAGATGTCGGTGGCGTAGACGGTGGACTGCGGCAAGGAGGCGGCGAGGGCCACGGCGATGCAGCCGGTGCCCGTGCCGAGCTCGACGACGTTGAGCGGCTCGTTCTCGCGCGGCTTGAGCAGCGACGCCGCCTCGGCGACGAGCTCCTCGGTCTCGGGCCGCGGGATCAGCGCGTCGGGGCGCACCTTGATCTCGAGCCCCATGAAGGGCTGGGTGCCCAGCAGGTAGGCGAGCGGCACGCGCTGGCCGCGCTGCTCGACGAGACCCCAGAAGGTGCGCTGCTGCCGGTCCGTCGGAACGCGGGACGAGTGCAGCGCCAGCTCCGTGCGCCCCGCCTTCAGCGCCTCGGCCATGATGAACTCGACGTTGGCGCGCGGCTCCGGCACCCCTCGCGCCGTCAGATAGCTGACGCCCTTGTCGAGCCATTCCCTCGTGTTCATGAACTTAAATCTTAAGGCTGCCCGAAGTTAAGTTAAGCTTGCGCCTCGAGGCGGCGGCGGATCGTCTCCTCGCGCAGCGTTTCCAGCGCCGGGCCGATCTCGCCCTCCATGATGGCGGGCAGGTTGTGCCACGACCGCTCCAGGCGATGGTCGGTCATGCGGTTCTGCGGGAAATTGTAGGTGCGGATCTTCTCCGAGCGGTCGCCGGTGCCGACCTGGCTGCGGCGGGCCGCCGTATCGGCGGCCTGGGCGCGCTCGCGCTCCGCCTCGGCGAGCTTGGACGCCAGCATCTTCATCGCCTTCTGGCGGTTCTTGAGCTGGGAGCGCTCCTCCTGGCAGGCCACGACGACGCCGGTGGGGATGTGCGTGATGCGGATCGCCGTCTCGACCTTGTTGACGTTCTGGCCGCCGGCGCCGCCCGAGCGGTAGGTGTCGACCTTGAGGTCGTCGGCCTTGATCTCGATCTCGTTCTCCTCGTATTCGGCCATGACGGCCACCGTGACGGTGGAGGTGTGGATGCGGCCGGAGGCCTCGGTGGCGGGCACGCGCTGCACGCGGTGCACGCCGCCCTCGTGCGCCAGCCAGCCGAAAGCGCCCGCGCCCTGGATGTGGACCACGGCCTGCTTGACGCCCTTGAGGCCGGTCATGGAGAGCTCGGCGAGCTCGGCTTTCCAGCCCTTGGCCTCGGCGAAGCGCTG
>CAZZGQ010000608.1:0-1576 GCA_964653765.1 uncultured Elusimicrobia bacterium | reverse complement strand
CGTGAACCCGTGCCGAACGGCGGCTTGCCCTGGCCGCCGCTGCCTGGCCACAAAAAGGCCGACGACCCGACCCCCACCCCGCCGCAGGCGCACGACCCGGGCCCTGAGCAGCCGCACGATCCGCCCCAGTCGTCGGGATGTTCGGCAACGGCGCCGCGTTGCGACCCAGGCTTCACCGCCGTCTGCAGCACTGGGTTCGCCAAAGAGGACAACGCGTGGGTATGTTTTTCAGACCCCAGCTCTAACTGCTGGGGCCCGAGGCCCCCCAGCCGCATATGCACGTTCGGCAAGCACCCCTTCGGCAACGGCAACGTTCCATATTGCGTTAAAGGCGCCGGTGGATATACACACTACGAATGTCGGTAGCAGCGAGGCGGGAAGTCGGGTCCAGGGGATCGCTTCCCAGGGGCGAGCACGCCTGGCTTGCCACCGAATCGCCGAGGAGCTCGAGAAGCGCATGAAGAAAGCCGCCGACAGAGCTGGTTATTCCCAGCTTTTTAGAAGGATCGCCGTCTGAAGAGCGCGCCGGATGAAGGGGTCTTGCCGGGCCTTGGACGCCTCGGCTAGGACCAAGTCGATGCGTTGGTCGCCTATCTCCTTCTTGACCTCGGCGAGAAGGAAGTGCTTTTCGCCCCTGAGATCCCTAATGACGGCGGGCAACGCCAGGACCAAGAGATCGATGTCGCCGCCTTTGCGCTGATCCTGCGTCCGACTGCCGAACAGATAGAGCTTGGCGCGACGCTTTCGGATACGAGCGTCAAGGACAGCAGCCACCACTTCGATCTCGCGCGCCCCGAGCCTCATCGGCGCGAAGTCTTGGCTAGGATATTTTCGATGCGCAAGACCTCTTCCGCCTGCTTACGCGATTTCTTGAAAAAGTCGCTGAGCTCCTCGTCCGTGTACTCGTGCGCGGTGATGTTTCTGAGCTCGCGGATGGCCATCCACCGGTCAGCGCTCGCGATCAGGCCGAGCTTTTCGCCCTGGTTGACGAAATCCCTCAAGGTTCCATCGAAGCCCGGATCGTCCTTGAGCACCGCTGAGCGCAGGTACTTCGTGAGGAATAGGTCGACGACGCGCGCGAACCGCGCCGAGAAACCCTCCCACGTCTCCAACTGTTCGTCGTCGAGCTTCGAAGGATCGCTGGGCAGGCCTTTGACTTTCTTGTAGCTGTAACGCAGATGATCCAGCGCCCTCTTGAGCTTCCTGGCATACTCTCGCTGGATGAGATCGATGTCGCCCACCGAGGCATCATACTATATCTTTCCTTCGGATTCTTTCCGCCCGCAATTTCCCGGTAAAAACCAACCGAAAACCTTGACGCTGACGGCCTTGCGCCTTAACCTTCCGGCATGGTCTTGACGAGCGTGGTTGTGTTGCTTGGCGTCTGCCGGGTCTGGGCGGATGTGCCTCCAGCCGGCGTCGATCCAAGCGGCGGCTCCGGCATTCGCGCGGACCTCGAGGACGTTAAGTCGGACATGCGCGATATCAGGCGCCGGGCGGACGATGTCGTCCAGTCGGATAAGAGCCTATCCCGATAACCGGCAGACTTGCTAGAGTCTGTCCGCCACGCGCCGAG
>CAZZGQ010000607.1:0-1580 GCA_964653765.1 uncultured Elusimicrobia bacterium | reverse complement strand
GGCGGACTCGAAGAGGCGCTCGATCTCGCGCCGCCGGCGCTCGGCCTGCGCGCTGCTGCCTTCGAAGAGGCCCCGGCGCTCCAGGTCCTGCACGTGCGTGGGGAAGGAGCGGGCGGACTCGTCCAGGGCGAACTTCATCAGCGCCAGCGACCAGGCGGCGTCGGGACATCGGATGAGCGCCCGCATGGGCTGATCCTTCGAATCGATCTCGGCGGCGATGCGCTCGACGACGGCCTCCGGCCGCTCGGCGACCACCCGCGTGTCGAACCCCTGGTTCTTGAAGTTGTACTCCAGCGAGCGCAGCAGGTCGCGGTAGGAGCCCTTGAGCCAGTCGGAGAACTCCTTGGACGCGTCTCCGAAGCCCTCGAACCGCTCCAAGAAGGCTTCCGCCGTGAGGATCTGCGGCTTCAGGGAGACGACCTTGCCGTGGCGCAGCCGGGTGCGGTTGGAGAGGTCCTCGACCGGCGAGACGAGGTGGTAATCGATCTGGGTGGCGCCGAACGTCGCCAGCCGCCGCTTGGGCGCGCGGACGATCTCGGTCTGCGCCAAGTAACTTTGGATCAGCTTGGGATCCATGCGGGGAGCATTATAGCGCAGAACGCCCCGCGGGCCGTGGCGTGTCAGGAGGAGGTGCGCCCGGCGAAGACCAGCAGGCTCAGCGCGCCGCCCACCGGCGACAGCGTGAGCGTGCGCAGCCGCGCCGGCTCATACCCGCGCCAGACCCGCGCGCGGTGCCACAGCAGCCAGACCTCGACGAGCAGGCAGCAGGCGAGCGCCGACGGAGCCTGCGAGAAGGGCCGGCCCTCGTGTTGGAGGACGGGCCAGTAGGCCGCCGCCGCGGCGGCGCCCAAAAGCAGCGGGCCCACCGAGCCGATCAGGAAGGCCTGCCAAGTGGGCGCCTGGAAGTAGCTCCAGTCGTAGCGCGGCCGTCCCGTGATGAGCCAAGAGCGGCGCCGGCCCGAGCCCTGCCCCGCCAGCGCGTAAAAAAGGTTGTACGCGATCAAAGCGGCCAGGTAGAAGAAGTAGATCTGGGCCCAGCGCATCACTGGATTACGCCAGTTTGTCCAAAGGCCGTCAAGCCGCCGTCAGGCGGCAGGTAGCCCGAGGCGCGCATGCGCTCGAGCACCCTGCGGCTGTTGCGATCGACGTACTTGCCGCCCTTCGCGGGGTTGTGCCGCCGCGGACTAGGGAGGACGACGGCCAGCGCCACCGCCTCGTCCACGGTAAGATCGGTGGCGCTCTTGCCGAAGCAGGCGCGCGAGGCGGCCTCGGCGCCGTAGAGGCCGTCGCCGAACTCGGCGACGTTGAGGTAGAGCTCGAGGATGCGGCGCTTGCCCAGCGCTTGCTCGAGCCGGCGCGCGATCAGCAGCTCCTTGAGCTTGCGCAGCGGGTTCTTGGACGGCGACAAGAACAAGTTGCGCGCCAGCTGCTGCGTGATCGTGCTGGCGCCGTAGGCGGGGCGCTTGAGCTCCCAGTCCTTCGCGAGCGCCACGCGCATGTTCTCCCAATCGACGCCGTGGTGGCGGTAGAACTCGTCGTCCTCGGCGGTGACCACGGCGTGCTTGAGGTTGTCGGAGATC
>CAZZGQ010000606.1:0-1584 GCA_964653765.1 uncultured Elusimicrobia bacterium | reverse complement strand
TCTTTGTTGAGGCGCTTGTTCAGGTGCAGCCCTTCCAGGATGAATTCGACGGCGGAGGCGACGGTGGCCGGGCTGCCGTGGCCGCCGAGCTTGGCAACCGCGGGCTTGAGGCCGCCGACCTTCGCGAGCTGGTTGACGTATTCCATCGAGGGCAGCAGGTCCGACGCCTGCACGCTCAGCCCCTTCTCGAAGCCAGCGACGAGCTGCTCGAACTCGGCGACCTCGAAGTAGTCGCGGAAGACTTTGCTGATGGAGAGGCGGACGAGCTTCTCGACGGTTTTGTCCTCGCGGGCTTCGCCGACGGTATCCAGCTCGATCTTGCCGGCGGTGGAGGCCATGACGGCGCTCAGATCGCTGACGCGCGGAGCGGCCTGCCGCTCTTTGAGGCGAATCGCGCGGCGGACGGCGTTGCTCATGACGTTTTCGTAGTTGGTGATGGAGACGCGAACACTGACGCCGGAGCGCTGGCTGATCTCGTTGCTGCGCCGGGCCTGGTGCGTGATCTCCGCGACGATCTCTTTCATGAACTGCGGGTAGACGGTCTCGATGCCTTCGGCGACGAAGGGAACGCTCTCGGACTCCATGATGGCAATCTCTTGCTCGATCTCGCGCGGGTAGTGCGTGCGAATCTCGGAGCCGAGCCGGTCTTTGAGCGGGGTGATGATGCGCCCGCGATTGGTGTAGTCTTCGGGGTTGGCGCTGACGACGACGAAGACATCCACTGGAAGGCGGATCTTGTAGCCGCGAATCTGCACGTCGCGCTCTTCCATGATGTTGAGCAGGCCGACCTGGATGCGCTCGGCGAGGTCCGGCAGCTCGTTGATGCAGAAGATGCCACGATTGGTGCGGGGGATCATGCCATAGTGGATGGTCAGCTCATCGGAGAGGTAGCGTCCCTCAGCCACTCTGATGGGGTCCACTTCACCGACCAGATCGGCGATGGTGATATCGGGGGTGGCGAGCTTCTCGCCATAACGGCGGTCACGCGGGATCCAATGGATGGGCGTGTCGTCGCCCTCTTCGGCGACGCGGAGCTGGCAGGCTTTGCAGATCGGCTCGAAGGGGTTGTCGTTGATCTCGCAGCCGGCGATGACGGGCGATTCGTCGTCAAGCAGGTTGATGAGGCTGCGGGCGATGCGGGTCTTGGCCTGGCCGCGCTCGCCGAGCAGGACGATATCCTGGCCGGAGAGGATGGCGTTCTCGACCTGGGGAATGACGCTATCTTCGTAGCCGACGATGCCGGGGAACAGCTCTTCGTCCGCGCGCATCTTGCGGATGAGGTTGTTGCGCATCTCTTCCCGGACGGGAAGGACACGGTAGCCGCTCTCGCGGAGCTGCCCAAGGGTTGCGGGTTTGACAGAACTGGCCATGCGCTGGGACATCTCCTTGGAAGGCGATCCCCGTCCTCGGCGGCACGTCGTCGTCCAGGGGCGGACCGGGGAAGGCGAAACAGTGGTATGCGTGTTTGCTGGTTGATTGGTTGTTGGTATTTGCCGTGACGTCCTGTGGATATGGAGCGCGGATGCCGCCAGCATATCACGAAATGCCGGCGATTGCTGACTAGCCATTCGGGCAGGATAGCCG
>CAZZGQ010000605.1:0-1586 GCA_964653765.1 uncultured Elusimicrobia bacterium | reverse complement strand
ACGACGTCGGCGCCGCGCTTGAGCGCCTCGGTGTAGCAGGTCTTCTGGTTGCCGCCGTAGCCCTTGTTGCGCTCGTGCGCGACGACCGTCAGGCCGAGCTTGCGCGCCAGCTCGACCGTGCCGTCCTTGGAGCAGTCGTCGACCAGGATGATCTCGTCGACCGAGCCCTTGGGGATGTCGTTGACGGTCTTTTCGAGCGTCTTCTCGGCGTTATACGCCGGCAATACGGCGATGACCTTCATCGGGGTGAGTATACAAAAACGCTCTTCGCGCGAGGCGCGGGAGCGGCAAGGGCGGTGCCAGGGTTTAAGTATTGTGCCTAGGCACAAATCTAACGCAGGAGGCCCGCAGCTTTTGATTGCAAAGCTTCATCCTTCGCCAAGCGACGAGTCAATGCGGCCCGTCGACGCCAGCTGTCGGCCAGCGGCTTCCAGCCCAACTGAGAATAGAGCTCCGCGACGGAGTCCTGATAGGAATCGGCCCAAGGAGCGACGCGGCACAAGCTCTTGAGCGTCTCAAGGCCCCGGTCCCAGCGCTTATCCGCGACTTGCTGGCGCCACGCGCGGATGAGCGCCTGCGCCTGCGGATCGGCGGCCGGCTCGGCGGCGGCGCTCAAGGAAGCCGCGCCGCGCAGCGAGGAGAGCCAGGCCTCGGACGGCGGTCCGCTCTCGAGGCCCATGTAGGCGAGCGCGTACCAAAACGCCTGGCGGGGATGGCCGAGATGCGCCTCCGCGTCCGCCAAGCCGAAATAGAGCTGCGCCTGCGGCTCGCCAGTCCAATCGTTCTCCAAGGCGCCGAAGAGCGTGTCGGCCGCCTCCCCCCACCGCCGCGCCCGCCAAAGGTCGGCGCCGGCGCGCGCGACGTCGGGCTGGTTGTCGAGATAGGCGCGCAGGGCGGCGTCGCGCACGCGGGGATCGAGGGGCAGCAGCCGGGCGATCACTTCCGCCGTGGTGTTGTCGGCGTCGAAGCCGCCCGCCCGGGCGTAGGTCAGATGGGCGGTCCCGATCGAGATCGACACGGCGCCGGCGGGCTCGTCGCAGGCCAGGGTGAGGTGGTGCTTCCAGATGGGCGCGCCCGCGGTCAGCCAGCGGAAGGAGCGCGCTTCCAGCGAGCGCCGCAGGAAGTCGGAGCCGCAGAAGTCGCGCGCGGCCGTGGGATAGACGAGCTGGGCTTCCGCCGGCAAGGGCGGCAAAGCCGGCTCTTCCCGGGCGGGCTCCAGGGTCAGGAGCAGCGCCGAGAGCGCGATGAGATAGATGAGCAGTACCTTGAGCATTTACCTTGAAAAGCCTACAGAATGCAGGTATCCTTGGGCCAGTGAAGCTCACCCTGGTCCAGCCGCCGGCCCTGATGGCGGTGGACAACTACTCCACCATCACCCAGCCCCCCTTGGGCCTCGCCTACCTGGCCGCCTACGCCCGGGAGCACGGCCACGAGGCGACGGTCGTCGACGGCGTGGGAGAGGCGGTGACCCGGCTGCGCCCGTGGCCTCTGCGGGAAAAACGGCTTTTTCAGGGCCTCTCGTTCGAGGAGATCATCGCGCGAATCCCGGCTGATACGGAAGTCATCGGCGTGTCGTGCATGTTCAC
>CAZZGQ010000604.1:0-1595 GCA_964653765.1 uncultured Elusimicrobia bacterium | reverse complement strand
GCGCTCGTCTTCCTGCTCGAGACCAAGCACTCGGGCAAGCCGGTGGAGGCGCACGCCTCCGCCAAGCGCATCAAGGACTTCCGGCGCGGATGAGCGGCCGCGCTCTCCTGCTGCTGGGCCTGCTGCCGGCGGCGGCCCGGGCCGGCGCCGACGACGCCTTCCAGAAGCTGGTCGAGGGCCAAGGCCAGCCGGTGGCGGCGACCTTCACCGTCGCCGTCCCGCACCCCGAGCTGCGCGTGAGCGCGGAGGGCTTCCGGATCACGCCGGCGCTGGGACTGCGCAGCGAGGCGTCCTTCGCCGCCGAGAGCTCGACGGCGAGCCGGGCTTCGGGCCAGCTGGCGCTGCTGGCCGAGGAGGTCCCGCGGACCGCGGCCGCCGCGGCGGCGCTGGGCTTCTCGACCGGGCCCGCCCACGCCCATTTCCTCCACGAGTCGCCGCGGGTCGTCTTCCTGCACGTCTCGGCCGCCGGCTCCATGGACGATCTCACCGAGCGCTGGCGGCGCCTGACCGACGATTTGAGGAAGCGGCGCGTCGCCGCGGGGCTGCAGCCCGGCCCCACGCGGCTCGAGAACGGGCTCGAGAAGGCCAAGCTCGAGCGCGCTCTCGGCGCCCCCGCCGAGGAGGACGAGGGCGCGCTGCGCTTCGCCTTGCCCTACGGCGGCTCCGCGGCTTTCGCCGGCGGCATGGACAAGGCCCTCGTCGTCGGCCTCCTGCGCCGCGGGACGCTCCCTTCCAAGTCCGTCCTCCAGACGGTCTCTTCCGCCCCGGGGGAGCTGCGCTTCCAGGCCGTCGGTCCGGCCGCCGAGCTGGCCGCCGCCGTCGCCGCCGCGGTCAAAGAAAAAGCCCCGGGCCCCTGAGCCCGAGGCTTTTCCTTCCTTGCGTCGAGACGGGTTAGGCGACGACGGTGGAGCAGAGGGCGCGGCAGGCCTTGGCGCACTTGCGCAGGCTTTCGGCGCACTTCGCCATGTCGGCGTCGGCCATGCTGTCGCAGCAGCGCGCGCAATCGTCGCAGAGCTTGGCGCAAGCCTCGGCGATCGAGACGCAGCGGTCCGAGCCCATCGCGCACATGTCGCTGACGCACTGGCACATCTGAGCGCACTCCATGAGCATCGTGCAGAGCTTGGAGTCGGCGAACTTGCCGCCTTTATTAAGGCAAGCCCGCAGGGCTTGCAGGCACTGGCAGCGGCAGTCGCAACAGCAGCTGGAGCATTCCTTGTTGATCACGTTCATAAAGTCTCCTTACGTCTGGGATGAGGGACCACGGCTGCGGCGATTCTAGAAAGCGCGGAGGGGCGCGGGAATTGAGAGGGGGTCAGACCGGAGTCTAGGCCCTATGACGCGGCGCGCTTGGGACCTCCGACACGCGCCCGGCTTTCGCGGAGGCGCTATACTGGCCCGGTGCCGAACGCCGCGCTGCTGGCGCTGCTGCTGCTGAGAGGGGAGGCCTTCGCCGTGGAGAAAAGAGCCGACGTCCGTCCGACATCCCCCGCGGCGCCCGCCGCCGCCGTCCCGGCCGTCCCCGGTCTCTCCGTCCCCGCCGCGTCCGCCGCGCCCGGAGCCGATGCCGCAGCCGCGGCCGCGGCCGCCGCGACGGC
>CAZZGQ010000603.1:0-1605 GCA_964653765.1 uncultured Elusimicrobia bacterium | reverse complement strand
GGCTCGACGCCGACCTCTGGGTCCTGCCCGAGCTCTTCGCCTCCGGCTACAACTTCAAGACCAAGGCGGAAGCCGCGAAGTGCGCCGAGCCGGCCGACGGCCCGCTCTCGAAGATCCTGCAGGCCTGGTCGGCCCAGAACTCCTGCGCCGTCGTGGCCGGCTTTCCGGAGAAAGCGGGAACCCGCCTCTTCAACTCGGCCATGCTCGTCGACGGCTCCCGCGTCCGCGTCTACCGAAAGACCCACCTCTTCGGAAACGAGAAGAGGTTCTTCGCGCCGGGCGACACGGGCTTCTGGGTGGAGAAGGTGAAGGGCGTGCCCGTCGGAGTGATGATCTGCTTCGACTGGTTCTTCCCGGAGAGCACGCGGACGCTCTCGCTCAAGGGGGCGCAGGTCATCGCCCACGCCGCCAACCTCGTGCTGCCTTGGGGCCCGGAAGGCATGAAGATCCGCAGCCTTGAGAACCGCGTGTTCTCCGCCACGGCCAACCGCGTGGGGGCCGAGCGCGGCCTGCGCTACATCGGCAATTCACAGGTCGTGGCGCCCAACGGGGGCCTGCTCGCGCGGCTGGGCGATCACGACGTCCGCGCCTGCGTCGTCGAGCTCGACCCCTGGACGGCCAAGGACAAGAAAGTCCACCCCGCCAACGATCTGTTCAAGGACCGGCGGCCCGCCTTCTACAAGCGCTGATGCCCGCCAAGCTCAAAGCCAAGCCGGTCCGGGCCTCTTTGACGACCCTTTCCGACCTCACGTACCCTCCCAACGCCAACATCCACGGCACGGTCTTCGGCGGCCACATCCTGCAGATGGTCGATAAGGCCGCCGCCGTCTGCGGCTTCCGCCACGCGGGCGCGGCCTGCGTGACGGTGGCCATGGACCGGGTGGAATTCCTCGTCCCGATCAAGGTGGGGGCCTTCGTCATCGTGGAGGCTCAGATCAACCATGCCGGCAAGACCTCCATGGAGATCGGCGTCGAGGTCTACGCCGAGGACTTGATCGCCGGCACGCGCCGACACACCAATTCCTGCCTGGTCACGATGGTGGCCGTCGACAAGGACGGCCGCCCCGTCCCGGTCCCGCCGGTGCTGCTCGAGACGCCGGAAGAGAAGGCCCGCTTCGCCGCCGCCGAGGTCCGCCGCAAGGCGCGCCACGAGCGAAAGACGGCTTAAGACGCCTGCTATCCAATACTGGATAGCAAAAGATGACGCATAAGCCGACCCCCTAAAATACCGGCCCTTTCGCGCCACATTCCGCCGCCGCCGTTGGAGGCGGTTGATATAATCTGCCTAGCTCCTCGTGAGCCGCCCGAAAGGGCCAAAACGCACAGTAGAGGTACTCATAAGCACATGATGAAAGGCAAAGTGAAGTGGTTCAACGACCAGAAGGGCTACGGTTTTATCACGCCCGAGGACGGTTCGGCGGACGTTTTCGTCCACCATACGTCCATCCTGGGCGAGGGCTTCAAGACCCTGGCCGAGAACCAAGCGGTGGAGTTCGAGATCCTTCAGTCCGAGAAGGGCCCGAAGGCCGCCAACGTCTCGAAGTACTAAGCTTCGGACGGCTCACTAAAGGCCCGCCCCGGCGCACCGGGGCGGGCCTTCCCTTT
>CAZZGQ010000602.1:0-1606 GCA_964653765.1 uncultured Elusimicrobia bacterium | reverse complement strand
GTAGAGCGCCTGCTTTGGGAGCAGGAGGTTCACGGTTCGAGACCGTGTGCCCCGATACTTTTTCATGACGTCCGGCGTTTGCGCCCGGCGCTATCATAGGTCTGTCGTCCAAGGAGGTGCCTATGAAAACGCACGTGGTTTTGCTCGCCCTAGCCCTGGTCGCCGGCGCTCTGCCGGTCCGGGCCGCCGGCGATGCCAGCGATCCGAACAGCCCCAACAATCCCACCAATAAGGCCGTGAACCAAACCAACGAGAAGGCCAACAAGGCCGACGCCAAGTGGATCAAGGAGCGGAACAAGGTCGAGAAGAGCACCAAGACGGGCGCCAAAAAAGCCGGGAATAAGACCGGCAACGCCCTGCACAAGTCGGGGAAGTGGATCGACCAAGAGGGCCGGAAGCTCGAAGGCAAGACGAAGTAGGAGGGGGTATGGTCAAGCTGTTCATGCTCTTCGGCTTCTTGGCCGGGCTCTTCGCCGCGGTGCGCTGGAGCGAGCCGGTCCGGCGAGGGCGGTAGCCCGCAGGTCCAAATGACGCCGCGCCGCTGGGCCTTAGGGCCCTAGGGGCGCGTGGGCAAGCCGCGCTATCCTAACGGGATGCGGCTCGTCTCGGCGTTGTGTTTTCTGCTGGCGTCTCTGCCTGCGGCCGCCGGGACGGTGGAAGCTCCCGGCCTGGCTCTCTGGACCGGACGCCAGGCGGTCGACCAAGGCCTCGTCTGGGACCTGGGCGAGGTCGCGCCTTTCGACCGCGCCGTGCTCTCCTGGAACGCCGACGGGCCGGCGACCTTCGTCCTCGAGGTCGACGGCCGGCAGCACGTCATGGGCCGCTGGGGCGATGCTCCCGCCAGCCAGACCACCTCTTTCGTCGCCGAGGACACGCTGACGCTACCTCGCCCGGCCGGCAACCTCAAGGTCCGCGTCCTCCCTTCCCCGGGCACGGAGCCGACGCTGCTCGCGGTCACGTTCTGGCGCAACGGGGCGATCGAGCCGCTGTCCTCCGTCTCGGCCGCGGCGCGAGGCCGGGTGATCCGGGGCGTGCCGCACTTCGTGCAGAGCGACGACAAGACCTGCAGCCCCACGTCGCTGGCCATGGTGCTGCGTTATTACGGCGTCCCCGCCACTCCCGATTCCGTGGCCGCCGGAGTGGAGGACCACTCTCCCAACGCCTCCGAGCGCTTCGGCAACTGGCCTTTCAACACGGCCTACGCCTCCAAGGCCAGCGGCGGGCGTTTGGCCGGCTACGTCCGCCGCTTGAGCGGGCTCGGCCCCCTGGAGGACGAGATCGCCGCCGGCCGGCCGACGATCATCTCCTACAAGCCCAATGGCCGCAGCGGCCAGGGCCACCTGATCGTCGTCATCGGCTTCACCCTCGCCGGCGACGTCGTCGTTAACGATCCCGGCTGGACCAACGGCGCCGGACGCGTGATCCCTCGCGCGGCCTTCTACCAGCGCTGGCTGCAGGACGCCCAAGGGATCGCCTACTTCATCGCCCGCGCGCCGTAGCTGCGCTATCGTTGGGCTGAAGGACTAGCTGGGACGCGGCCGCTTGGGAAGAGGCTTGCGCCCGGCGAAGCCGTCGTCCGCGCCGTGATAGGCCGTGATGGCCTTCT
>CAZZGQ010000601.1:0-1606 GCA_964653765.1 uncultured Elusimicrobia bacterium | reverse complement strand
CGGCCCGGCGCCGGCCGCCCAGGCTTAGGCGTGAGCGCGCCGGCGCGGCCGGCGGCCGGCGAAGCCGGCGGGGGCGACGGCGGCGCCGGAAGCTCAGGGATCGCACGGCCGTGGCCGGGGCGCACGGTGCGCAGCACCGTCACCCACAGTCTAAGCTCGTCCGGGTTCAGCGGCCGCTTCATGCTCACTCCATCTCGGCCGGCACGCGGTCGGCCGCGCCGGCCGTGGATCGGGCTCCGGGCCGAACGCGCCGCTCGACATGGCGGATGATCATGGCGGCGATGTCCTTGCCGGAGGCCTGCTCTATGCCCTGCAGGCCCGGCGAGGCGTTGACCTCGATCACCTTGGGCCCGTCGGCGGCGCGCAGGATGTCCACGCCCGCCACCTGCAGGCCCAGCGCCCGGACCGCGCGCAGCGCCAGGTCGCGCTCGGCCTCGGTGATCTTCACCGGCCAGGCGGCCCCGCCCTGGTGCAGGTTGGAGCGGAAGTCGCCGAGCTTGGCCTGGCGGCGCATGGCGGCGACCACCTGGCCGCCGATGACGAAGCAGCGCACGTCCGAGCCGCCGGCCTCGGCCACGAACTCCTGCACCAGGATGTCGGCCTCCAGGTCGCGGAAGGCGGAGATGACCGAGGAGGCCGCCTGGGCCGTCTCGGCCAGCACCACGCCGCGCCCCTGCGAGCCTTGCAGCAGCTTCACCACCAGCGGCGCGCCGCCGACCACGCCCAGCACATGGTCGGTGTCCTTGGGGCTCTTGGCGAAGGCGGTCACCGGCATGGCCACGCCCTTGCGCGCCATCACCTGCAGCGCGTGCAGCTTGTCGCGCGCGGCGCCGATGGAGGCGGCCCGGTTCAGGCACCAGGCGCCGGTCATCTCGAACTGGCGCACCACCGCCAGGCCGTAGGCGGTCAGCGGCGCGCCGATGCGCGGGATCACCGCGTCGTAGTGGGGCAGCACGGCGCCGTCGTAGAGCACCTCGGGCTTGCGCACGTCGATGTTGAGATAGCAGCGCGAAGTCTCGATCGCCTCGATGGTGTGATCGCGCGCGATCGCCGCCTCCATCAGCCGCCGGCTCGAATAGTTGCGCGGGTTCTGGGTGAGCAGCGCCAGGCGCAGCGGCCGGGGCGGCTGAGCCTTCTTGGCGACCGCGTCATAGACCCGGTAGGACAGCCGCGGCTGCAGCAGCCCGCGCGTGGGATCCACCACCGCGCCCGCCGCCTCCAGCGCCTGGCGGCCGATCAGCATGCGGTAGGCCATGGCGTCGCGGTTGGTCAGCGACACCTCGACGGCGATGCGGCGGCCCGCGACCTCCAGCTTGGCGCCGATGACGAAGCGCAGCTCGGCCTCGCCGTTGGAGCTCATCACCTCGCGCCGGCCGACCAGGCGCGCGGCGCAGGCGACCTCGATGTCGGGCCGGCCGGGGATGGGATGGACGCCGAAGCGCACGCGCGGACGCGAAACGGGGCCGAAGGGCTCGATGCCGAAGGCGTGCAGCGCCGAGGTGCGCGCGCCGGTGTCGACCTTGGCCCGGATCGCCGGGAGCCCCAGGTCCGGCAAGGCCACCCACTCCTCCCAGCCGAAGGTCAGGGGCGTCGTCTCGGCGTCCGC
>CAZZGQ010000600.1:0-1611 GCA_964653765.1 uncultured Elusimicrobia bacterium | reverse complement strand
CCGCGGCGGGGGCGAGCTGCTGGAGATCCGACGACGCCTGAGCGTCCAGCGGCGGTAGCGCGACCGACGGGCCGGCCGGAGGCTGGAGCGAGACCGCCGGCACGGACAGGTCGACTCCGCGGCGGGGCCCGGCGACGTCGGCGGCGGAGGCTGACGTCCACGCCAGCGCCGCCAGCAGCAGCAGCCGCAGCTTCATCCTATGAGGATAGGCGGGACCGGGGGCGGCCGCAGGGGCCCAGCGGTCCGCGTTCCTGGGTCCTGGGCCTAGGGCGGCCGTCATCACCCCGGTAGGCGGCCCTAACGCGGCCGACACGGGGGCCCGGGCTACAATGGGCCCATGAGAGCCATCGCCCTTACGCTTGCCTGCGCCTTGGCCGTCTCAGCCGCCGCCGCGCCCACGTCGCCTCCCGATACGCCGCAGACCCGCCAGCTGAAGACCTGGCTGGCCGAGGTCCATCGTTCCAACGAGCTGTCGATGCAGCTGGGCCGTCTGGCCGCGCGCCGGGGCGGCAGCGGCCTGGTGCGGCGCTACGGCGACCGCGTCGAGCGCGACCATCGCGAGTGCGACCACCGCCTCTTCAAGCTGGCGCGCCGCCGGAATCTGGCCGTCGACGAGCTGGCGCCGGACGCCCGCCAAGAGCTGGCGATCCAGCGCCTGCGCGCCCTCAACGGCGTGGATTTCGACCGCCTCTTCGCCGAGGTCATGGCGCAGGAGCACGAGGACCAGGAACGACGCCTGGGCCAGGCTCTCGCCGCCCCTGACGTGCGGCGGCTGGCCTCGCAGCTGCTGCCGCTGGTGCGGCAGAACGAGGAGCTGGCTCGCTATCTCCAGAGGAGGCGCGCATGAAAGCCGAGATCAAGGAATCGCGCGTCGCGCGGGAGGCGTACGGCGACATCATGCGCGGCCGGGCCCGCGGGCGCCTGCCCGGCGGGGTCCGCGCCGGCCTGCGCGCCGGCCTCATCGTCGCCGTCGCCGCGGCGCTGCGCTGGGCCGCGCAGGGCGACGGCCCGGCCTATCCCGCCAAGCTCGTGGCGGCGGCGTGGCTGGGCACCCCGGCGCTCATCTCCGGCACGGTGGCGGCGACGGCCGGCCTGACCGTGCACCTGGCGCTGGCGGCCCTCCTGGGCTCTCTGTTCGTCTGGTGGGCGCGGCCGTTTATCGATGCGACGAGCCGTTGGCTCGTCGCGGGCTTGGCGTACGGCGTGGCCTTGTGGCTGGGCGCCACCTACCTCGCCCTGCCGGCGTTCGACCCGACGATGCGCATGCGGATGATGCTCGAGCCGGCGTCGTGGCTGGCCCTGCACGCGCTCTTCGGAGTATCGCTCGCCGCGGCGGCGCGCGCCGCTACTGTCCGCCCTTGCGATTCTGCGGAAGGCTCTGAAGCAGGGCGTTGACGTCGGTGCCGGGCGGCAGGTTCTTGAGCAGGGCGCTCATGTCGGGCTGGCCGCCGGGGGCCGCTCCGGCGGCCGCTCCGGGGGCCGCGCCGGCGGGGGCCTGAGCGCCGCCGCCCGCACGGCCGCCCAGCGGCGGCATGGCGAAGCCGCTCTGCTGCTGTTGTTGCTGCGCCTGCGCGGCCTGCAGCGCGCGGATCTGGTCCGGGGTGAGCGTCT
>CAZZGQ010000599.1:0-1613 GCA_964653765.1 uncultured Elusimicrobia bacterium | reverse complement strand
CGGCGCGACTATCGCTCCTTCGTCGAGTCGCAGGCGCCCGTCGCCGCCGGCGCGCTGCAGCCGGGGCCGATCCGCGACGTCGAGGGCCGCGAGGTGGGGCGCCACGACGGCGTGGCCGGCTTCACCGTCGGCCAGCGCAAGGGCCTGGGCGGCGGGGCCGCGCAGCCGCGCTACGTCGTCGCCTTGGAGCCCGAGTCCAACACCGTGGTCGTGGGCGGCGCCGAGGACGTGCTGTCCGCGTCGCTGGAGGCCGACGGCGTCAGCTGGGCCGCCGGGCAGCCGCCCCGCGAGGCGCAGGTGGAGGTGCGCATCCGCCACCGCCACGCTCCAGCGGAAGCTGCGCTTCTGCTTCTCCCAAATGGCCGGGTCCGCGCCGATTTCTCCGTTGCGCAGCGCGCCGTAACGCCGGGGCAAGCCGCCGTGTTCTATCGCGGCGAAGAGGTCTTGGGAGGCGGGATCATCGCCCGCCGGGGGACGCCATGAAGAGGCTGATTTGGATCGCCGCCGCCGCCGCCGCGTTCAGCGCCTGCGCCGGAGGCCAGACGGACCGCACGGAGACGATGTCCACGGACACCGAGCGCACCGTGCAGCTCGACGAGGTGAGCGTGCAGGACACCCAGACGCTGTCGGCCCTCGCCAAGATGGAGGACGCGATCGCCGCCTACATCGCCGCCGAGAAGCGCATCCCCGAGTCGCTGGACGCCCTCGTCCCCAAGTACCTCGCCGACATCCCGACCGTGGAGATCGACGTCCGCGGCCACCGCGACACCAACCTCGTGAAGGTCTATCCCGCCTCGATCCTCCGCGACGGCCAGATCGACGGCACCCAGCTCAAGGATACGGGCCGCTGGGGCTACGTGCACAACGACCGCCAGGTCGTCATCTTCATCGACTGCACCCATCAGTCCCGCCGCGGCCGCGCCTGGTACCAGCAGCACGGCGTCTACTAAGCAGCGTCTGTTAACACCGGTGTCAGGCTCGACTGTTAACAGTTTGCGCGGTTTGGCGCTGATCCTCGCCGCCGTCGCGCTGCCGAGCTTAGTCGCTGCCGATGAGCCTATCCCCGGTTGCCCCAAGCTCGAGCTTTCGCAGGAGCGGCGGCAGGCCACGGCCGACTATGTGGCCGACCACTATCCGAGCCACGCCCCGGGCATCACGCTCGATCCGAAGATGATCGTGCTGCACTACACGGTGAGCCCGTCGCTGAAGAGCACTCTGGCGATCTTCCGGCCCGACCACATCGGCAAGGACCGGCCCGGCATCGCCGCCGAGGGCCGCCTCAACGTCGGCAGCCACTACATCGTCGAGAGAAGCGGCAGGATCTGCCAGTTCATGGACGACACCGTCATCGCCCGCCACGTCACGGGGCTCAACGCCGTCGCGATCGGCGTCGAGAACGTCGCGCGCGACGCCGACGAGCTGACGCCGGCGCAAGTGGACGCGGACGCCCGGCTCGTGCGGCGCCTCAAGTCCAAGTTCCCGGGCATCCGCTACCTGATCGGCCACGGCGAGTCGCGCTCCTTCATCGGCCGCGCCGGCCTTTGGCTGGAGAGGAAGGACATCCGCTCCGACCACACCGACCCCGGCCCCAAGTTCATGGCCGCCGTCCGCGC
>CAZZGQ010000598.1:0-1616 GCA_964653765.1 uncultured Elusimicrobia bacterium | reverse complement strand
GCCCCCGCTTCGCCATGGAAGAGTTCACGGAGTTCCGCACGCTCGTCCTCAAGCCGTAGGGCCGCGGGCCCGGCCCGGCATTATGTCGTCGCGGACATGATTTTGTGCCTAGGCACAAGACTTAAAGTCTGGCACCGCTAAGGATTGCCCTTCATGCAGGGCCGGACCCAAGTCGTGTAGTCCTCGTCCGGACTGAGGACGTACACGACGTCGCGGAAGCTGGCTCGGAGGAGCATGTCGGGGGTGAACCTTTCCCTGAGCTTGGCGGCGAGGACAGGACGGCGGTCGTCCAGCCGCGACTCCATCTCCGCCGCCTCGCGCTCCATGCGCCGGATCGCGAGCTCCTTGGCAGTCTTTCGGACCTCGGCCAGCTGGCCGGCGGCGCTTTTGGACCCCCTTCGACTTTTGGCATGATCTTCACAGGAGGATCACCCCCATGAGCGCCCTCGTCGAATGCGTGCCCAATTTTTCGGAAGGCCGTGACCGCGCCAAGGTCGACGCTGTCGTCGCCGTCGCCAAGGCGGCCGGCGTGACCATCTTGGACGTCGAGATCGACGCCGACCACAACCGCTGCGTACTCTCGTACGTCGGCACGCCGGAGACGACCCTGGAGGCGTCCTTCCTGGTGGCCAAGAAGTGCCGCGAGCTCATCGACCTCACCCAGCATAAGGGCGAGCACCCGCGCATGGGCGCCGTCGACGTCATTCCGTTTATCCCCGTTTCGGGGATAAACATTTCAGAATGCGCCAAGCTCGCCGAGAAGCTCGCCGAGCGCATCGGCAAGGAGCTGGAGATCCCGGCCTACCTCTACGACCAGGCCGCCCGGGTGCCGGAGCGCAAGGACCTGGCCAACGTGCGCAAGGGCCAGTTCGAGGGCTTGCGCGACCTGATCGGCAAGGACCCGGCGCGCACGCCGGAGTTCGGGCCCAACCGCATCCATCCGACGGCCGGAGCGGTGGCGGTGGGCGCGCGCCGCCAGATCATCAACTTCAACCTGAACCTGGACATCTCGGACATGACGGCGGGCAAGGACATCGCCAAGCGCCTGCGCGCCTCCGGCGGGGGGCTGCCGTGCGTGCGAGGCAAGGAGATTTTTCTTGAGAAACGGAACCAGGTGCAGGTCTCCACGGTGCTTACAGACTATAAGACGACGTCGATGAAAACCGTGCTGGCGGAATGCATGCGCTTGGCCGCCGAGCACAAGGCGCGCGTGGTGGGCACCGAGCTCGTGGGCCTGCTGCCGCAGGACGCCCTCGTCGACTTCGCCATCGAGACGCTGACGCTCGAGAACTTCAATCCCGACGTGCAGATCCTGGAGCGGCGCCTCGCCGCCGTCGGCGCGACGGGCGGCAAGACCGGCTGGATGGAGGCCTCGGCGATCGTTGCCGACGCCCTCTCCAACACGGAGGCCACGCCCGGGGGCGGCTCCGCCGCCGGCATCTCCGGCGCGATGGGCGCCGGCCTCGGCATGATGGCCGTGGGCATCAGCTTGAAGTCGAAGAAGCTCGACCCCGCCAATCGGCCGGAGCTTGAGCGGGCCAGCGCCGTCCTCGACGCCTTCAAGGGCGACTTCGAGCGCCTGACCAAGGACGACGCCGCCTCCTTCGACGCCTTCA
>CAZZGQ010000597.1:0-1622 GCA_964653765.1 uncultured Elusimicrobia bacterium | reverse complement strand
CGTCGTGGCGGCCCAGGTCGCGCAGGATCTCGGCGCGCCAGGCGCGCGGCCACGCCAGCTCGGGCCAGCGCGCGATCACGCCGTCGAGCTCCGCGAGCGCGCGGGGATAATCCTCGCGCCTCGCGCGGCCGCCCCAGCGATCCGCGGCCCAGGCTGACCGCGGCTCGCGCGCCACCGCCCGCGACAACCGGCGCACGCGGCTCTCCAGCGTCACGGCTCGACCACCTCCAGCAGCCGGTCGGCCCGCCCGGCGGGCAGCGACTGGCGCCGGCCGCTCGGCCAGCGGATGTCGATCGCGTCGAAGCCTTCATGCGGCCCGAGACCGACGAGCAGCGCCCCGGAGAACGAGCTCACCGAGCCTCCTCCGTCGGCTCCGTATTCGAACGATTGGACCAAGTCTCCGGACCGCACGACGACGTGGGCGCCGATCGCGTCTCGGTTGGAGCGCGTGCCGCGCAGCGCGAGCTTGAGCCAATGGCCGTGCTCCCGGCAGCGGTTGCGCAAGAAATGGAGCCCGTGCAAGCCGGTGGCGATCAGATCCGGACAGCCGTCGCCGTCGAGATCGGCGAAGGCGCTGCCTCGGGAGACGCCGTCCACGGCGGCCCCTCCCGCGCCGGGGACGAAGACGAAGCGCCGCTCGCGAGGGTCGAAACGATAGAGCGTCTTGGCCTCATCGTGGAAGAAGAGCAGGTCCGGGTAGAAGCCGCTGATCACGTAGAGGTCCTGCCAGCCGTCCAGGTCGAAGTCGAAGAAGAAGCCGTTCCAGCTCCAGCCGGCGCCGCGCGAGAGCGCCCCCTCCACCGGCTCGAAGCGTCCGCCCGCGTTGCGAAAGAGCATGTCCGCGCCCAGCGTCACCGTGTCATGGGAGACGCCCAGGAAGCGGGGCGTGTCCAGCAGGCCATCGGGAACGGGAGGATCGCGCCGGGTCGAGGCGCTGACGAACAGGCCCGGGCGACCGTCGTGCTCGAAATCCCCGACGGCCACGCCCTTGCAGGGCGAAACGACCCCCGCCAACCCGGCCGCCGCCGTGACGTCGGAGAAGGTGCCATTGCCTTGATTGCGGTAGAGGCGGCTGCCCCCGAAATTATTGCAGACGAAAAGATCGGGCCAGCCGTCGCCGTCGTAATCGAAAGCCGCCGCCCCCCAGCCCCAGCCGCCGTCGCGGACGCCGGCCGTCGAGGCAACCTCCGTGAACGTGCCGTCGCCGTTGTTGTGGTAGAGCTTGTTGCCGAAGGCGTTGCGCATGTCGCCCGAGGGGGTCACGCCCGCGCGGTAGTCCCCGGACTGGACGACATAGAGGTCCAGAAGGCCGTCGCGGTCGTAGTCGAACCAGAGGGCGGCCACGGCCAGCTCGGGCGCCAGGGACAAGCCTGCCTTCTCCGTCACGTCCTTGAAGCGCCCGCCGCCCTCGTTGTGATAGAGCCGGTTGACGCCGCCCGCCGCTCCCAGCATGAAGAGATCGGGGCGCCCGTCGTTGTCGTAGTCGGCGGCGGCGGCGCGATCCCCGCCCGGCGCGAGGCCCGCGGCCTCGGTGACGTCCTCGAAGCGGAAGCCCCCGAGGTTGCGAAGCAGCCGCCCGCCTCGGCGCCCCAGGCGCACGTAGACGTCCGGCCGGCCGTCGC
>CAZZGQ010000596.1:0-1626 GCA_964653765.1 uncultured Elusimicrobia bacterium | reverse complement strand
CCTCCAGCTGCTCCACCGGGATCTTCAGGAACTGCTGGACGAACTTGTCGGCGGGCAGAGCATCGCTCTTGTCCGCTTTTTTGATGACGCCGGCCGACGCTGGCAGCAGGAAAAGGAGCGCAAGAATCCAGTTCATCCGTCCGGAAGTTTAGGCCGGCGGTCGGCGGCTGTCAAGGCGCCGCGGGCCCGCCGTCTCAAGCGGGTAGGCCCTTTATCCGCACTTCCGCTGGGACGATCGGTCCCGCTTGGCCGCCGCCGCCTTTGATAGTGTACGGGCATGAAACGCCTTCTCCTTTCCCTCGCCGTTGCCTTCGCGTGCGCGCCCATCGCGCAAGCCCAGCCGCTCAAGGTGGACCTTCCGAAGGACTCTCCGGAGGCCATCGCTCTGATGAAGGCCCTGGTCGACGCCCACGCCATCATCACGCCCGGCAAAGACGGGATCGCCATCACGGGCCATGTCGCCTGCAAGAATCAAGCCGCGCTCGTGCGCTGCGAGATCAGCCAGCCCAACACGAAGAAGGCGACGGAAGTCTCGGGGGCCGCGGCCAAGGAGCTCGACAGCGCCTTTATGGCCGCAGCACAGACCCGGGCGGAGCTCAGGACCCCCTGCCTGCGCGGTCTCTGCGCGTCCTTCGAGGCGAGCGACGTGTCCTGCGTGGAGTCCATCACCACGGGCACGCGCTGCTCGTTCTCTTTCGACTTCTAGCGTCGAGCCGGCTAGCCGCGCGGATGAAACTTCCCGTGCGCCGACTTCAGGCCGGACGAATCCAGGTGCGTGTAGATCTGCGTCGTGGAGAGGCTGGCGTGGCCGAGCATCTCCTGCACGGAGCGCAGGTCGGCGCCGCCTTGCAGCAGGTGCGTCGCGAATGTGTGTCTGAGCAGGTGCGGATGGAGTGGGCGCTTGATGCCGGCGGCTTTGCCTAGCCCGCGGAGGTCCCGCCAGAACTGGATCCTCGATAGCTTCTTTCCCGCGCGCCCGATGAAAGCGGCGGGATCTCCGCGCCCTTGGAAGAGGCGCTCGCGCGCCTGAAGATATTTCTTGAGCGATTCTCCTGCACGTTGGTGCAGAGGCACCAGCCGTTCCTTTGAGCCCTTGCCCAGCACCCGCACCCAGCCGTCCTGCAGGTTGATCTGCTCGGGCTTGAGATCGACCAGCTCCGACACGCGCAACCCGCAGGCATACAGCAGGTCGAGCATCGTCTTCGTGCGCAGGCGCTCGAACGTGCCGTCCGGCGGCACTTTCAACAGAGCCGCCATCTCATCCGGCGTCAGATACTTCGGCAGGCGCGCCGGGAGCCGCGGGCGGCGGAAGCCGTCCGCCGGGCTGGCCTTGATGCGCCGTTCCGCGATCTGGAAGGCGTAGAAGGACTTGATCGCCTCCATCTTGCGGTAGAGCGACGTGGCCTTGAGGCCCTTTTGCTTGAGCTCCCAAAGATGATCGTCGAGGTGCTCCGACGTCGCCGAAAGCGGGTCGACCCCGCGCCGCCCCAGCGACTCCAGGAGCTGCGCGAGGTCGGACTCGTACGAGGCGCGCGTGTTGGGCGAGAGCCCCCTCTCGAGGGAGAGGTACCTGGCGTATTCCTCGAGAAGGGGCCCGCCGCCCACTTTAGCGCTTGGCCGTCTTGG
>CAZZGQ010000595.1:0-1638 GCA_964653765.1 uncultured Elusimicrobia bacterium | reverse complement strand
AGCGTCAGGAGATAGGGCAGCTGGCCGATCGGCGGGAATTCCGTGCGTCCCATCAGCTCCACGGGCGTCTTCCCGGCGAAAGCGGCCAGGTTCAGCTCCACGTGCTGCACGAAGCGCGAGAGATTGGCCACGAAGAGCAGCGTCTCGTTCTCGAACGTCCTAGTGAACGCCAGCACCTTGCGGTTCTCGTTGGGCACGAACCGCAGGTCCCCCCGGCCGAACACCTTGCTGCGCCGCCGCAGGGCGATCATGCGCTTCATCCACCAGAGCAGCGACTGCGGGTTGTTCTGCTGCACCTCCACGTTGACCGCCTCGTAGTGGTATTCCGGGTCGATGATGATCGGGAGGAAGAGCCTCTGCGCGTTGCCGGGCGAGAAGCCGGCGTTGCGGTCGGGCGTCCATTGCATGGGCGTGCGCACGCCGTTGCGGTCGCCCAGGTAGAAGTTGTCGCCCATGCCGATCTCGTCGCCGTAGTAGATCACCGGAGTGCCCGGAAGCGAGAAAAGGAGCGCCGTCATCAGCTCGATCTTTCGCCGGTTGTTGCCGAGCAGAGGCGCCAACCGCCGCCGGATGCCCAGGTTGATGCGCGCCTGGGGATCGTCGGCGTACATGCGGTACATGTAGTCGCGCTCCTCGTCGGTGACCATCTCCAGGGTCAGCTCGTCGTGGTTGCGCAGGAAAAGCACCCATTGCCCCGACTCCGGCAGGATGGGCGTCTGATCCAGGATGTCGACGATCGGGAAGCGGTCCTCGATCTGGAGGGACATGAACAGCCGCGGCATCAGCGGGAAATGGAAGGCCGTGTGGCACTCGTCGCCGCGCCCCCCGCCGAAATAGGCGGCGGCGTCCTCCGGCCACTGGTTGGCCTCGGCCAGAAGCATGCGGTCCTTGAACTTGGCGTCGACGTGGGCCCGCAGGCGCTTGAGCGCGGCGTGGGTCTCCGGCAGGTTCTCGCAGCTCGTCCCCTCGCGCTCGTAAAGATAGGGCACGGCGTCCAGCCGCAGCCCGTCGACGCCCAGGCCCAGCCAGAAGTCGATGACGTCGGTCATCGTCTTCTCGACCGCGGGGTTGTCCCAGTTCAGATCGGGCTGATGGGCATAGAAGCGGTGCCAATAATAGGCCTTCGCGATCGGATCCCAGGACCAGTTCGAGTGCTCGAAGTCCTTGAAGATGACCCTCGCGTCCTGATACTTCTCGGGGGAGTCGGTCCACACGTAGAAGTCGCGCTCGGCGCTGCCCGCCACCGAGCGCCGCGCGCGGCGGAACCACGGGTGCTGGTCCGACGTATGGTTGAGCACGAGCTCGGTGATCACGCGCAGACCGCGGCGGTGCGCCTCGTCCAGGAACTGCTGGAAATCGGCCAGGGTGCCGTAGATCGGGTGGATGTTCGTGTAGTCGGCGATGTCGTAGCCGTCGTCCTTGAGCGGGGACGGGTAAAAGGGCAGCAGCCAGAGAGCGCTGATGCCGAGGTCGCGAAGGTAATCGAGCTTGGAGGTGAGGCCCTTGAAGTCGCCGATGCCGTCTCCGTCGCTGTCGGCGAAGGCGCGCACGTGCAGCTCGTAGATGATCGCGTCCTTATACCAATAAGGCTCGAGCGGGAGCAGGTTCACCCGCTCTCATTATCGCCGGAGCGGGCGC
>CAZZGQ010000594.1:0-1656 GCA_964653765.1 uncultured Elusimicrobia bacterium | reverse complement strand
CGCGTCATCGACCGCCTCGTGGGCTACAAGCTCTCGCCGCTGCTCTGGGCCAAGATCCAATCCGGCCTCTCCGCCGGCCGCGTGCAGTCGGTGGCCGTGCGCCTGCTCGCCGAGCGCGAGCGCGAGATCAAGGAGTTCGGCTCCGAGGGCTTCTGGACGCTCGCCGCGATCCTGGAGAAGGCGGGCACGCCGCTCGCGTTCTCCGCCAAGCTCTCCCTTTGGAAGGGCGAGAAGGTCGAGACGACGCGCACTTATGATCTCTTCGCCGAGCAATACCGCGTGAAGGGCACCTCGCTGCGCACGCCCGAGGACGCCAAGGCCATCGAGGACGCGATCCGCGGCGGGGCTTTCAAGGTCGTCAAGGTCGAGAAGAAGGAGGTGCGCCGCCGGCCGGCGCCGCCCTTTTCCACCTCCACGCTGCAGCAGGCGGCGTCTCAGAAGATCGGCTTCGCCGCCGAGCGCACGATGCGCGTGGCGCAGTCTCTCTACGAAGGCGTCGACCTGGGCGAAGGGGACCCGGTGGGTCTGATCACGTACATGCGTACGGACTCGTTTTCTATTTCAAAAGTGGCCGCCGAGGAAGCGCAGCAATTCCTGAAGCAGACCTTCGGCGCCACGTACGTGCCGGCGACCCCGCCGACCTATCAGACGAAGTCGCGCGGCGCGCAGGAGGCTCACGAGGCCATCCGGCCGACGTCGGTTCTGCGCACCCCCGACGAGATGCGCTCCCGCCTCAATCCCGATCAAGCGAAGCTGTACGAGCTCATCTGGAAACGCTTCCTGGCCAGCCAGATGGTCGAGGCCGTGTACGACACGGTCTCCGCCGACATCGAGCGCGGCGAGGCCCTGTTCCACTGCACCGGCCGCACGCTCAAGTTCGACGGCTTCCTGAAGGCCTGGGAGGCCATGCGCACGGAGGAGTCCGCCAACGCCGAGGACGAGGCGGAGGAGGTCGAGGAGGGAGCGTCGCGCCTGCCCGCCCTCGTGGAAGGCGAGACGGTGGCCCTCAAGGACGTGGTGCTCGAGGAGCATCACTCGAGCCCGCCGCCGCACTATAACGAAGCGAGCCTGATCCGCGCCATGGAAAAGCACGGCATCGGCCGCCCGTCCACCTACGCGCCCACGATCAAGACGATCGTCGACCGCGGGTACGTGCGGCGCAACATGAAGGACCGCAAGCTGATTCCGAGCGATCTCGGTCTTTTAGTCACCGAGAAGCTCAAGAAGCACTTCCCCGAGGTCGTCAGCCTCACCTACACGGCCGAGGTCGAGGAGCGCCTGGACCATATCGCCGAGGGCAGCCAAAAGTGGGGCGCCGTCGTGCAGGACTTCTACTCTCCCTTCATCAAGGAGCTCGAGAAGGCGACGACGGAGATGGAAGTCTCCAAGATCGAGCCGCAGAAGTCCGACGAGAAGTGCCCGCTCTGCAACGAGATGATGCTCATCCGCGAGAGCCGCTTCGGCAAGTACCTCTCTTGCTCCACGTTCCCGAAGTGCAAGGGCAAGATCCAGCTCACGCCCGAGGGCACTAAGATCGTCCTCGAGAAGACCGGCGAGGACTGCGACCTCTGCGGCAAGGCCATGGTCATCCGCTCCGGCCGCAAGGGCCGCTTCATCGCCTGCTCCGGCTACCCGGCCTGCAAGAACACGTACTCG
>CAZZGQ010000593.1:0-1657 GCA_964653765.1 uncultured Elusimicrobia bacterium | reverse complement strand
TGGAGCCGATGCCGCCGAACTGGCCGAAGATGTTCATCGGCTGAGCGGCGGGCATCTGGATGGGCTCGGAAGCGGCCTGGGCGCCGGCGTAGCGGTGCCGGTAGCCGTTGATCGCGGCCAGCGTGCCGAGCACGAGGCCGCCGACGCCGACGGCGACGAAGGTCGCGCTGCCGACCATCGTCACGCCGATGCCGATCTTGGAGGCAAGCAGGCCGATGGCCAGCGTGCCGCCGCTGATGATGGCGATGTCGCCGCCGAGGTGCTGAGCCTGGGCCGGAGCGTACTGCGAGCCGAGGAGGGCGATGAAGCCCAGCCCCGCCAGGAGCGGAAGCGCCATGCCCGGGTTGATGAACACGAACGCGGCACCGACCGCCCAGGTGCCGTACCGCAGCATCTTCCAGGTGCCGGCGTCGATCGACGAGCCGCCCTTGTCGTTCTTGCCGTTGATGAGGGCGTCGACGGCGTCTTCCTGCGAGCGCTTGCGGGCGCCCTGCTCGGCGTTGGCCTTCTGGGCCGCGCCGCTGGAGTTGACGGCGTCCACGGCGGCGTCGCCCTTCGCGAGCTCGGAGTTGGTCTGGCCGGTGAGGACGTCCATGTCGTCCTTGCTGGCGAGCTGGTACTTGGCCTTCATGCCGGCCATGGCCTGGCGCATCCGGCCGCGCTCGAGGTCGCTCAGGCGGTTGGAGATCTCCGCCATCTGCTCGGCTTCCTGGTTGAAATACTGCTCGCGCTCGGCCATGAACTCTTCGTAGGTCTTCTGAGCCTGGTCGCGATCGCGCTTGGCGCCGTCGATGCCCACCTGGATGCGGTCCATCTTGGCCTTTAAGGTGACGGCTTCGCCGCGGGCGGCGTTGCGCGCAGCGCTACCGTCGGCGGCGGCCTTGGCTTGCTCGACCTTTTCGTCGAACTCCTTCTTGATAGGGGTAAGCTCGGCTTCCTCCTTCTGGAGCTTACGCTCGTACTCGGCGACCTGACCCTTGGCGTCGTTGACCTTCTTGTTATACGCCATATGGCCCTCGTCAAGCCGGGCCAGGATGCCCTTGGCCACGGTGTCGGGGTTGCGGACGTACTTGTTCATGAACCTGTTGTAGTGGAAGACGATCAGGTTGCGCGTGCGCGGGATCGCCATGCCGGCGGCGCCGGCGACGGCGGCGGTCAGGATGACGGTGCCGACGACAGAGGCGCCGCCGTCCTTGCGCTCGCGAGCAGCGAGAGCGCGGCCGAGCTTGCTCTCCACCTTGGCGCTGCCGAGGCCTTCGGCGGCAACGCCGCCGACGCTGTCGGCCTTCGCGCCGTCATGGCTGTAGAGGTTGTTCAGGGTGATCTCGGCGGCCTGGGAGCCGGACTCCTCGGCGCCGAGCTGATGCGCGGCCTCGGTGAGGCCCTGCGCGGCGGTCTCGCCCTTGGCGGCGGTGACCGGAGCGAGGCGGGTGCCGCCGTCGGCCTGGACGGCCTCCGGGAGCGACGCCTTCGCCGCGGCGTCGAGGCCGACGGCGGAGAGGTTGGCGACGGGGACCACGGTGATGGCGCCCATGTCGATGGCGCCGGCCTGAACGCCCGCGATGGGGCCGTTGACGGCCGGCACGTCACGGACGCCGTCCATGTTGGCCGCAAAAGCGATGCTGTAGCCCGGGCCCGTGATGACGATCGCGGCGCT
>CAZZGQ010000592.1:0-1666 GCA_964653765.1 uncultured Elusimicrobia bacterium | reverse complement strand
GCCGCGAGCGTCCCGCCGATGCCGTGGGCGCGGTGCTGCATGATGGCCAGCCCCAACCCTCGGCCGCGGCGACCCAGAGGCGGCAGGCCCACGCCGTCGTCGACGATGCGCAGCGTGATGCGCTTGGGCCTCACGTCCAGCGCGATGCGCACGCCTGTCGGGGACTTGGCGTGGCGCGCCGCGTTGTGCACCGCTTCCTGGGCGATGTGGTACAGCTGAGCGGCCAAGCCGTGGTGGCCGACGTGCGACGGCCCGGAGAGGGAGACGGCGCACTTGACGCCGAAGAGCTCCTTGGCGCCGTGAGCCAGCTCCTCGAGCGCGGCGCCGAGCCCGAGCGTCTGGATGTCCTTGGGGAGCAGCCCGCGCGCCAAGCCGCGGATCTGGCTGATCGCCTGGCCGCTCAGCTCCTCGAGACGCTTGGCCTGGTCCGACTGCGCCGTGCCTTCGGGCAGCGTCTGCCTCAGGGACCGCGCCAGGAGCGCCAAGCCCGTCATCGTCTGGCCGACGGTGTCGTGCAGGTCGCGCCCGATCTTGCTCTGCTCGCGGGCGCTGGCGTCGGCGATCTCGCGCTCGAGACGCCTGCGCTCGGTGACGTCGACGAGCACGGCGAGCGAGCGCTCGACCTGCCCGTGGGCGTCCCGCACGGCCGTCGCCGACAGCAGCACATCGAGCACCTCTCCGTTCTTCTTGCGGATCTGGTACGGCGCATCGGAGCAGGAGCCGATCTTGTAGAAGGAAGGGAGGATGACCTCGCGCGCGAGCTTGCGGGAGGCCGGCGTGAGGAAGTCCACGGAATGGCGGCCGATCACCTCGTGCCGGTCATAGCCGAGGGTCGACAACCAGTTGTCGCTCACCGTCATGATCCGGCCTTCCCTGTCGATCGAGTGCATCATCGCGGGGGTTCGCGAATAGAGCGAGCGGAAGCGCTCCTCGCTGGCGCGCAGCTCCTCCTCCAGCTTCAGGCTCTGCGTGATGTCGGTGGCCACGCCGATCGTCCCCGCGAGCCGGCCCTTCTCGTCGCGCAGGGGGGTATAGCTGGTGCGGAAGACGGTCTTGCCCAGCAGGAGATCGACCGAGAAGGACTCTCCGCGCAGCGCGCGGCGGGTGGCGGACGCCAGCTCCGGCGAGGAGTGCGCCGTGTCGAAGACCGACCTGCCCACGGACTCCCCGGGGCGAAGCCCCAGCGCCTTGAGCGCGCTCCCCTCCGAGAGGGTGATGACCCCGTGCCGGTCGTTGGCGAAGAGGATGATGGGAGCGTTGGCGACGACCGAAGCCAGCCATTGGCGCTCCTGCTCGCGCTCGCGCTCGGCCAGCCGGCGCTCCGTGACGTCGATGGCGACGATCAGCGCCGACGTCACGCGTCCGTTCTCGATCACCGGGCCGATGCGGTCGCTGTACCAGCAAGGCTTGTCGTGATGGCCCGGGCCCAGCACCTCCACCGTCGCCGGCTTGCCGGTCTTGAAGACCCGCCTCACGGCGGCCTTCAAGGCGCCTCGGCTCGCGGGATCCGCCAAGTCGTAGAGGCGCCGGCCGACGATGTCGACGAGACTGGCGCCGGCGCGCGGGCGGTTCAGCGCCAAGATCGTGCCGTCCTTGTCGATGCGGAGGATGTAGTCGGGCATGCTGGCGAGCAGCTTCTCGAAGACGCGCCGCGTGCGGACGACGG
>CAZZGQ010000591.1:0-1673 GCA_964653765.1 uncultured Elusimicrobia bacterium | reverse complement strand
GGCCAGGCGCTGGCGCAGACGCCCGGCGAGCTCGTCTTCACCACCGACCACGACAAGCTCATCGCCAACGGCCGCATCGTGGGCTCGGTGAAGGACCTGCCGAGCGCCATCTCCTCCATCTTCTCGCGCTTCAAGCTCAGCAGCCTGACCTTCAAGACGGGCGTGGACGGCAACGACCTCGCCGCTTTCTGCGAGATCGCCGTGGTGCGGCCGGGGGCCGCGGCCGCGGGCAAGCCGGCCGAGGTCCTGGGCTCCAAGGGCGTGACGCGGATCCTCCTCAACGAGGCCGTCTACGCCAAGATGGACGCCACGCACCCCAAGCTCAAGCCCATCGATCCCAACGGGCCGCGGCCGCAGGAGCCGACGGCGGCGCCGACGCAGCCGCCTTTGGCTCAGACCGTGCTGAGCGCCACCTCGCTCGACGCCGCCATCAACTCCCTGGTCGAGAGCGCCGTGCCGCAGATGGACCAACGGCAGCAGGTCCTCGCCAAGGTGATGGAGCTGGTGCGCGCCGACGTCGAGAAGCGCATCGACGAGGTGACGCGCGACCTCAAGCGAGAGACGACGCTGCTCTCCAACGAGCAGGCCCGCACGGGCGCCGTGCTCTCGAGCATGGTCGAAGGCGTCGTCATGGTCGACGAGCAGGGCAAGATCCTCATGATGAACCCGGCGGCCGAGCAGCTCTACGGCACCACGCTGGCCGAGGCCGCCGGCCAGCCGCTGGCCTCCAAGGCCGGCGAGGCGCACGTCGTGACGCTGGCCAACGAGATCCTGCGGCCGGAGAAGGCGCCCAAGCCCGAGGACGTCGCCGTCACCGGCGAGCAGGACACCCGGCGCACGATCAAGGCCTCCGGCGCGATCGTGCAGAACCAGGACGGCAAGGTCGTCGGCATGGTGTCGCAGCTCACCGAGGTCTCGAAGCAAAAGGAGCTGCAACGCGTGCAGGGGGACTTCGTCGCCCACGTCACCCACGAGCTGCGCGCGCCGCTGGCTTCCATCCGCGCCGCGCTCGAGATCGTGCAGAACGAGGCCTCCTCCAAGATGGGCGAGGTCGAGAACCGCATCCTCGCGTCGGCGCTCAAGAACTCAGACCGGCTGGCGGACCTCATCAACAGCATCCTCGATTTCTCTAAGATCGAATCCGGCCAGATGACCGTCTTCCCGAAGAAGTGCGATCCCGAGAAGATCGCGCGCGACGGCGTCGACAGCCTGGCCGCCTGGGCCTCCAAGAAACGCATCAACCTCAGCCTCGTCGCCGAGCACGACCTGCCGCCCGTGGCCGCCGACCAGAGCCGCTCCGTGCAGGTCCTGGTCAACCTGCTTTCCAACAGCATCAAGTTCACGCCGGCGGGCGGCTCGATCACGGTGCGCGTCGGCGCCTCGAGCGAGCGCTCGGGCTCCGAGCGCTTCATCCAATACGCGGTCACCGACACCGGGCCGGGCATCCCCAAGAACGAGCAGAAGCGGATCTTCGAGAAGTTCGTCCAGATCGCCTCCGGGGAGATGAACGTCACCGGCACGGGCCTGGGCTTGTCGATCGCGAAGGCTCTCATCCACCTCCAGGGCGGCAAGATGTGGGTGGAGAGCGAGGAAGGGCGCGGCGCGACGTTCTTCTTCACGCTGCCCGTCTACACGGTGGCGCGCGCCGCCACCCCCGCTCCTGAGCCGGCGAA
>CAZZGQ010000590.1:0-1674 GCA_964653765.1 uncultured Elusimicrobia bacterium | reverse complement strand
ACCAGGTACAGCTTGGGCATGCCCCCTTACTACGACTTTAATGTGATCATGAGAGAGCCTGCAGGTCGAGAGATGCTGGACATCGCACGGATCTGTCTGGTCGAGTTTGCGGTCTTCGGCTCCATTTTTCCCTTGGTGCTTTACATGAGGCAGGCAGTCAGGAGGCAAGCAGGCCCTCGCGCTTGATATTAAATTGAGATCCCCACTTTTGATGAGGCCACTCCCTGGCGAGGATGTTTCGCACGATGTTGAGAGATACTGCCGCCCTGGACGCGTCGGGGACGACGCAGCGGGCGAAGTGAGGACGCTGGGGGCCCCCTTCGGCGTTTGCCCATACGCGACGCGGCTCGATCTGTAGGACAATATGGCTTGATTCTGAATCAAGACACAGTCGGAGGGGAAGCTGGCATGAGGCAAATGTCGAATCTCTGGACGAAGCGGGCTTTCGCGGGGGCAACCTATTCTCGTTTGGTGGTCGTCGGGCTTGCGCTCGTCGCTGCGCTGGCATCGCCGGCACCGGCGCAAGACGACCGGATGACGCCCATCGCCACGCCTTCGCAGCCCGATGCGATCGAACTCGGGACCGGTCCGCTGCCCGGTGCGAAGAACCCGGAGTCCTGGCACAGCCAGTACGGCAGCCGGTTTGCGCGCAACGTAACGGTTGCGACGCTGACACCCTTTCTGCCGGACCCCACCAAGGCAAGCGGCGCCGCCGTCGTCGTCGCGCCCGGCGGCGGCTTCCGCACCTTGTCCATGGAGAATGAAGGCTGGAACGTCGCCCGCGCGCTGGCGGAAAGGGGCGTCGCCGCCTTCGTCCTCAAATATCGCTTAAACCAGACCCCGGCCGACATGCCGGGGTTCGAGCGGTCTATGCGAGAGATGTTTTCGGCGACAGCGCGGCCGCCGCGCCCAGACCCCGGGAGGGCGATGGCCGGCCTCGCCCCGCAGATCGCCGACGCCCGCGCGGCGTTCGCACTGATCCGGAAGCGTTCCGCCGAGTGGCACGTTGACCCCCGGCGGATCGGCATGGTCGGCTTTTCCGCCGGCGCGATGCTGACGATGGCGACCACGCTCGCGGGTGGGGATGCGAAGCCAGCCTTCATCGGCATCATCTACGGCCCTCTCGCGCCGGTCACCGTGCCGGCTGACGCCCCGCCGCTGTTCGTCGCCCTTGCCGCCGACGATCCTTTCTTCGCCAACGGCGGCTATGGGCTCATCGATAGCTGGAAGGCGGCGAAGCGCCCCGTCGAATTCCATCTTTATGAACAGGGTGGTCATGGCTTCGGAATGTATCCGAAGGAAACGACGAGCACCGGTTGGTTCGATGCCTTTGTGCGCTGGATCGGGATGCACGGCATGCTGAAGAGGGCAGCGTCAGGAAGCGGCGGTGCCGCGAACTAGGCCGCTAGGCGATTGTGCTGCTCGCCCGGGCCAGCTTCTCGGCGTCGGTCAGGTTCCGGGGGTCCTTGGGCGGCCCGAGCGCGGGCCGCGCCTCTCTCCTCGTCATGAGCGTCGAGCCGTCATAGCCCTTGGTGAAGATGAGCAGACCGGTCCGGGGGCTCGTCAGCGTGGTGGCCTTCTCGGATCGCGTGCAGGTCCTGGCCTTCGGGCAGCAAGTGACCGGAGATCGCTCCAAATTGCTGCGCTCGATCGGCAACCTCAAGGCCAACGGCG
>CAZZGQ010000589.1:0-1674 GCA_964653765.1 uncultured Elusimicrobia bacterium | reverse complement strand
CGGACGAGCCAGCTCACGGGTCCCAGCAGGACGAACGTCAGGAAGAGCAGGAAGATGACGTTCTGCGGGTAGATGAAGATCAGCAGGGCCAGGATGACCATGGCGACCAGCGTCTTGAGCGAGCGCGGCTGCAGGGCGTTGGACTGCTTGAAGGCGGGATAGGGGATCGTCGAGATCATGAGGAAGGCGATGGCGATGACCATGGCCGGCGCCAGGCCGTAAAGAGAAGGCACTTGGTCCATCAGCAGCTTCCACGTGCGCGCCGGGCGTCCCTCCTCGATGATCTGGTACAGCAGGACGAAGGAGGCGAGAAAGCCCGCGCCGCCCGGGATCGGCAGCCCGGTGAAGTGCGTCTTGCTGCCGCCGTGATCGTGCGCCGTGGCGTTGAAGCGCGCCAGGCGCAGGCCGCCGCAGAGCGCGTACAAGAAGGCCATCGGATAGCCCCAGACGCCGTAGTCCTTGAGGATGAAGGCGTACATCAAATGGGCGGGAGCGATGCCGAAGGTCAGGAAATCCGAGAGAGAATCGAACTCGACGCCGAAGGTGGACTCGCCGTGGACCAAGCGCGCCACGCGCCCGTCCAGGGCGTCGAACACCATGCCCGCGAGGATGGCGGTGGCGGCCGAGGCGAACTCGCCCTCGTGGATGGCCATCAGCGCGTAGAAGCCGCAGGCCATGTTGCCCACCGTGAGCAGCGAAGGCGCCAGGACTTGGCCGCCGCGCTTGAGGGCGCGCGTGTCCATCAGATCCATTCTCCGATGACGGTCAGGCCGCCGGCCACGCGGTCGCCCGGCTTGACCGTGCAGCGCGCCGACGCCGGGAAATGCACCGCCGCCTGCGAGCCGAAGTAGATGATGCCGTAGCGGCCGCCGGCCGCGACCTTCTCGCCGGCCTTGGGCCAGGTCTCGATGCGCCGGGCCACGTAGCCCGCGATCTGCTCGACGATGAGCGGGCCCTTGCGGCCTTCCGGCTCGATCGTCATGATGCTGCGCTCGTTCTGCCTGGCCTCTTCGATCATCGCGGCCCGGAAGGCTCCGGGCTGGTATTGGACCTTGGAGACCGTGCCCGAGCAGGGCGAGCGCTGGATGTGGACGTCGAAGACGGACAGGAAGATGCGCAGGGTCACGACGTCGCCCGGGCCTTCCCGGCCGACGCTGAGCACGCGGCCGTCTCCCGGGCTGTAGATCTTACCGGCGTCCGTAGGCAGCGGCCGCTCCGGGTCGCGGAAGAAATAGAGGCAGAAGGCCACGAATAAGGTGGCCAGGAACGAGACGAAGACGGCGAGGGTGAGGACGCCCAGCCAGCCCTTCGAGGCGGAAAGGGCGGCCAAGACGGTGGCGGCGATGTCGACGAGGATGCCCGGGACGATGAATCGCCAGGCTTGTGTTGCGATCTTCATGTATTGGCTCCGCAGATCCTGGGCAGGGCGGGGATCGAACCCGCATGGCCTTTCAGCCGGCGGATTTTAAGTCCGCTGCGTTTGCCAGTTTCGCCACCTGCCCGTCGAGCCTATCTTAACAAAATCCCTTGTATTTGGAGGGAAGCGAGCTCATACTCCGTATATGCCCCTCGTGCAGGCGCTGCGCCTGCTCGTCCTCGTCGCCTGGGCGGCCGGCGACGCCGTCTCCGACGTCCCCGCCCCCGCCCTCCTCGCCCAGAGCCTGCATACCCAGG
>CAZZGQ010000588.1:0-1676 GCA_964653765.1 uncultured Elusimicrobia bacterium | reverse complement strand
AGCCGATATCGATCCCTTTGCCCGCATCCCTGGCGCGGTCGTGCGCCTGTTTCACGTCGCCCGACCATCCGAGCGCAAGGCACGTCTCGCCGTTGGCGAGGTCGTCGATGTAGCGGGACGAGTGCACGTAGCGGATATAGGGGCGGATCGCCAGCAGCGTCTGCTCGGCCGCCTGCAGATCCTCGGTCGAAGTGCTGTTGGGATCCTTGCCGAGATAAAGAAACACGGTGGGGACGACTTCGGACGGCGCATCGAGCAGCGACACGCCGCAGTCGGCGAACTTCGCGATCACCGTTGGATCGTAGAGCATCCGCCAACTGCCGACGGGCGCATCCGGCATGCGCTGCTTGATCTTTGCCACGTCATAGCCGGGTCCGGACGTGATCCACATGTAGTCCACGGCATAAGCGTTGCCTGGATCGTACTGCGCGACCTTGCGGGCGACGTCCGGGTCCAGATATTTCCAGTTCGGCAACAGCGCCCGGTTGAGCTTCTGGTAGACACCGGCCTGGATCTGGCGCGCGAGGAATGCGCCGGAAGGCGCCACGACGTCATAGTTCGTGTGTCCGGTGAGAAGCTTGGTCTCGAGCACCTCGTTGGAGTCGAAGACGTCATAGTTGACCTTGATCCCATACTCCTTCTGGAAATCGGCCAGGACGCTCGGATCGATGTAATCCGACCAGTTGTAGACATTGACGACCTTTTCGGGGTCCATCGGTGCGTCCGAGGCGGACGTCGTCGGGTCGGACGCCGGCTTGGCACTTTCATCGGCGGGGGGTTTTGAGCTGCTGCCGGAACAACCGGCGAACAAAGCAGCGAGAAACGCGCTGAGAAAAAGCGAGCGCAGAACAGTACTCATGAAGCCTCTATTATCGGACCGCGCAGACCCCGGAAGGTGCGAGCGATTCGGGCCGCACGCGACCGGCAACCTCAATAGTAACAGTCCAGCGGCCCCCGAAGTCTGCCCGGTCGTGCGAGTGTGCCTGGTCGCGGGCGGCGCCCCAGCGGGAGGGGTCGATGCACCGGTGCGGTGCCGGACCAGCCCGAAAAAGCGTGCGGCAATCGCTTGTCAGTCGCTTCGGCGGTCCTCTATCAGCGCCTAGACGTTGAGCAGCAGGTGCTCGCGCTCCCAGGAGCTGATCACCTGCAAGAACACCTCGTACTCGGCTTCCTTGACGATGGTAAAGGCCGAGACGAACTGCTCGCCGAGGAGCTTCACGAGCGGCTCGGACTCCTTGAGGTTGCGCAGTGCCTCGTCCAGGGAGCGCGGCAGTCCGAACGGCAGGTCGTGCGCGCTGCCGCTGATGGGATCACTGGGCTGCAGGTTCTCGATCATGCCCAGGTAGCCGCAGGCCAGCGAGGCGGCGATCGCAATATAGGGGTTCGCGTCTGCCCCGCCGACGCGGTTCTCGACCCGGCGAGCCTCGGAGTCGGACATCGGTACGCGCAGGCCGGCGGTGCGATTGTCATAACCCCAATGGACGTTGATCGGGGCGGACAGGTACCGGGTGAGCCGGCGATAGGAATTCACGTTCGCGCAGAACAGCGCCATCGCGGCGGGCATGTACTTCTGCAGGCCGCCGATATGGGAGAAGAACAGCTGCGAGGGCGTGCCGTCCGGGTTGCTGAAGATGTTCTTGCGTGTCTTGATGTCGACGACGCTCTGGTGAATGTGC
>CAZZGQ010000587.1:0-1688 GCA_964653765.1 uncultured Elusimicrobia bacterium | reverse complement strand
GAGCGGCGTCGTCTCGTTGAGGGTCGGATCGTCCATGTCAGAGGGCTCCTGGGGCCGGCTGCTGCGGATCGGTCGTCGGGTCGAGCAGCCAGCCTTCCAGCTTGGAGTCGACGCCCAGGTCGAGCCCGGCGTCCTTGGCGGAGCGCGCCGCCTGATTGAGCTTCGGCGGGCTCGGCTCGTCCGCTCGGGCGAGGGGGCCGATGGAGGATAGGAGGCCTAAGAGCAGAGGGCGCACCCGGTGAGTATAAAAGGGAAGGGCGACGGCCGCAAGCGCCGGAGGCCGCGCCAGTCGATCAGGGCTGGGGAAGGCCTAGCAGCGAGCGGATACGCTCGACGAAGACATCGTTGTCGTAGGGCTTGGGAAGGCATCCCCAGGCGCCCAGCTTTTGAGCGCGGTCGTAATCTCTTTCCCGGGAGCTCAGCATGAGGACGGGGATGTCCTTGGTCTTCGGATCGGCCTTGAGCAACTCCAGGGCCTGCAGGCCGTCCATGCCCGGCATCACGATGTCGAGCAGGATGAGATCGATGTCCGGATTGGCTCTGGCGATCGACAGGCAGGCGCTGCCGCTCGCCGCCAGCAGCAGGTTGACCGGAAGCGTTCCCAAGAGCATCCTGCCCAGCAGCTGATTCTCGGGCTCATCCTCCACGAGGAGGATCGTGGCTCTGCCGACTTGAGTCGCCTTCTTAGTGAATAGGCCTAGTAATCCCATAGGGTCTTGATATGGGGATTATATGACGATCATGCGAAGCCCGCAAGGTGACTTTTGTCGGAAAAAAGAAGCCCCGCCGGTCTCCCGGCGGGGCTTGCTTAACTTTGGGGTCTGACCCCCGAGTTAAGTTACGCGACAGCGGCGAGGGCCTTCTTCTTGGCGCCCTTGCCCAGGCACTCGTCCTTGAGGGCCTCGGCGCGGTCCGTCTTCTCCCACTCGAAGCCCTTCTCCTCGCGGCCGAAGTGGCCGAAGGCGGCGGTGGGGCGGTAGACGGGGCGGCGCAGCTTGAGCGTCTCGATGATGCCCTTGGGCGTCATCGGGAACAGCTTGCGGACGGCGGCCTCGATGCGGGCTTCGTCCACCATGCCGGTGCCGTGCGTGTCGAAGTAGACGCCGACGGGCTCGGCCACGCCGATCGCGTAAGCCAGCTGGACCGTGCACTTCTCGGCCAGGCCGGCGGCGACGACGTTCTTGGCGATGTAGCGGGCCATGTAGCAGGCCGAGCGGTCGACCTTCGTCGGATCCTTGCCCGAGAAGGCGCCGCCGCCGTGCGGGGCGTAGCCGCCGTAGGTGTCGACGATGATCTTGCGGCCGGTGACGCCCGTGTCGGAGGCGGGGCCGCCGATGACGAACTTGCCGGTCGGGTTGATGAAGAACTTCGTCTTGTTGTCGATCAGGCGCTTGCCGAGGACGGGGCGGACGATCGTCTCGATGATCTCGTCGACGGCCTTCTGCGTGATCCTCTCGCCGGACTTGTCGAGGATCTCCTCGGTGTGCTGCGTCGAAAGAACGACAGCATCCACGCGCAACGGGCGACCATCAAGATACTCCACCGTGACCTGGCTCTTGCCGTCGGGGCCGAGGTAACCGAGCTCGCCCTTGCGGCGCGACTCGGAGAGCTTGCGGGTCAGTTTGTGCGCCAACGTGATCGGCAGGGGCATGAGCTCCGGCGTCTCGCGGCAGGCGTAGCCGAACATG
>CAZZGQ010000586.1:0-1700 GCA_964653765.1 uncultured Elusimicrobia bacterium | reverse complement strand
GCTTGCCCTCGGCCACGGCGGCGTCGAACTCGGCCTGCGTCTTGTAGACCTGGCCAATGGCCCGATTGCCCTGCTCATCGGGGATCGTGTTCAGGTACTTCGTGACCCGGTTGTGGATCGAGGCGAAGGCGTACGCCACCTGGAAGACGGCCAGCGGCGAGAAGCCGCCGCGCTCGTCGATCACGGTGTCGACCGCGAGCGGCAGCTGGTTGTCGTTGTAGTGCTGGACGATGTTGAGCAGGCGCTCCAGCCCCCAATATTGGTTGAGCTGCTTGACCTGGACCTTCACGCCGAGTCGCCGCAGGCCGGGCAGGTCCATCACGGCGCGGGCGATCATCTGGGCCGTCCAGCGCGTCAAACCCCAGACCCGTTCGTGCAGCGGCGCGGGATGGCCGAAGCCCCACTTGCGCGCCGCGTCCATGAGCACGTAGTGGTAGACCTCGTCGCGGAAGATGCCCTCGAGAGCGAGGTCCGCCGGGCTGCCCTTCTTGGCGTTCGACTTCAGCACGAGATAGCCCGTGCCCGCGCCGATCTCGGCCAGGGCGCGGTTGGCGATCATCGAGTGGGCGCCGCGCGACGGCGACGTGGGCGCGATGCCCTGCTCGTTGAGCTCCGGCCAGCCCTGCGGGCGCGAGAAGTTGTAGACGCGCTCCATGATGTTGCCGTGGCGCTTCTCCTCGGCGGCCCAGACGGACTCTTGCGGCGGGTTGCCGGTGAGCGCGATGGAGATCACGCGTTCCTGCATGGTGATGCCCATGAAGTGAGCGACGTTGTGCATGAAATCGTGCAGCTCGTGGGCGGAGGTGGCCTGGTAGGAGAGCGTCGGCTCCTCGCGGTCCATGGCCTGCTTGAAGATCTTGCGGATGCTGACGCGCGACATGAGGGCGTCGTTATAGTCGGCGGGCGAGACTTTAGGCAGGCTGCCGCCCGACCACTGCTTCCAGTCGTTGACGAGGGCGCGGTTGCTGTGGCGCAGGATGCCTTCCTGCTTCTCGAACTCGGGGAAACGCTTCATCGACCAGCCCAGGTCGGCGTCGGTGAGCTCGGCCATGTACTGGTTCACCCGGCGCACGTACTGGACGACCTGCTTGACCCGCTTGATCGGGTGCGCCGCGTAAACGAGCGTCTCCTTCCAGAGAGGCGGCCTCACCAGCGCGGGGTTATACGACAGAGGGCGCTGGACGCCGTCGATCGTCTGATAGATGGGAGCCTGGGTGGAGCGCTGCGGCCCGGCCGGCGCCGGGTCGTGAAGGACTTGGCCCACGAACCCGGCTCCGAACACGATCGCCAGGAGCGTCGCCTTGTAGTACTCACCGACGCCGGCGAGCAGGATCACGAGGACGGGCAGGGCGACCACCTGGACGACCCTCAGGAGCGCCATGGACGGGTCGCGGCGGAAATCGAAGGCGTTCTTGAGGGTGCTCAGCGCTCCGCGCCGGCCCTCGACGGCCGGCTCCGGCTTGGCAGCCGGCTTGGCCGTCGCCGCGGCCAGCGGCGTGGCGGCGGCGGAAGCGGCGGCGGGGCCGGGCGTTTCCGGGATCGCCTCGGGGCTCCTCTGCTCGAACGCCGCATCGGCTTCCTTGAAACGGGTCTGCAGCGGCTGGGGCAGCGCCTGCAGCGCGGCCTCGTCCGAGCCGGCCGCGGGAACGGCGGCGGGAACGCCCGCGGCGGCCCCGAGCCCGCCGGCCTGCGCCTTCTGG
>CAZZGQ010000585.1:0-1703 GCA_964653765.1 uncultured Elusimicrobia bacterium | reverse complement strand
GATGCGGCCGGACTCCATCTTGGCGATGTCGAGGATGTTGTTGACCATCGAGAGCAGGCGCATGTTCGAGCGCTTCACCGCGTCGACGATGCCGTGCTGCTCCTCGTTGAGCACGCCGGGCACGCCCTTGAGCAGCATGTCCAGGAAGCCGATCGCCGAGCCCAGCGGATTGCGCAGGTCGTGGGTGATGTAATGGAGGAACTCCTCCTTCATCTTGTCGAGCTCTTTCTCGAGGGTCACGTCGCGCACGCTGACGACCACGCCGATCGCCGCCGACGAGCCGGGGCGATGCACGGGATGGCTGCTGACGCGGACGTAGCGCTTCTTCTGGTCATTCTCGGCGACGTTGATGTCCTTGACCACGTCGGGGCGCGGACGCTCGGCGGCGTCCAGCACGGGGGCGCGCAGCTTCGACTGCTCCGGGAGCAGCTCCGCCAAGGCGCGGCCGTCCGGAGGCGACTTCGGGTCGAGGCCGAAGAGCTCCAGCGCCGTGCGGTTGGCCAACTGGACGATGCCGGCGTTGTCGCTCAGCACGATGCCTTCGTTGATCGAGAACAGGATGGCCTCGGTCTTTCGCTGCTCGGCGATCAGCTTGTCCACCTGCAGCACGGAATAGGCGCGCAGCTGGGCGGTCATGCGGTTGAAGGTCTCCGCCAGCTCCTGGAGCTCGTCGCCGGTCTTGATCGTGACGTTGGCGAGGAAGTCCCCGCGAGAGACGGCTTCCGCGGCGCGCGACAAGGCGAGCAGGGGCTGGGACATGCCGCGCGCCTGCCAGATCGCGGCCATCAGCCCGAGGAGGACGACGATCAGCATGGCCGCCACGGCCGTGCGCTTCATGCGCGCCGCAGCGCTGTAGGCGTCCTCAAGCGGCTGCAGCGTGACGATCGCGCCGCCGCTCGCCAGCGGCGCGTAGGCGCCGACGTAGCTGCGGCCCGCGGAAGCTTGGAACTCGCTCGAGCCGACGCTCTGCGACTGCAGCGCCGCCTTCACGATCGGCCAGCCCGGCAGCGCCGCCGCCTCATTCGGCTGCAGGTGATCGTGAGCGTAGAACAAAGGCTGGCCGGAGCGGTCGACGAGCACGGCGAAGCCGCTGCCGCCGATGCGCTCGCCCGAGACGCGCTGGTCGAGACCGCGCAGAGACAGCAGGACCCGCGCGGCGATCTCCCCCTTCAGCGGGTAGTACGTGACGAGGGCGGGGCTGCCGCCGGAGGTCGCCGGCATCGACGCGCGGCGATGCCCCGCGCGGAAGGACTTGAACGCGCTCTCGCCGGCGCGCGAGGCCAGGGCGGCGTCCTTGGCGGCCTCGGGATTATCCGGGTTGTAGACCTTCACCAGCTCGCGGCCTTTGGCGTCGACCATGGAGATGGCGACGATGTCGGGATTGGTCTCGATGAGGCTGCGCAGCAGGTCCTGCTTCTCCGCCCACTCCATGTTCTTCTGCAGCGAGTCCAGGGCGAAGGCGATCTTCTGGTCCGTCGTCGTCATGTAGTCGTCGACGCTGCGGGCCAGCCCCTCGGCCAGCTTGGTGTGCAGCTCGAGCACGGCGGCCTGGATGCCGGCGCGGCTGATGTTGATGAGCTGCAAGCCCAGCAACGCCGCCGGCACCAGCGCCAACGCCACCATCACGGCGGCGAACTTCCCGAAAAGCCCCGAGCGCATTGTCGCGCTAAGGATAGGGGAAGTTCAGGAGCGCGTCAATACGC
>CAZZGQ010000584.1:0-1705 GCA_964653765.1 uncultured Elusimicrobia bacterium | reverse complement strand
CCTACAACCTTATCCTTAAGAGGGATCTGCTCTACCATTGAGCTAATAGCCCAGCGGGTGAGATTATAACACAAACGATCCTGGCAAGCCAAGCGCGACGTCCGCTTACCGCTCCCGATCTCCATCGAGCGAGCCGCTCGCGATCAGGGCCAGCATACGTTGGACCGTCGCGTCGGCGGCGGCCAGATCGCCGCTCTTCATCTGTTCGTCCAATCGGCGAGAGAAGATCTCGGCCTCCTCCCGACGCCCGGTACGCTGGACCCAGCCAGGCAGGCGCGCCTGCATCACTTGCAGCTTTTCACGGAACGCGGCGAGGCTGAACGGCTTCGGCGGATCCTCGCGCAGCGCCTGGCCGGAGAGGAAACGTCGATAGGCGGCGATGGCGTCCGCGCCTTCGGTCGCGCGACGGAAGAAATTCCGGCCCATGTCCGACGGGCCGACTCCCCAAGCGAAGACGTTCACGAGCACCGCCCCATGATTGAACATCCGTCCCAAGTAGGTCTCCATCGTCTTCTCTCCGGGCATGCCGTTGGGAACGACGTTCGTTCCCTCTGACGAGGCCCAGGGCGAGGTGCCGTGGCGCGCGACGAGAGCCAGTATCTCGGCCAGGGCCCCGGGCGAGGGGTAAGTGCTGAACCCCGGCCGATAGCGGCCGCCGAACAACGCGTCGCCGGGAGGCGGGTCGCTCTGGCCGCTTCCCACTCCCTGCGGCGTGAAGCCGACATGAGCGTAGAGCCGCCGCTCCGGAACACCGCCCTCGCTTAGCGCGCCAGCCCACGCTTCCATGAACTCCTTGACCACGGCGGTCCGCTCAGCCGCGATATCGGGAGGCGGCCGCTCCCGGCTGTAGCCCCGGTTCGCGAGCGCGCAGAAGCCCGTGGGCCGTCCGCTGTCGAAGTCTCGGCCCAGCATCGTCTCCCAGCCGGCGATGACGCCCGCGAACAGGTAGCCGCGCCCTTCGCGCTCGAGCGATCGGGATCCGCGCGCGACTTCGCGGCCGATCAAGGCTCCCCGCTCGCGCACCACGCTCAGGACCGGCGCGCTGTTGAAGCAGAGCTGCGGCGGGACTTTCGTCGGGCTCGGCCCCCAATCCAGCCGGCGCCCGGTGCTCTCGGTGCCGTCCCAATCGATCCATTCGACGTGCCCCTGCGCGCGGCGCAGCGCCGGATTCCGGGCCCAGAACATCGAGTCGTCCAGGTGAAGGGCCACGGCGACGTCCAGGGCGCGGGCCACGGCGAACGCGTCTCGGATCAGCATCACGACCTGCTCGTCCGAATGATCCAGGGCGATGGGCCCCACGGCGAAGCCGAGCTTGCGTCGCGCATTCCCAGAGGAGCCGATCCGGTCCTTGAGCCCTTGGGCGAAGGCTTGGATGGCGGCGCGATCGGGCGTCTCCTTCAGGGTCATCGTCCCGCCCAGAGCGGCGTCGGGGGAGCCGGCGGCCGTGAAGAGCTGAAACAGCAGATACCGCGTCTCGACCGGCCGCTCCGGGGCCGCCCTGAGAGACGCGTCCGCGCGGAGGAAACCAGCGGCGAGGATGAACGCCGCCGCGATCCCTTTTCCTTTCATCCCCGGCTACTTTCCAATAGATCCCGCGTCTTGTCAATATCGCCCCGGCCGTAACATTTACGTTATTGCGCTCCCGGTACGCGCTGTTATACTTGGCCAGCTATGAAATATTGGGTGTTCCAGAACAACCAAGTCA
>CAZZGQ010000583.1:0-1718 GCA_964653765.1 uncultured Elusimicrobia bacterium | reverse complement strand
AGCTTCTCCTTCAGCGCCTCGATGAGCTTGTCGGCCGTCTTCTTCGTGAAGCCGAAGACGCCGGTGAGGATCTTCTCGTCCTTCTCCATGATGGCGCGGCGGAAATCGGGCAGGGACTTCGAAGCGCGGTCCAGATACTCCAGGGCCTTCTTGGCGCCGGTGCCGGGCACGTGCTCCTTGAAGGCGTCGAAGAGCTGCCGTTCGGAGGGGGAGTCGAAGCCGTACAGCGTGGCGCCGCCGCCGTACATGCCGAAGGACTCGACGACGTAGACCATGGCCTCGCCGCCGGCGCCGGCCATCCGCGAGGCCGTGGCGGCGGTGACGAAGACCTCGTAGCCGACGCCGCCGCATTCCAGGATGACGCGATCGAGGTCCTTGTGCAGCACGGTCCCGCGCAAAGAGGCGATCACCGCTTGCCTCCGAACGAATCGAGCACCTTGAGCCGCTTGAAGCGCCGAGAGCGCGCGTGGCAGAGCGCGATCGCCGCGGCGTCGGCGACGTCGTCCGGCGTCAGCCTCTCGGCGAGATTGAGCGCCTTCTGCACCACCGTCTGCATCTGCGCCTTCTCGGCCTGGCCGCTGCCGGTGAGGGTGAGCTTCACGGTGCGCGGGTTGTATTCCGAGACCGGCTTGCGCGCGCGCGCCGCCGCCAAAAGAACCACGCCCCGGGCCTGCAGCGTGTTGCGGATCGTGTTGGCCACCTTGGCGAAGAACATCTCTTCGACGGCGACGTGGTCCGGGCTGTGCTCGGCCAGGATCTTCTCGAGCTCGTCGTGGATGTGGCGCAGCCTCTCCGCCAGCGCCGGACCGGGATGCGTCTTGATGAGCCCGGACGCGCGCAGACGCGCGGCGTTGCGCTCGTCGATCTCGAGCACGGCCCAGCCCGTCTCCGAGACGCCGGGGTCGACGCCGAGGACGGTCTCCGGCATCAGCCGAGCTTGGCCAGCACCTGCTCCGGGATGTCCGCGTTCGTGTGGACCGTCTTCACGTCGTCGTACTCCTCGAGCGCGTCGACGAGCTTGAGGATCTTCGCGGCGTTGTCCTCGTTGACGGCGACCATGTTGTCCGGCTTCATCGTGGCCTCGGCGGACTCGATGACGTACTTCTTCGCCGCGAGGGCGTCCTTGATCTTGTCGAGATCGAACGTGCCCCCGTAGACCTCGTAGGCGGGACCATCGGTCACCACGTCCTCGGCGCCGGCGTCCAGGGCGTCGCCGATCAGCGCGTCCTCGTTCACGCCCTCTTTCTTGACGATGACGAGCGACTTCGGCTTGAACATCCAGGCCACGCAGCCCGCCGCGCCGCGGTTGCCGCCGTTCTTGGTGAAGATGAGGGAGATGTCGTCGGCCGTGCGGTTGCGGTTGTCCGTCGTGCACTCGACGAGCATCGCCACGCCGCCGGGGCCATAGCCCTCGTACGTGAGCTCCTCATACGTGGCGCCGGGCAGCTCCCCGGTGCCCTTCTGGATGGCGCGCTTGACGTTCTCGGCGGGCATGTTGGCCGCCTTGGCGTCATCGATGGCGCGGCGCAGGCGCGGATTGCCTCCCGGATCGCCGCCGCCCAGCTTCGCCGCGATCGTGATCTCGCGCACGATGCGCGTCCAGACCTTGCCGCGCTTGGAATCGAGCAAGGCCTTCTTGTGCTTGATACCGGCCCAATGCGAGTGTCCGCCCATAGTGCTCTCCTGAGAAGAAGATTCTGAGGCGATAGTATCAAAAT
>CAZZGQ010000582.1:0-1722 GCA_964653765.1 uncultured Elusimicrobia bacterium | reverse complement strand
GCGTGCCGCCACGTCTCGCTTCCCACGAGCCCCAGCGAGGCGGCGAGCCAAGCGCCTCCCAGCGCCGCCGCCGCCGAGCGCGACGGCAAGCGCCGGGCCAGGACCGAGGCGCCGTCGGCGACGGCGGCCAGATAAAAAGGAAGCACCCAGAGCGTCTGGCGCGGGGCGAGGTAGTTGCCGAAGGCGAGATCGAGGCCGATGGTGAGCGCCAAGCCGCCCCAGACGGCCGCGTGGCAGAAGCGCAAGGCGGGAGGGGAGTCCTCGCGGCGCAGCCGCAGGGCCGACGCCGCGTAACAGATCAGATAGAGGACGGCTAGCGCCGCGCCGAGGCCCGGGCTCCAGTGGTCGAGCCGGTCGGAGAGCTCGGCGCCCTGGGCGAGGAAGAGCGGAAGGCGCGCCAGGAACGGTCCCAGCGGCACGCGCGCCTCCGGGTGGGCGGCCACGAAGTCGCCGCCCAGCAGCCGTCCCACGTCGCGCGCCGTGAAGGCCAGCCAAGGCAGGACGACGGCGGCGGCCAGCGCCCAGCCGGCGAGGAAGCGGCGCAGGGCGGGTCGCCAGGAGCGCCGCCAGGCCAGCGCGGCGGCCTCGATCGCGGCGAGCGGGGCGGCGTAGGGACTGGCGCCGAGCAGCGCGGCGTCCCATAGCGGCAGGGAGGGGGTCTTCCCGCCGCGCGCCAGCCGCGCGAACGCGGCGGCCTGCCAGACGGTCAGCGCCGAGATCAGCGCGTACATGTCGGCGCGCCGCGACCACTCCACGTGCATTAAGGAGACCGCCAACAGCAGCGAGGCGAGGGGGGCCGTCTGCGCCAGCTCCGCCTCCTCGCAGAAGCGCCACAGGCCGGCGACGGCCGCCGTGCCGAAGAGCGCCGCGGGGAGGCGCAGCCAGGCCGGGTCGTCGCGGAAGCGCGCCATGAGGAAGTCGACCGCCGGCTGCAGGAAGAGGTGCAGGGCGTTGCCGTGGACGCCGCGCAGGAAGTCCGCCCAGCCGCGGGCGTGGGCGGCGAGGTGGAAGTAGAGGTACTCGTTGCCCAGCGGCACGGCCGCGCCGAGCCAAGGCAGGCGCAGCAGCGCCGCCAAAAGCACGACCGCGCCGAGGAGCACTCCCCGGCGCGGTCGGTCACTTAACATTCGGGCAGCCCGAAGTTAACTTAACTTAGCTGCGCGTGAGCTTGCGGTAGTGGATGCGCTTGGGGACGATGTCGCCCAGGCGGGCTTTGCGGTCGGCCTCGTAAGCCTGGTAGTTGCCCTCGAACCATACGACCTTGGAGTCGCCCTCGAAGGCCAGGATGTGCGTGGCGATGCGGTCGAGGAACCAGCGGTCGTGAGTGATGACCACGGCGCAGCCGGGGAAGTTGGTGATGCCTTCCTCGAGCGCGCGCAGCGTGTGCACGTCCAGGTCGTTGGTCGGCTCGTCGAGGAGCAGCACGTTGGCGGCTTCCTTGAGCATCTTGGCCATGTGCACGCGGTTGCGCTCGCCGCCGGAGAGGTTCTTGACGAGCTTCTGCTGGTCCTGGCCGGTGAAGTTGAAGCGGCCCACGTAGGCGCGCGACGGCATCTCCACCTTGCCGAGAGCGACGACGTCGAGGCCGTCGGAGATCGCCTCCCAGACGTTCTGCTCGCCGTCGAGGTCGCGGCTCTGGTCGACGTAGCCGAGCTTCACCGTCTCGCCCACCTTGAAGCTGCCGGCGTCCGGCTGCTCCTGTCCCGTGATGAGCTTGAAGAG
>CAZZGQ010000581.1:0-1724 GCA_964653765.1 uncultured Elusimicrobia bacterium | reverse complement strand
TTAGAGCGAGCGTTTCATAAGCGTTAGGTCGGTGGTTCGATTCCACCCGGCGCCAAGATTTAAGCCTCTCGGTTCACGGGAGGCTTTTTTCTTTTTGCCGTCACCGCGCGCGTCTGACGTTTTTTGGGCGAATTTGACGGAGCGGTGAAAAAAATATAGAGTGACCTCACTTCGCAAAGGAGGCTTTCATGGGCGAGACGCTTGTGGTGGTCAGCAAGGTGAAGAAGATGGTCAAGGACGCCGGCTTCCGCACGGGCGGCGATTACATCGACGGCCTCTCCAACAAGATCACGCAGTTGGTCAGCGCGTCGATCGAGAAGGTCAAGGCGGACGGCAAGAAGAAGACGCTCGGAGCCGAGGACCTTTAACGCGTGCGTACGTTCAGGGACTTCATGGAGAGCGCGCTCTACGACCCTGAACGCGGCTTTTATGCCCGGCGCCAGCCGCGCGCCGACTTCTACACCGCGCCGGAGCTGCATCCCGCCTTCGCCGCCGTGCTGGCGCGCGACGTCACCAAGCGGCTGGACGCCCTTCGCAGCCGCGGCGTGCCCGGGCCGCTGACGGTGGTGGAGATGGGCTCGGGGGAGGGCGTGCTCGCGGAGCAGCTGCTCGCGCGGCTGCCTCGGGGCGTGCGCTACGTGCTCGTGGAGCGCTGCGAGGACATGCTCGAGCGCTCGCACGAGCGCCTCTCGGCCCGCTTCGAGAACGTCGAGGCGCTGTGCTCGCTCGAGGAGCTGGAGCCCTGCGCGGGCGTGTTCCTGTCGAACGAGCTCGTCGACGCCTTCCCGGTGCACGTCCTGGAGAAGAGCGGCGGCGCGGTGCGCGAGCTCTACGTCCGCCGCAACGGAGCCACGGAGCTCTCGACGCTGTCGACGGCGGCGCTGCAGCCGCACGCGGCCGCCGTCGCTCCGCAGCTGGAGGAGGGCGCGCTGCACGCCGTCAACCTCGAGGCCGAGCCGTGGATGGCGGCCGTCGCCGAGAAGCTGCTGGCCGGCTGGGTCCTGACGATCGACTACGGCAAGCGCTTCGGCGGCGCGCCCAATCCGCCGCGCGGCTTCTATCGCCACAGCCACGCGGAGACGCTCACCGGCCGCGAGGGGGCGCAGGACCTCACCGCCTCCGTGGATTTCGACGTGCTCATCGCCACCGGCGAGCAGCACGGCCTGCGCACCGAGTCGTACGGCACGATGACGCGCTTCCTTCTCGAAGGCGGCATCGCCGATTACCTGCCCGCGGGCGACTCCGTCGCCGACGTGAGGTCCCGCGCGCAGATCAAGACGCTGCTCCACCCCGAGGGGATGGGAGAGGCGTTCAAGGTCCTGATCCAGACGAGAGGTCTCCTGTCATGATGAGCGCTTACGCCACCGTCTACGCGATCGTGCTGCTGGCCGTGGCCTTCGCCGCGGTCACGCTGGTCGCCGCGAAGCTCCTGCGCCCGAAGGTCGAGTACGCGCGCAAGCTCAGCACCTATGAGTGCGGCATCCCGGCCGTCGGCTCCACCGAAGTGAAGCTCAACATCCGCTTCTACGTCTTCGCCTTGCTCTTCGTCCTGTTCGACGTCGAGACGCTCTACATCTATCCGTGGGCCGTCACGGCGAAAGAGGGGGGCCGCTTCCCTCTCGCGGAGATGGCCGCGTTCCTCGCCATCCTGTTCGTCGGCCTGGCGTACGCCTGGTCCAAGGGAGCTCTTCAGTGGGAATAGTCCTCGAAAAACTGCCGGGAAT
>CAZZGQ010000580.1:239-1730 GCA_964653765.1 uncultured Elusimicrobia bacterium | reverse complement strand
AGGACCTCGGTGGGCGCGGCGTTGAGCTCCTCGAAGTTGATCCAGATGTCGCGCTTGATCGCGTAGGTCAGGTAGCCGTCCTGCCAGACGAGCGAGGACTCTCCGTAGCGCAGGGCGTGGGCCAGCGTGACGACGCGCCGGGCGGCGGCCGGGTCGGCGAGGGCGGCCAGGTCCTCCTGGGCTTTCTTGCGCAGCGTCTCGACGTCGCCGGCGCCGTAGACCTTGGAGGCGGCGTCGATGAAGGCGCCGTGCTCGGAGGCGCTCTGCGCGAGCTTGAGGCGGCTTCTGACGATCTCGGCCGCCTGGCCGAGGTCGCGGATCTTGAGCTCGCGGGGGCGGTAGCCGCCCACCAGCTCGAAGGTGCCGATGCCCGGGTGCATCGTGACGGCGAGGAACGGGATCTTGAAGTGCGAGGCCACGTAGCGCGGCAGCGCGGACTTCACCGTGGCGGGCGGGCCGACCATCAGGGTATAGTCGCGCAGATGGTAGGCCTGCATGACGGAGTCCAGGCGATTGAGGACCGTCGGCGTCATGATGAGCTTGGATTGCTCGGCGTCCGGCACGAGCTCGGCCAGCGGGATGTTGAACGGGGAGTTCTCGTCCTCCGGCGTCTCGCGCGGCGGCGGCTCGGCGCGGGCCATGAGGCGGCGGGCAAGCTCGGCGTCCTGGCCGTGGAGCGGATTGGAGAGCGACAGCCTGCCCAGCTCCTCGGTGAGGAGCGTGTCGAAGGATTGCCGCTCGGCCTCGGTCTCCAGGCGGTCGCGGTAGACGTAGAGCGCCCCGCGCCGCAGGGCTTCCTTGAGGCCGTACTCGGGCGTGTAGAAGCGGATGAAGTTGCGCCACGAGACGTAGTCGCGCACCTGGAAGCCGGCCTCGGGGAAGGTCGCCCCCGCCCGCTTGCGCACCGCGTTGGTGAACTGGGCGACGCTTTGCAGCTCGGCGTCGCTCAGGCCGAGGGTGCGCGGGACCTCGACGGCGTCCTCTTCGGGAACCGCCGCGGAGTTGTCGTAGACGGCGTCTTGGGCCGCCTCGGAGTCTCCCTGGGCCGCGCCCGAAACGGCGGCCGCCTGGCCGGAGGCGGAGGCGGCCGGGCCGGCGGCGGACGGCGCGTCCGAGCCGGGTTGAGCGATCGAGGGGGCGAGGGCCGCTCCCGCGGCCGCGGGAATCTCCTGCTGAAGCGCCGCTGCGGGGACCGTCGTGGCCGGGAGCGCGGGCGCCCCCGGACCTTCCAGGACGACGGTCTTGCCCAACTCGGCGGCGAAAGCCAGCGGGCCGGGCCCGGAAGCGATCAGGGAGACGACAAGAGCCCAGGCGAGCGCGCGGCGCAGAGGGGCCATCACGGATATCCTACGCGAGATCGCCGCCCCCCACCTAGGGACCTAGGGCCTGGACTGTAACGGTGCAAGCTACCGCGGCCGCGTTACAAACGTCTACGGCTGAACTGGGTACATTGGTCAGCAAGCAAGAAGTCAACGATCTTCCGTTAAATGG
>CAZZGQ010000580.1:0-229 GCA_964653765.1 uncultured Elusimicrobia bacterium | reverse complement strand
GAAGGGCCTAGGCCGAAGGACCCGCGACCGGCGCCTGCGGCAGCAGGCTTTCGAGGCGCGAGGCGGAGAGGGCGGCGTCCTCGCCGCGAGCCGAGGCGCGCGCGGCGCGCAGCGCCTCGGCGGCGGCGCGGACCTGTTCTGCGCGCTGGCGGTCGGCGAAGCCTTGCCCCGCCGCCCAGCGGGCGAAGGCGTCGGCGCGGGCCAGGAGCGAGTCCTCGGCGCTGGGCGG
>CAZZGQ010000579.1:0-1730 GCA_964653765.1 uncultured Elusimicrobia bacterium | reverse complement strand
GTGGCCACCATCTTGTCGTTGACCCAGAGCGTGCGGAACTGCGTGTCGAGGCGCACCACGCCTTTGGCCACTTGGCTCGGCGCCGCGGCCTTGCGTGGGTATTGCACGAGCATCCGCTTGATCAGCGACTTCATGCTGTGGATGTCGAAGGGCTTGCGCAGGTACTCGCGCACACCGTACGACTTGATCGAGCCCTCCAGCATGTCGGGCCGGTCGCCATGGGCCGTCATCACGATGATGGGGATATCGCGCACCAGCGTGTTGCTGATCACGAGCTTGATGACTTCCACGCCGTTGAGCACGGGCATCATCAGGTCGAGCAGGATGACGTCCGGCTGGACGGAGAGGATCTTCTCGTAGCCTTCTTTGCCGTTGAAGGCGTAATGGCACTCGTACTTCTCCTGGTTGAGCGCGTAGCTCAACATGTTCTGGAGGTCGCCGTCGTCTTCGATGATCAGGATCTTGGCCATCTATTTAAGGAATATATTAAACGTCCGGCGGGTTGACAACCTGGGAGGCCCCTGTTATAACGCCAGCGCTTTGGCTTTCTCGACGACGATGGCAGCGATCCTGCTCGTCTTCGCCGGCTTGGCGCGCGCCGCGGGTTCCGGCGGGCAGGCCGGCGATTTCTTGCGGCAGGATCCCACCGCGCGCGGCGCGGCGCTGGGGGGAGCGTTGACGGCGCTGACCGACGACGCTTCCTCTTTGCGCTGGAACCCGGCGGGGCTGGCCCGTCTATCCAAGCCCGAGGTCACGGCCACCCACGTGACGCTGTTCGAGGACACGACCTACGACTTCGTGGCCGGCGCGCTCGCCGCGCGGCGCTGGGGCGGCCTGGCGGCCGGCTACGTGCGCCAGGGCAGCGGCGGCTTCGAGCAGCGCTCCTCGCCGAACGACGCGGCGACGACGTTCTCGATCGATCAAAGCGCGCTGCTCGTCGGCTGGGGCCTTTCTCTGCCCTACGTCGACGTGGGCGCGGTCCTCAAATCCGTTCACGAATCGATCGCCGGCCATGCCGCTTCCGGGACCGGCGCCGACGTGGGCGCGATCCTGCGACCGGGCGGACCGTGGCTGCTCGGCGCGCGCCTGGCCAACGCGATCACGCCCAAGCTCACCTTCGTCTCCACGCCGATCAGCTACGCGCGCACGCTCGAGCTCTCGCCGGCCTACGAGTGGAGGCTGAACCGGGACTGGACGGCCGTCCCCGCGCTCGAGCTCTCGCGGACCGAAGGAGCCGGGACCGACGTCTCCGGCGGCCTGGAGCTGCAGTACGGGAAGATCGCGGCGCTGCGGGTCGGCGTGGAGCAGAGCGGCTTCTCGACGGGCGTCGGAGCGCGGCTGGGCAACTCGGAATTCGGCTATTCGGCCGTGCTGCACGACTTGGGCTTGAGCCACCTCTTCAGCTTCACGCAGCGCTTCGGCCACACGCGCGAGGAGCTGGAGGAGACGATCCGCAAGGGCATCAGCGAGCTGTCGCATACCGAGGGCGCCCGGCTCTCGAAGGCCTACCTCGAGAAGGCCGAGGACGACCTGCGCCGCGACGACGTGCAGCAGGCGCTGCGCGAGCTCGAAGCGGCCTCGCTGCTGGACCCGGAGAACGAGTCCATCAAGAGCCGCATCCGTTCCGTCTCCGAGCGCTGGGATCGCACGCTGCGCGCGCAGACCATCGAGCGCACCTCGACGCTGGCGCAGCAGCAGCAGGACCAGGGCAACCTCCTCGCGGCTCGGCA
>CAZZGQ010000578.1:0-1740 GCA_964653765.1 uncultured Elusimicrobia bacterium | reverse complement strand
CAGCTCGCCTCCGGCGGCGGCTCGCAGTTCAGCGTGGCGACCGGCAACATCGCCCGCGACGGCACGCTCGTCGGGCTCGGCTTGTCGCTGGACTGGGGCAAGGGCTTGGTCGGGAAGCTCGACTGGGCCGGCGACTTCCGCTCGCACTACCAGGACAGCCTCTTCAACCTCAGCCTGCGCTACAGCTTCTAGCGCGAAACTGGTAGCGCTACCAGTTTCAGTCCGCTTTCCTGGCCTTTGGCAGGTCACGCAGTCATTGCAGCGGCGCCATCGTTCCGCCATGTTACAACGCGCTACACTGCCCGCATGGCCCCGGTCCCGATCAAGCAGCTGCTCTTGGCGCAGGGCGCGTATTATGTGCTCACCGGCCTTTGGCCGCAGGTCCACCTGCGCTCCTTCCTGGCCGCCACGGGGCCCAAGCGCGACCTCTGGCTGGTGAAGACGATGGGGCTGCTCATCACCGTGATCGGCGCGTCGCTTCTGGGCGCCGCGTATCGCGGCGCGCCGGGCCCGGAGACCGTCGTGCTGGCCGCCGGCTCGGCGCTGGCGCTGACCGCGGTGGACGTCGTCTATAGCGTCAAACGGTCCATCTCCTACGTCTACCTCGTGGACGCGGCCGCCGAGGCGGCGCTGCTTTGGCTTTGGGCGTACGCGGCGGCCTTCGCCGCCTAGGAGGTCGCATGGACCAGGAGCTTCACGGATCGGGCCGGACGACGTCGCCGTGGATGAAGGGCGGCGTCTACGAGTCGCGGCCGCTCGAAGGGGAGATCGAAGCCGACGTCTGCATCCTCGGCGCCGGCTTCGCCGGCCTGACCGCGGCGTACGCGCTGGCGGGCGAAGGCCGCTCCGTCGTCGTGCTCGACCACGGGGAGATCGGCGGGGGCGAGAGCGCGCGCTCGACGGCGCACCTTTCGACCGCCCTGGGGACGCGCTACACGGAGCTCGAGGAGCTCCACGGCGAGCCGGCCGCCCGCATCATCGCCGAGAGCCACGCCGCCGCGATCGATTTCATCGAGCGCGTCGTCAAGGAGACGCAGCTCGAGTGCGGCTTCGCGAGGCTCAGCGGCTACCTCGTCTGGCCCTCCGACGCCGACCTCACCGGCCTCGAGGCGGAGCTGGCCGCCTGCGAGCGCGCCGGCCTTCCGGTGGAGAAGGTCCAGCGCGCTCCGTTCGGCACCTGGAACACGGGCCCGTGCCTGCGGTTCGGGCATCAGGCTCAGCTCGACCCCCTGCGCTATCTCTCCGGCCTGGCGCGCGCCGCCGCCCGGCGGGGCGCCAAGATCTTCACGCGCACCCAAGCCCGGCTGCTGGCCGGCGAGACGCTGCGCCTGCGCGCCGAGAACGGCCGCGTCGCGGCCAAGAGCCTCGTGGTGGCGACGAACGCCCCGATGGACGACGGCCTGGCCTTCTCGGCGCGGCAGGCGCCCTACCGCACGTACGCGATCGCCGCCGAGCTGCCCCGGGGAGTGCTGCCGGAGCTCGCCCTGGCCTGGGACACGGTCGATCCCTACCACTACGTGCGCCTGGCTCCGGCCGTCAGCGCGCGCTCGCCGCTGCTGCTGGTCGGGGGGGAAGACCACAAGGTGGGCCACGCCGCCGACGCCGACGAACGCTGGGCGCGCCTGGAGGCTTGGGCGCGCGCGCGCTTTCCCGCGCTGGGCGCCGTCACGCACCGCTGGTCCGGACAGGTCCAAGAGACCTCCGACGGCATCGGCTTCGCCGGCCGGCATCCGGCCGACA
>CAZZGQ010000577.1:0-1741 GCA_964653765.1 uncultured Elusimicrobia bacterium | reverse complement strand
TCGACGCCGTGCTGGCCGCCAACGACGGCACGGCCGGCGGCGCGATCCAGGCGCTGCGCGAGGAAGGGCTGGCCGGGAAGGTGATCGTCACGGGCGAGGACGCCGAGCTGGCCGCCTGCCAGCGCATCGCCGCCGGGACGCAGTCCATGACCGTCTTTCAGCCGCTCAAGCTCATCGCGGGCCGCGCGGCGGAGATCGCCGCGCGGCTGGCGCGCCGGCAGCCGGTGATCGTCGGCGAGGCCGCGAACAACGGCCGCCTGGACGTGCCCACGGTGGCGCTCGACGTCGTGGCCTTGACGGCGCGCAACATGGCCGACGTCGTGGTCAAGGGCGGCTATTACGCCTACGAGGACGTGTACCGCGACGTGCCTCCGGCCCAGCGTCCGCCGCGCCCATAACCGTTACACCGACGTCGCGGGGCGCGGGCTTACAATGGACGCGTGGCGTATAAGCCCATCGGCAGCTACGGCCTCATAGGCAACATGCGCACGGCCGCGCTCGTGGCCATGGACGGCTCGATCGATTGGCTGTGCTTCCCGCGCTTCGACTCCCCGAGCGTCTTCGCGGCGATCCTGGACGACAAGAAGGGGGGCTTCTTCAAGATCGCGCCCGCCCCGTCCGACCAGCCGCCGCAGCTCAAGCAGTTCTACTGGCCGGACACCAACGTCCTGATCACCCGCTTCCTCTCGGCCGACGGCGTGGGGGAGATCGCGGACTTCATGCCGGTCCGGGTGCGGAACGAGGCCCATCACAACTGGCTGCTGCGGGACGTGCACGTCACGCGGGGCTCCATGCGCTTGCGCATGGAGTGCCGTCCGGCCTTCGACTACGCGCGCGCGCGGCACGAGACCACCCTCGAGCGCGGCGGGGTCTGCTTCCGCTCCGAGAGCCTGGTCCTCTCGCTGACGGCGTCGCAGCCGATCACCATGGACGGCTCCGGGGCCGTCTCCGAGTTCGAGCTCAAGGAAGGGCAGCGGGCGGTCTTCGCGCTCAGCCACACCGAGCCGCGGGGCGTCTGCGCTCCTCCGCTCGATCCGGAGGAGTGCTACGAAGCGCTGAGAGAGACGGTGGAGTATTGGCAGCGCTGGCTGTCGCGCTGCACCTACCAGGGCCGCTGGCGCGAGACGGTGCTGCGCTCCGCCCTGGCGTTGAAGCTGATGACCTACGAGCCGACGGGCGCGATCGTCGCCGCCGTCACGACGAGCCTGCCCGAGCGCATCGGCGGCCCGCGCAACTGGGACTATCGCTTCACGTGGGTCCGCGACGCCGCCTTCACCCTCTACGCGCTCATGCGCATCGGCCTCGTCGAGGAGGCGATGCGTTTCATGGAATGGATCGATCAGCGCCTCCACGAGCCCGGCCCGGACCGGCCGCTGCAGATCATGTACGGCATCGACGGCCGCCACGATCTGACGGAGGAGACGCTGCCGCACCTGGAAGGCTACATGGGCTCCTCTCCGGTGCGCATCGGCAACGGCGCCTTCGACCAGCTCCAGCTCGACATCTACGGGGAGCTGATGGACTCGGTCTACCTCTACAACAAGTACGGCTCGCCGATCACCTACGACCATTGGAAGCACATCCGGGAGGTGACGAACTGGGTCTGCGGCAACTGGCGGAAGCCGGACGCGGGAATCTGGGAGTTCCGCGGCCCGGGCCATCAGTTCGTGTACTCCAAGCTCATGTGCTGGGTGGCGCTGGACCGCGCGCTGCGCCTGGCCGACAAGCGCTCCTTCCCGGC
>CAZZGQ010000576.1:0-1741 GCA_964653765.1 uncultured Elusimicrobia bacterium | reverse complement strand
GGCGGCCCTCTTTGGGCGGCGGAAAAGACCGTCGTCATGCCGCCCGCGGCGCCCGTGGCGTCTCTTCCGGGCCTGAGGGCGCCGGAAGCCGTCTCGACGGACCTGAGCGCGGCCGCGGCGATCGCCGAGCCCGCCGTCCCCGGCCTGGAAGGCACGCGGTCGGCCCTGCTCGAATCGGCGGCGCCCATGGCCCTCGACCGCTCGGCGGCCGACCCGGGCGCTCTCATGGCCGCGGCCCGCATGGGCACGGCGGCCCAGCCGGGAGAGCCCGGTCCGGCGGCCTCGGGCGAGCTGTTCGACAATTCCGGCCGGCACGTCATGATGGCGGCCTCCGAGGTCGTGCCCTTCGTCAAGACCGGCGGCCTGGCCGACGTCGTGGACGTGCTGGCGCGCAAGATCGCGGAGGGCGGCGACCACGTCACCCTCGTGCTGCCCAAGTTCAAGGGCCTCGACGCCGCGGGGGTCTCCTTCCGGCCCCGGCCGATGGCGATGATGGTCGAGCTGGACGGCAAGAAGGTCCCGGCGCGCGTCTGGGACGGGCGCTACAAGGGCGTCGACGTCAAGCTCATCGAGAAGGATGAGCTCTATCACCGCGACCACCTCTACGGCTACGGCGGCGGCGACTATCACGACAACGACGAGCGCTTCATCTTCTACAACCAGGCCGTCCTGACACTGGCCGACGGGATGGAGCGCAAGCCCGACGTGATCCACAGCCACGACTGGCAGGCCGCGCTGATCCCGGCCATCCTGAAGCTGCAGCCGACCCGCTACCCGTCCTTGGTGGACGTCAAGACGGTCCTGACGATCCACAACCTCGCCTTCCAAGGCATCTTCCCCTTCGAGTCGTCCCTCAAGGCGGGGTTCGACGCCGCCGACTTCGTCTTCGACAAGGTCGAATATTGGGGCCAATTCGGCTTCTTGAAGTCGGGCATCGCCTTCGCCGACGCGATCACCACCGTCAGCCGCAAGTACCGCGACGAGACGCTGGAGGGCACGGAGCGCGGCATGGGGCTGCAAGGCGCGCTTCAGCACCGCGAGAAGGACTACATCGGCGTCACCAACCCCGGCGATCCCGAGGTCTGGGATCCGGCCACGGACAAGCACGTGCCTCATCACTTCGACGCCGCGACGGCCGCGGCGGGCAAGGCCGCCAACAAGGCCGAATTCCAGAAGCGGGTCGGCCTCAAAGTGGCCGACGTGCCGGTCTTCGGCGTGATCTCGCGGCTCACCGATCAAAAGGGCATCGACCTCATCATCGCCGCCGCCCCGAAGCTCCTCGAGAAGGGCGCCCAGCTCCTCATCACGGGCACCGGCGACGCGGCGACCATCCGCGCCCTCAAGAAGCTCAAGAACAAGCATCCGGACCAGGTCTACTTCAACCCGGCGTTCAGCGAGGTCGCGGCGCGCCAGATCTACGCCGCCGAGGACTTCGTGCTGATGCCCTCGCGCTTCGAGCCCGGCGGCCTGACCAACGTGATCGCGCAGCGCTACGGCGGCCTGCCGATCGTCACACCCACGGGCGGGCTCGTGGACGCCACGCGCGACATCCGCGAGCACCTCGATGGCGACGGCTTCGTGATGGAGGACATCTCCGTCGCGTCGCTCGACCGGGCCATCGACGCCGCCCTGGCGCTCTACGCCTCGCCGGCGAAGCTCGCCGCGCGTCGCGAGGCGGCGATGTCACGCTACCTGAGCTGGCTCCAGCCCGTCGAGACCTACCGCGCCCTGTATCGCCGGC
>CAZZGQ010000575.1:0-1744 GCA_964653765.1 uncultured Elusimicrobia bacterium | reverse complement strand
CGGCTGCCGTTGAGGGCGCGCTTGCGCGCGTTGAGCAGGCGGTCCACGCGCTCCACGACGTAAGCCGGCATGCCGCCGTTGATCGTCGAGGCGAGCTGAAGGAAGCGCGGCTCGTAATCCAGCTCCTTCATCTTCCACACCAGCAACTGCGGGTCCTTGGGGATGCAGTGGCCGCCGATCCCGGGGCCGGGATAGAAGGGCATGAAGCCGAAGGGCTTGGTGGCCGCGGCGCCGATGACCTCCCAGACGTCCACGCCCAGGCGCTGGCAGATCTGCGCCATCTCGTTGACCAGGGCGATGTTGACGGCGCGGAAGGAGTTCTCGAGGAGCTTGGCCATCTCCGCGGCGCGCGCGCTGCGGACGGCGACCACGCGCGCGACGATCTGCGAGTAGAGCAGGCGCGCCAGCTCCGTCGACTCGTCGTCCACGCCGCCCACGACCTTGGGCGTATTGGCGATGCCGTAGGTCTTGTTGCCGGGATCGACGCGCTCGGGCGAGAAGGCGAGGAAGAAATCGCGGCCCAAGCGGCGCTTCTCGCCGGCCAGGATCGGCTGCACGATCTCCTCGGTCACGCCCGGCGGCACGGTGCTCTCGAGCACGACCAGAGCCCCGCGCTTGAGCCGCTTGGACGCCTCGCGGGCGGCGGCCACGACGTTGCCGAGGTCGGGCTCCTTCGTCTTGCGCAGGGGCGTCTGCACGCAGACGAGCAGGGCGTCGCAGCCGGAGATCCCCTGGAAGCTCTCGGAGGCCCGCACGCGCCCGGAGCGCACCAGGCGCGACAGCTCGGGCGAGGGCACGTCCTCGACATAGGAGCGGCCCTTATTCACCGCGGCGGCGCGCGCGCGGCTGACGTCGAAGCCGAGCACGGAGAAGCCCTTGCGGGCGAACTCCACGGCCAGAGGCAAGCCGACGTAGCCCAAGCCCATGATGCCGATGCGCGCGGATTTGCCGCGCAAACGCGAGGCGAGAGACATGCAGCCGCAGTATAGCGGGTCTATAGGGAAGGCGCAACGCCATGACGATTTGGTAAACTCCCCGCCATCATGCCCCGTCACAATGTCTGCGTCGTCGGTTCCGGCTACGTCGGCCTGGTCACCGGCACCTGTCTCGCCGAGCTCGGCCATGACGTGGTCTGCGTCGATGCGGACGGCAAAAAGCTGTCCGCGCTAAAAAAAGGCCATGTCCCGATCTATGAACCTGGCCTCAATGAGCTTTTCGACAAGCACCGCAAGTCCGGCCGCCTGGGCTTTGCCGCCTCCGTCAAGGAAGGGCTCAACTTCAAGGGCCGCCGGGCCGAGGTCGTCTTCATCGCCGTGGGCACGCCGCCGCGCCACGACGGCTCCGCCGACCTCTCCGCCGTCGAGGCCGTGGCCGAGGAAGTGGCGCGCAGCATGAAGGACTACACGGTCATCGTGGACAAGTCCACGGTCCCCGTCGAGACGGGAGATTGGGTGGCCAAGACGGTGGCGCGCTTCAACAAGAAGGTGCCCTACGACGTCGTCTCGAACCCGGAGTTCCTCGCCGAAGGCTCGGCGGTCCAGGATTTCCTCAAGCCCGACCGCATCGTGCTGGGCGTCACCTCGCACCGCGCCGAGAAGCTGATGCGCGAGCTCTACGCCGGCATCGAGGCTCCGGTCGTCGTCACCGACGTAAGAAGTGCTGAGCTGATCAAGCACGCCTCCAACTCCTTCCTGGCCACCAAGATCTCCTACATCAACGCCGTCTCGGCGCTGTGCGAGAAGGT
>CAZZGQ010000574.1:0-1749 GCA_964653765.1 uncultured Elusimicrobia bacterium | reverse complement strand
TTACGCGATGATATCGCTGACGACTCCGGCGCCCACGGTGTGGCCGCCTTCGCGCACGGCGAAACGTAATCCCTTCTCCATGGCGATGGGCGCGATCAACTCGACTTCGATGTCGATGTTGTCGCCCGGCATCACCATCTCCACTCCCGCCGGCAGCCCGCAGGAGCCCGTCACGTCCGTCGTGCGGAAATAGAACTGCGGCCGATAGCCCTTGAAGAACGGCGTGTGCCGGCCGCCCTCGTCCTTGGTCAGCACGTAGAGCTTCGCCTTGAACTTCGTGTGCGGCTTGATCGATCCCGGGGCCACGATGACCTGCCCGCGCTCGATCTGCGTCTTCTCGATGCCGCGCAGCAAGATCCCCACGTTGTCGCCCGCCATCGCCTCATCGAGCAGCTTGCGGAACATCTCGAGGCCCGTCACCACCGATTTCTGCGTGTCCTTGAGGCCCACGATCTCCACGTTGTCGCCCACCTTGATCTTGCCGCGCTCGCAGCGGCCCGTGGCCACCGTTCCGCGCCCCGTGATCGAGAACACGTCCTCAACCGCCATCAAGAACGGCTGGTCCGTCGCCCGCTTGGGCTCCGGGATGTCCTTGTCCAGCGCGTCCATCAGCTTCTGGATCGCCTGCTCCCCGATCTCCGACTTGTCGCCCTCCAAGGCCTTCGTGGCCGAGCCGCGCACCACCGTCACCTTGTCTCCGGGAAACTCGTACTTCGTCAAAAGCTCGCGCACTTCCATCTCGACCAAGTCCACCAGGTCCTTGTCCGCCACGTCGATCTTGTTGAGGAAGACCACGATGTGGGGGACGTTGACCTGACGCGCCAACAGAACGTGCTCGCGCGTCTGCGGCATCGGGCCGTCGGCCGCCGAGACCACCAGGATCGCCCCGTCCATTTGGGCGGCGCCAGTGATCATGTTCTTGATGTAGTCGGCGTGCCCAGGGCAGTCGACGTGGGCGTAGTGCCGCTTCTCGGTCTCGTATTCCTGGTGATGGACGTTGATCGTCACGCCGCGAGCCCGCTCCTCGGGCGCGTTGTCGATCTCGTCGTACTTCTTGGCTTGGGCCAATCCCTTCTTCGACAGATAATGGGTGATCGCCGCGGTCAACGTCGTCTTGCCGTGGTCCACGTGTCCGATCGTGCCAATGTTGACGTGCGGCTTGGTGCGGTCGAATTTAGCCTTTGCCATTTCGTGATGTCTCCTTAATAAGTCCTTATCGCTGCTGCGCCATGGCCGCCGCGTTCTTCTCCACGATGGCCTTGTAGATGTTCGAGGGAACCTCGGCGTAGTGGCTGGGTTCCATCGTGAACGACGCCCGGCCCTGCGAGATCGAGCGCACGACCGTCGCGTAGCCGAACATCTCGGACAGGGGAACGTGGCACTTGACGTACTTCAAGTGGCTGCGGTCGCCCATGTCTTGGATCTGGGCGCGGCGGCTGTTCAAGTCGCCGATGACGTCGCCCATGTACTGCTCCGGGGTGATGACCTCGCAGCGCATGATGGGCTCGAGGATCGTCGGATTGCCCTTTTTGCAGCCGGAGCGCAAGGCCATCGCTGCGGCGATCTTGAAGGCCATCTCGTTGGAATCGACCTCGTGGAACGAGCCGTCGAGCAGCGTGACCTTGATGTCGACGATGGGATAACCGGCCAAGGCGCCGCCGTCCAAGGCTTCGCGCACGCCTTTTTCCACGGCGGGGATGTACTCGCGCGGGATGCGGCCCTGCTTGACCTCGTTGACGAACTCGAAGC
>CAZZGQ010000573.1:0-1760 GCA_964653765.1 uncultured Elusimicrobia bacterium | reverse complement strand
CTGCCGCTGCTCGCCGGCCTGCGCGACGCCGCGGCGCGCCGGACGGTCTCGGGCGCCTTCCTCCCGTGGCGCGAAGAAATGGCCTGGATGGGCCTCTATTTCAGCGCCGCCGTCTGGCTCAGCGTGGGCCTGACCTTCTCGCCGGCCCTGCTCGAGCGCCGCTCTGCCGCCGACGCCGCCCTCGACGAAGGGCCGCTTGTCACGACGAGCTGAGCGTCCTGTCACGCCGCGTTGACGCTCTCTTGCGACAATAGACGGCATGAACGCCCTGCTCCTCCTCTCTCTCTTCACGCGCGCCGCCGCGGCCGCGCCGGCCGACGTCGTCCGCTACATGGACGAGAACACGTTCGTGCGCGTGGCCTACGCCTGCCGCGAAAAGGAGGAGGGTCCTCGGCTGCGCCTGACGAAAGAGCTCGCCGATGACGGACGGCCGTGGGAAAACCCCACCTTCATGCGCTTCCAGCTCGAAGGCGGTTCCGGCGAATACCTCAACTGGGACAAGTGCCGTGGCGGCGACTGGTACCGCATGGAAGGAAGATTGAAGGTCCTCTCCACCGATCCTCTGCGGCTCGAGGAGCGCAAGACGCTGGAGAAGCGCTGCAAGACCGAGCCCACCGGCCGCTGGCGCGGCTGGCTCTTTCAGAAGTCCTACCGCTACGAGCTGGTCGAGGACGACGATATCCTGCCCGGCAAGCTGCTGCTGCACGAGACCCTCGAGGGCTTCAACGAAGGCTGCCCGCTCCACGACATGTGGTGGCTGGCCGTGCCGGTCTCCTGACCGGGGCGGTCAGGGGACGACGCGCGGGTCTTTCGGTTTTACTAGAATGCGGCCATGCCGCCCGTCCTGGATGAAGTCGAAGGCCGCATCCTCGGCAGCCTCGTCGAGAAGTCGCTGACGACGCCCGAGCTCTACCCGCTGACGCTCAACGCCCTCGTCAACGCCTGCAACCAGAAGAGCAGCCGCGAGCCCGTCATGTCCCTGGACTACGGCGCCGTGCAGCGCGGCGTCGACTCCCTGATCGGCAAGGGCTACGCGGCGCGCCGCTACGAGCCCGGCGGGCGCGCCGAGCGTTTCGGCCACCGCATCGAGATCCTCCTCGGCAGCGAAGACGCGAAGATCATCGGCCTGATCTGCGTCCTGCTCCTGCGCGGGCCCCAGACCGCCGGCGAGCTCAAGACGCGCACGGAGCGCCTCTGCTCATTCGCCGACTTGGCCGAAGTGGACACGCTGCTGCAGCAGCTCGCCGCGCGCGTCGACGGCCCGATCGTCGAGCGTCTGCCGCGCCAGCCGGGCCAGAAGGAGACGCGCTGGCGCCAGCTGTTCACCGGAGCCCCGACGGCGCCGGCCGCGCCCGCCGCCGCGTCTGACGCTCCTGCGGCCGGACCCTCGATCCCCGCGCCGGTTCCCGGTCTCGAGGAGCGTCTCGCCGCACTCGAAGCGCGGGTGGCGGCGCTCGAGGCGCGGCAAGCCTCTCGTTGACCGACGACTTATCCACCGACTGGGCCACTGGACCAGTTAGTGGATAACTTTCTCGTCTAGAGGCCCGCGTACCAATCGTAGCCGCGCTCGGCCCAGTAATCCGGCGGCCTGATGTCGGACAGGCGGATCGTACCGACGCGCTTGAGGCTCTTGATCCCGTACTTGACCGTCGTCAGCAGGCGCAGCGGAGCGCCGTGCTCGGACGCCAAAGGGCGGCCGTTCATCGCGTAGACCAGGAGCGTCTGCGGGTGCAGCAGGCTCGCCATGTCGAGCGAGACGT
>CAZZGQ010000572.1:0-1767 GCA_964653765.1 uncultured Elusimicrobia bacterium | reverse complement strand
CGAAGTGGCCCGGGAACTGGAAGAAGTCGCTGCCGACCGGCCCCCGCCCGTTCCCCCCGCCGCTAAGATGACGGCGGGCCCGCCCTTTCGGGCGGGCCCGCGCACGTCCACGTCGCGTCCGGCGCTAGCGGCTCGCCGTCTGCTGGTCCGGCGCTCTCATCGTATTGACGACAGCGTGGACGCCGTTGCCGACCGCGCTGACGAGCGTTCCGACGGCGCCGCGGACCGACGTCGGCACCGGCGCCCAGATAGTCAGCACCCAACCCAAGGCCATGGGCACGACCGCTTGCTTCAACTTCGTGACGATCTCGTTCATCGAACCTCCAAGGGGCACCATTCTTACAGACCGCGGGGCGGTGGGGCCAGGAAAACTTTCCTGAAACCTCTTTGACGAACGCGTGAACGGACGATTCATCCGGGCATCATAGGCCGAAAGACTCGGCCGGTGGGGCCGATCGTCTCTCGGCGAGGCGTTCGCCGCGGCGTATAGTTGATCTCCATGCTCTGGACCTGGGTGTTGCTCTTTGCGAGCGTCGCCGTCGCCGCCGGCCGCGGCGCCGACTCCTCGCTGCCGCCGCGCCCCGAGGCCGACGTGACGGCCCCGCCGGTCTCGGCCCTCTCCGTCCCCGCCGGGGCCGCCGCTCCGGCCGAGCTCGCTGCCCCTCTTGCCGCCGGACCGGCGACGGCCGACCCCACGCCGCCTCAGGCCGCGGGCGCTGCGGCGTTGGACGCCGCGCGGCGCATCGCCGTCCAGCTCACGCGGATAGCCGAGGACGCCGAGGCGCTCGACCCTCGGGCGCTGGACGATCTCCTCGAGATCGAGCTGCCTTTCCTCGTTCAGGCCGAAGCCAGCCTGAAGCTCGACGCGGGCGGCGCCATCGAGCTCGATCGCCACGGCTTCCCGGATCGCGAATCCTATTTCGCCGCCAGAAAGGCCGCCGCCCTGCTTGCCGACCCGAAGACGGGGGCCGCCGTCCCGCCGGCCGAGCGCGTAGCGCTTGAGCGCATGGCGGCCGTCTACGACCGCACGAAGGCGCTGCTCTTTTCCGGGCCCAACGAGCTGGCGCTGAGCCGCTCCTATCAGGAGCCGTCCCCGGGCGGCCTGAGCATGACGGTCATGGACTTCATCCGAACGGAGCGCTTCAAGACCCCCGGAGCCTGGGTCTGGTCGTCGCAGCATTCGCGGGAGGCGCCGCACGGGTACGCCTCCGTCACGGCGGATCGCGCGCGCAGCCCCTTCCTCAAGGATCTGGGGCCGGGCGCCTTCACCACCATCTATTGGGCCGCCCTTCCGGGCGACGAATTCGGCCGGCCCGACCCCGAAGGCATGCGCGTGCGCGTCAACTCCGACGCCTTCGGCAACGAGCTGACGCTGGAGGTGATGGTCCCGATCGGCTTCGAGGAGGACGGCCAGATCCGCTGGCAGGGCTTTTTCTTCAAGAAGATCGGGGACGAATGGGTGCCCGGCGTGCCCACGAAGCTCGCTCCCACCGAGCGCTGCATCCGCTGCCATTTCCGGCTCGACTCCGACGGCAAGCCCCGCCTGACGCCGGTGCCGACCCTCTTGAAGACGAAGGGCGAGTTCCTCGACGTCGGCTATCGCGACACGGCCCTGCTCGCGGCCTATCTGCGGATGATCGGCTCTTTCGCATCGCGCTGACGTCACCCCGCCGCAATCCGCTCCCGGCCCAAACTTATTAGAATCGCCGCCATGGGCAAGCTGACCAAGGCGTTGGCCGTCGTCGCGGCCGTCATCGTCGTCATCCT
>CAZZGQ010000571.1:0-1775 GCA_964653765.1 uncultured Elusimicrobia bacterium | reverse complement strand
GCTCCTGGGGCAAGGTCGACACCGTCTACGAGCAGATGGTCTACAGCGAAGCCACGCTGGCGCTGCCCATCCTGGCTTCCTACGCCTACCACAAGGGCGCCTGGAAGAAGCGCTCCGCGCGCAAATACAACGCGGTTCTGAACGACGAGAGGGCGCCGGTGCCGGCCGCGAAGTATTAAGGTCTACTTCGACGCCGCCGTCGGAAAATACGGCGCCTCGGGACACCCCGAGGCGCCGTTTCGCTGTCTAGAGACCGCCGAGCGGCTACGGGCGGCCGGGCATGCGCCTGAGAAGCCGCCCGTAGCCGCGAGCCCCGAGAGCGTCGGCCTGCTCCACTCTCCCGACCATTATCGCCGCGTCGCCGCCGGCGATTTTTCCGATCCTGACACGCCGTTTTACCCCGGCATCGCTGAAATCGCGCTCGTTTCCCTCTCGGGGGCGATTTCAGCGGCCGAATCGTCCATGTCCGCCGTCCCCGCGTTCTCGCTGATGCGCCCACCCGGCCACCACGCAGGCCGCGACCGCGTCGCCGGCTTCTGCTACTTCAACAACCTCGCCCTGGCCTGTGGGCATCTGCTCAAGACCGGCAAAGCCAAGCGCGTCGCCATCCTCGACGTCGACGTCCACCACGGCGACGGCACCGAGTCGCTCGTGCTCGGCAACGAGGCGATCCGTTTCTGCTCCCTGCACCAATTCCCCCTCTACCCCGGCACCGGCGCCGCCAGCCGCGGCAACTGCGAGAACATCCCGCTGCCCGAGGGCACCGATGAGGACGCCTATCTGTCCGCCTTGGAACCTGCTCTTGAGCGGCTGCTGCGCTTCACGCCTGATGTGCTCGCCGTCTCGGCCGGCTTCGACACCTATAAAGAGGATCCTCTGGCCGGCCTGAAGCTGGACGTGAAGACCTACAAGCGCATCGGCAAACTGATCGCCGCCACGAAGCTGCCGCGCTTCGCCGTCCTCGAAGGCGGCTACGCCGACGCGATGCCCAAACTCGTCGAGAGCTTTCTCGACGGTTTCTTTCGCTAGGCGGTCCTACGGCCGGCCGTGCCCAACTGTGTCCGGACACACCAGAGCACGCGGCCTGAAAGAGAGCGTCTCCGGCGCCAGCCCTCGGGACGATTGCCACGATCCGCCTGGGCCCTTCGCCTCTAGGGTCGAAAGCGGCCTTCGCATAGAATAGACGTTCATGTTGCGACTCGCCGCGGCTTTCCTCTGCCTGCCCCTCGCCGCCTCGGCTGCGGGCCACTTCGAGCGGCCGGTCGAGCCGGGCTCGGCCGCGGCGCCCACCGCCTCCGTCGGGCTCGCGGCCGTCCCGCAGTTGCCGGCCTCAGCCCCTCAAGCCGACGCGGCCGGCCAAACCGAAGCCGCCGCGGCGAGCGCCGGCGTGCCCGTCGCCGCCGCCGTTCAAGCGGCTTCCGCGGCCGGCGTCCTCGATCAAGCCGCCGCCGACCTGAACTCGAAGGGCTTCGCCATTTTGCCCAAAGGCGCGTTCGCGGATCCGGAGCTCCAGGCCAAGCTCCAGGCCCTAGCCGACGCCTTGCTCGCCGAGCGCCGCGACAAGCAGATCGTCCGCGGCGCCGAGCAGCGGCCCGAGATCGTCGCCCTGACGGCGGCCATCGAGTCCTGGCTGCGGCGCGCGCTGCCGAAAGAGCGCTTGCGCGAGGACCGCGGCGTCGAGGTCCGCGTCGTCGACGGCGGAGAAGCCGGAAATAACCATCCCCACTACGACGGCAACGTGCTGACCGTCATCCACGTCATCGAGGGAGCCGGCA
>CAZZGQ010000570.1:0-1796 GCA_964653765.1 uncultured Elusimicrobia bacterium | reverse complement strand
GCCCCGGCGACAAGACCCTGGTCTATACGACCGGCGCCTTCGGCGACCGCTTCGTGGACATCCACAAGGCCTACGGCCTGTCCCCCGTCGTCGTCAAGGAAGAATGGGGCACGGCCGCGAGCCCGGAGAAGCTTCGGGACGCGCTGAAGACGAATCCCGGCTTGAAGGCGGTGTTCATCCAGCACACGGACACCTCCACGGGCATCGTCAATGACCTGAAGGCGTTGGCCAAGGTGGTCCGCGAGGTTCAGCCGCAGGCGCTCGTCGTCATCGACTCCGTGTCGGGCTTGGCCGCGGAGCGGCTGGAACAAGACGCCTGGGACCTCGACGTCGTGTTGACGGGCTCGCAGAAAGGCCTGATGGCGGCTCCCGGCTTGGGTTTCGTCAGCGTGTCTGAGCGCGCCTGGAAGGCCGTCGAGACCGCCACGCTGCCGAGATTCTATTTCGACTGGCGCACGATGAAGAAGTCCCTCAAGAACCAAGAGACTCCCTACACGCCCGGCGTCACGCTCGTGGCGGGCCAGGCCAAGGCCCTCGAGATGATCCGCAAGGAAGGCATCGAGAACGTCTGGAAGCGCACCGACCAGCTCGCGCAGTACACGCGCGACTGGGCCAAGAAGCAGGGGCTCTCCCTCTTCTCGAAAAACCCCGCCAATATCCTCACCGCCATCAACATGCCGGCGGGCGTCGACGGCGACGCCTTGATCAAGGAGATCCTCTCTCAGGAGGGCATCTCCATCGCCGGCGGCCAGGTCCACCTCAAGGGCAAGATCATCCGCATCGCCCACATGGGCTTCATCACGAAGGCGGACCTCGACGCCGGCTTCAAGGCCGTCGAGAAGCGCCTGGCGAAGGCTCCCGCGGGTCGCTGAGCGCCTTCGGCTCATTCATGGGCCGGGACATCTCCCTGGGAGATGTCCTCTTGGCACGTCGGCCGCCGCTCGGCTTCTTCTTCCCGAACGCCACGCTCCTGCGCGTGATGCCCACGGGCCGCCGTCCCGAGCAGCTCTACAATCTCGATACCTTCGCCGCGCGCGACGGCGGCCTCGAGGACCTCGACACCATCGAGGAAGTCACGCCGGACGCCTGGGATCGCGTGCGCGCGCTCGCCGGCCTCGGCGGCTCCGGAGAGCGGCTCAAGGCCATCCCTCTCGATTCGGAATGATAGTCCTAGTGGCGCGGCGCGAGGGGCTTTAGCTAGAATCTCGCCGTGGAAAAACTAAAAGTTCTCGTCACGGACGCCATCGACCCCGAAGGCCTCAAGCCGCTGGAATCTCATCCCGGCATAGACCTGCGCTACGAGGTCGCCCCCTCCCCGGACAAGCTGGAGAAGGCGCTGGACGGCGTCGGCGCCTGGCTCGTGCGCAGCGAGACGAAGGTCACCGCGCCGTGGATCGAGAAGGCCAAGACGCTGCGGCTCATCGGCCGCGCCGGCGTCGGCGTGGACAACATCGATCTGAAGGCCGCGACGCTGCGCGGCATCGCCGTGATCAACGCGCCGGCCGCCAACACGATCGCGGCCTGCGAGCAGACCTTCGCGCTGATGCTCTGCCTGGCGCGCAATATCCCCCAGGCCGACGCCGACGTGAAGGCCGGGAAATGGCAGCGCGCGAAGTGGATGGGCATCGAGCTCCAGAGCAAGACGCTCGGCATCGTGGGCTTCGGGCGCATCGGCCGCGAGATGGCCAAGAGAGCGCTGGCGTTCGGCATGCGCGTGATCGCCCTCGATCCCTTCGTCACCAAGGAGCAGGCGGCGGAGGCCGGCGTCCAGCTCGTCACCGAGCTCAAGGACGTCC
>CAZZGQ010000569.1:0-1796 GCA_964653765.1 uncultured Elusimicrobia bacterium | reverse complement strand
CTTGCCGAAGAACGGCAGCATGTGGTGCTCGCACATCGAGTAGAACGTGATGTCCTTGACCAGGACCATCTCGTTGTAGGACTCGGTGAAGAGCGCCTGGTTGATCATCGCGTCGACGTCGGCCTCGTAGCCCGCCGTCAGTTGGAGCAGGGCGTTGGCGACGCGCTGGGGCGTCTTGAGCAAGCCTTCCCGCTTGGGATCCTCGCCGAGCAGCTTGAGGATGGCCTCGACGTGCTCGCTCAGCTCCTTGGTGCACTGGCCGCGGAGGATCGGCGCCTCCTTCTTCGCCGCCGGGGTCACAGGGCCGCCAGGTAGTCGAGCAGCGTGCGCACGACCGAGCCGGTGCCGCCGGTGGGGCAGTACGCGCTCGGGCTGTCGTTCCAGGCCGTGCCCGCGATGTCGAGGTGGACCCAGGGCGTGCCCTCGGGCACGAACTCCTCGAGGAAGATGCCGCCGATGATCGAGCCGGCCTCGCCGCGCACCTTGCCGATGTTCTGGATGTCGGCGATGGAGCTCTTGATCTGGTCCTTGTAGTCCTTGACCAGCGGCAGCTCGCACATCGCCTCCTCGCAGCGCTCGGAGGCGGCCATCAGCTGGCGCATGAGAGCCTTGTTATTGCCCATCGCGCCCGTGACTTTGGCGCCCAGCGCGACCACGACGGCGCCCGTCAGCGTGGCGAGATCGATGATGGCGTTCGGCTCGTCCTTGCCGGCGAGGACCAGGGCGTCGGCGAGGACCAGGCGGCCCTCGGCGTCGGTGTTGAGGACCTCGATCGTCTTGCCGTTGGAGGCCTTGATCACGTCGCCGGGCTTCATCGCGTCGGGGCCGGGCATGTTGTACGTGAAGGCGCAGTAGCCGTGGACCTCGACCTTCAGCTTGAGCTTGGCCAGCATCCGCATGACGCCCATGACGGTGGCCGCGCCGGCCATGTCGCACTTCATCGTCTCCATGTGCACGGAGGGCACCTTCAGCGAGAGGCCGCCCGAGTCGAACGTGATGCCCTTGCCGACGAGGGCCACTTTCTTCTTGGCGCCGCGCGGCTTGTACGACATATGGACCATGAAGGGATCGATCGAGCTGCCCCGGGCGACGCCCAGGAACGAGCCCATCCCGAGCTCCTTGGCCTTTTCCTTGTCGATCACCTCGACGTCGAGGCCCTCGAGGCCGCGGCACTCCTCGGCCATGCTCTCCGGCGTCTTGTCGGACGGCGCGCGGTTGACGAGGTCTCGGACGTAGAAGACGGCCTCCGCCTCGGCGGCGGCGCGAGCGAGGGCCTTGTCGGCGGCGTTGCGCTCCGGGGCGCCGTTGAAGACGAGCTGAGCCTCGACCAGCTTCTCGGCGTCGGCCTTCTTGTACTGCGTGAACTTGTAGGAGGCGAAGCTCAGGCCTTCCGCCGCGCCCAGCCAATCCTCGGGGAAGACGGCCACGCGCTCGAAGCGCGCCTTGGCGTAGTGGTACAGGCCGGCCGCGGCGCGGCGCTGCGTCTCGCGCGAGTATTCCTTGCGCTTGCCGAGCCCGACGATCACGTGGCGCTTGCCGTTCCACTGCGCCTGGACGCACTCGCCCACCGAGCCCTTGAAGGCCTCGGCCTTGGCGGCCTCGAGCAGCTGCTTGCGCGCCGCGGGCGGCAAGGACTTCGCCGTGATGCCCGCATCCTCGAACGCGAAAAGGCAAGCGGGCAGCGCGCCTTTCTCGAACTCCTTGAGGGCCAGCGTCGACAGCGTGATCATGATCGTCTCCTTGTCATCGAATCGTTGAGCGATCTTACTAATTTGACGACGGCGGAGGGGCCCCCG
>CAZZGQ010000568.1:0-1797 GCA_964653765.1 uncultured Elusimicrobia bacterium | reverse complement strand
CCGATCCAGCCGCCGCGCAGGGCGGCCAGGCAGTGCAGCTTCTCGGCGTCGTCGTCGGTGAAGCGGATGTCGAGCTGCGTGCCCGTCGGCAGATGGACGACCTTGCGGCGGAAGAGGTCCACCTCGAGCTCGGTGTAGGCGCCGAGCGGCACCACGATCCCCGTGCGCCCGAGCGCCTTGTGCGCCGCCTCCTTGGCGCAGAAGTAGCGCCAAAACCCGCGGAAGCGCTCGGACGGCGCGACGGCCCGCCAAGCCTTCCGCTCCTTCGGCGTGAGGTGCTTTTCGAGCCATTCCTCGTCCGCCTCGCCCGTCTGCGGGTCGATGTTCTCTTGCAGAAGGGGAGACTGCAGGTCCACGACGTCGTTGCCGCCGCAGTTCTTGGGGAGCGCGCTCGCCGCGAACCACTTGTCCTGCAGACCGGCGAGCGTGTCGAAGAGACGCTGCGAGACGTGGCGCGCCGCCGTCTCGCCCTCGAGCACGGCGGGCACGACCGCCGCCTCCATGCGGAAGACCTCGCCCTTATCGGGGATGGGCGTCGTGTAGAGCTGGCGGTCGCCGCGCAGGTAGACGCATAGGAACTTGGCGTTGGGGGCTTCCAGCGCCATGCGGCCGAGGAAGTCCTTGGGCTTGTGCTTGTCGAACCAGCCCGAGCGCGAGCGGCCGGCCTCGGGGTAGACGAAGACGGCCCCGCCTTCCTTCAGGACCTGCACGCACTTCTCGTAGGCGGTCTCGCGCCAGCGCACGGCCGCCTCGTCCTCGCCCTCGCGCAGGAACGGGATGCAGCGGCAGAGGTACATCAAGGCGCGCACGGCGTACTTTCGCACGGGGCCGCCGAGGTGGTAGTAGTTCTTGTACTCGGGCGTCGACCATGGCACCCAGCGCACCTGGTGGATGCGCCGCAGCGGATACACGGCCCAGAACACCAGGAAGGAATCGATGAGCGTGAGGTGATTGGCGGCCCAGATCACCGGGCCGTCGTGCGCGTCGAGCTCCTTCCAGATCTGCGCGCGGGCCCGCCGCACGCTCTCATCCACGCCGTAGCCGAAGTAGAGGCGAGCGGCCAGGACGACGCCGATGTGGGTCAGCCAGGAAAAAGCCGCGCTCCAGAGCTTTTGGCGCCGGAGCGCGGCGAGGTCCGATCGGGTGAGCAAGCGCCCGGCCCGTTTAGCCGATCTTCTCGGCCGCGGACACCGTTTCGGCGAGCAAGCGGCGCAGCTCGTCGACCTTCTGCTGCTCGACCGGACGGCGGTTGCCCGCCTGCTCGGCGACTTCCTGCGACACGCGCAGCTTGGCCTGGGCCATCTTCAGGCGGGTCTTGATCTCGGCTTCCTCGTTGCGCAGCTTGCCCAGCTCGGCCTCGTCGTTGGAGGCGGACATGCCCTTGAGCTTGTCCGAGACGACGGCGAGCTCGCGCGTCAGGGCGTCGACGGAGCCCTTGTCGTTGGCGAAGGTCTTCTGGCGGGAGGCGGCCAGGGCGGAGGCGTCGGCCAGCTTCGCGTCATAGTCCTTGCCCTGGGCAATGAGCGTCTTCAGGTTGGCGACGGCCTCGGAGCGCTCCGGGCCGGACAGCTTCTCGATCTTGGCGGTCATTTTGCGGATGGCGTCGTTGAGGCGCCAGCCGTCGCCCAGCGCCGTGACGTAGGCGAAGGACACGACCTTCTGCAGGTACTGTTCGTTCTTGGGCATGTGGCCCAGGTCCATGAGCATCTTGATGGACAGGCCCGGGGTCGCGGCCAGGGCGTCTTGGCCTTCCAAGATGCGAAGTTTTCCCAATTCGCCGGCCTCGAGCTTGAACTC
>CAZZGQ010000567.1:0-1798 GCA_964653765.1 uncultured Elusimicrobia bacterium | reverse complement strand
CCGGGCTGGGGTGCTCGACGAAGACCAGGTCGCGGAAGCCCCGCTGCAGCGCCTCGAGCGCGGCCCCGGCGGTCTCGGCGGTCCCGCAGTCCAGCTCCCAGCCGGGGGCGGCGCGCAGCTGGTCCAAGAGGGTGTCGCGCTGTCGAGACGCCGCGCCGACGAAGAGCAGGGAGAGAGGGCTGCTGGCGCGGGCGGCGGTCACCGGCTAAGTCTAACAGGGGGATCGCCTCTCGTCGAGGGGCGGAGTCTCCGCGCGGAGAAAAATGTGGATAACTCGCCGCGTCGGGACGGCTCCCGCCTCCTTGATTCCCGCCGTCGATAAGAGTATTCTATCCCGGTGTTGAAGACGGCTTCCGCTGTGCACCCGGACATCGACCGCGTCCTGCTGGACGAGGCCACCCTCCAGGCACGTATTAAGGAAATAGCCGCCCAGATCTCGCGCGACTACCAGGGGCGCTCCCTGCTGCTGGTGGGCATCCTGCGCGGCAGCGTGATGTTCATGGGCGATCTGATGAAGTCCATCGGCGTCGACTGCCAGATCGACTTCATGAACGTCAGCTCCTACGCCGGCAGCGCCTCCACGGGCAACGTGCGCGTGCTGCTGGACCTGCGCGAGAGCTGCGAGGGTAGGGACCTCCTGATCATCGAGGACGTGATCGACACGGGCTTGACGCTGAGGCACTTGGTGGACATACTCAAGACTCGAAACCCGCGTTCTTTGGAGATTTGCGCCCTGCTGGACAAGCCCATGTGCCGAAAAGTCGAAGTGAAGGCGAAGTACGTCGGCTTCGAGATCCCCAACGAGTTCGTGGTCGGCTACGGCTTGGACTACAACGAGAAGTACCGCAATTTGCCGTACGTGGGCGTCCTGAAGCGCCCCTAAACCGATGGAAAACAACAGATTGAAGCAAGTCGGCATTTGGATTTTGGCGATCCTGCTGTTCGTCGTCCTGTTCCAGAACGTCAAGGCGCCCGTCCTGCAGGTGGAGATCCCGTATTCCACCTTCAAGGCCAAGCTGCGCGAGGGCAACGTCACGCAGGTGAAGATGCGCCCGGACCTCATCGAGGGCGACATGAAGGGCGACGACGGCAAGATCGAGCACTTCAAGACCCTGCCGCTCCCGGACATGAACCTCGTCCAGGACCTCGAGAAGTACAAGGTCGAGAAGTTCGCCGGCGAGCCCGACCGCAGCTGGATCACGAGCCTCATCGTCAACATCGGCTGGATCGTGCTGTTCTTCGTGCTCTGGTGGCTTTTCGTCATCCGACAGGTCAACGTGGGCGGCAAGCAGGCGCTTTCCTTCGGCCGCAGCAAGGCCAAGATGGTCGACGACAAGAAGAAGAAGACCACCTTCGCCGACGTCGCCGGCTGCGACGAGTCCAAGGAAGAGCTGCAGGAGATCGTCGAGTTCCTCAAGAGCCCCGAGCGCTTCACCAAGCTGGGCGGCAAGATGCCGAGAGGCGTTCTGCTCTTCGGCCAACCCGGGACGGGAAAGACGCTCTTGGCGCGCGCGGTAGCCGGTGAAGCCGGCGTTCCCTTCTTTTCCGCCTCCGCGTCAGAATTCGTGGAGATGTTCGTCGGCGTCGGGGCCAGCCGGGTCCGCGACCTCTTCGACCAAGCCAAGAAGGCGGCCCCGGCTGTCATCTTCGTCGACGAGCTTGACGCGGTCGGCCGGCACCGCTTCGCCGGCATCGGCGGCGGCCACGACGAGCGCGAGCAGACGCTCAACCAGCTGCTCATCGAGCTCGACGGCTTCGAGCAGAACCAGGGCATCGTCCTCATCGCCGCCACCAACCG
>CAZZGQ010000566.1:0-1806 GCA_964653765.1 uncultured Elusimicrobia bacterium | reverse complement strand
ACGGCCGTGAAAAAACGGGAACGTGGATCATAGTAAAGGCCGCGCGCGGGACCTATTGGTCTTTCGGACCAGGGCCGGCCTAGGACTTCCGGTCCCGCTTGGGCGGCGTGGGCGGCAGCGGGAACGTCTTGCCGTCGGCGCGGTGGACGAGCTCTCGGATGCCGTCGGGGCCGGACTCCACCTCGATGAAGTGGTGGAAGCGGTCCTTCACGTTGAGGGCAAAGAGGGGCGAGCCGCCTCCTCCCGTCAGAACGTAGCGCACGCCGTCGCGCTCGATGACGCCGAAGGCGTGCACGTGCCCCAAGTAGACGCGGTCGACCTCGCGCTCGGCCATGATCCTCATGAAGTCGTCGGCCCCCTCCTTGAAGGAGCCCACGTGCTTGAACCGGCCGACGTCGCCCCACTCCGTCAGGCCCGAGGGCGGGACGTGAGCGAAGACGATCTTGGCGCGGATATCCGGTCCCGTCGCCAGGGTCTCGTCCAGCCAGCGCAACTGGTCCGCGCTCAGCCTGCGGCCGCTGTTGTTGAGGAAGACCAAGCGCGTTCCGGCGCGGTCGAAGTAGTGGTCCGAGTAGCCGAAGAGCCAGCGATAGAGGTCGTCGTTGCCGGTGCGCCGGGCGCGGGGAGTGCTGCGGTCGTGGTTGCCGGGGACGGTCAGGTACACCTGAGGAGGCGCGACGGCGTGGAGCTTGCGGAAGAAATCGAGGAAGTTCGAGACGGTGCCCCGGCTGACCATGTCGCCGATCTGCACGGTGAACTCGCCCAGCTGCTCGGATGCCCGCCGCAAGAGCTTCTCGTACATGCCGCGGCCTTTGGGATTGAGCAACCGGATGAACCACAGCTCTCCCGGCTCGGAGTCGCCGATGACGGAGAAGCGCGTGGTCTCGCGCGCCGGGGTGGCCTGCAGCTTGGCGACCTGGGCGCGCGTGCGCCATGGCAGCGACAGCGTCCGCAGCTCCTGGATCCGCCCGGCCTCCGCCAAGGTCGAGCCGCCGCGGCCGGCGCGCCGCCGTCCGTCGAAGAGCGCGTCGAGCGAGGAGGGCGGGACGTCCTGGCCCCGGACCCCGCTGCCGGCCGCCTCGGCCTCCGGCGCCGCCGGCGCCGCGCCAGCGGGGGCTTCCAAAGCCGGCGCGGCCGCCTCGGGAAGGCCGCCGAGCGCGGCGTCCGGGGTGACGGCGGCCGCGGGCCCCGTCACGCTCGCCGACGCGGGGCGTTCCAACTCCTCCGGCAGGCGCACGGGGCCGGCGGCGCGCGCCGACGCGGCCAAAAGGAGGGCCAACAAGAGCCTGGTCGCCATGCCCCGTATTGTAGACGCGCCGCCCTTGGGGCGCCCGGGTCCTTGGGCCCCCACTTCTCCGCCCAGGGCCTAGAGGCATCAGCCTCCTGTAGGCCTTGCGGCCGCGGCCTCGCAGGGCTAAGCTTGGCCCCACATGGAGCCCGAGAAGCTGAAGCTGATGGTCAACGGCGTGGAGTACGCCCGCATCGAGGACGTCCCCGAGCGGTTTCGCGCGCTCATCCGCGCCCAGATCGAGGCGGCCAAGGCCGCCGCCGACGCCCCGGCGGGCTCCCCGTCCAAGGTCGTGAAGCACTACAGCATCAAGATCAACGTGAAGAAGGCCGGCGGGGCCGTCTCCTTGTCGTCGGATTATCCGGGCGCGCCCGCGGAAGGCTCAGGCTCCCCGGCCCCGAGGACGCTCTTGTTCGCCGCGGCCGTCGCGGGCCTGCTGATCGTCCTGCTGCTGCGGCTCAGGCACGGCTGAGCGTCAGCAGCGACACCTCGGCCGGCACGCCGAAGCGCAGCGGCGG
>CAZZGQ010000565.1:0-1806 GCA_964653765.1 uncultured Elusimicrobia bacterium | reverse complement strand
ACCGAGGCGGGAGCGGCGGCGCGGCAGATCATGTCGCCCCGAGCCACGTCCAGCTCGCGGTCCAGGGTGAAGGTGACGGCCGACGGAGCCTGCGCGTTCTCGAGGGAGGCGTCGCCCAGGCGCAGTCCGGTCACCTTGGCCTCGGCTCCGCCGGGCAGCGCGATCACGGCGTCGCCGACCGAGAGGCAGCCGGACGCCAGGAAGCCCAAGTAGCCGCGGAAGCCGCGCGCGAGAGTGCTGCCCTGCACCGGCAGGCGCAAAGAGGAGCCGCAGGGGCAGCCGGCGTCGAGCGTCTCGAGCCTCTCGAGGAGGGAAGGGCCGCCGTACCAGGGCGTGCTGGGCGAGCGCTCCACCACGTTGTCGCCTGAGAGAGCGCTGATGGGGATGGTCTCCGGCTCGGGCAGCGAGAAGCGCCGGGCCAGCGCGCGGATCTGGTCGGCGATGGCGCGGAAAGCGTCCTCCGAGTAGGCGCACAGGTCCATCTTGTTGACGCAGACGAGGACGTGGGGCACCCGCAGCAGCGCCGCCGCCACGAAGTGCCGCGTCGTCTGCTCGACCACGCCCTTGGTGACGTCGACCAGCACCAGCGCGGCGTCCGCCGTGGACGCGCCCGTGATCATGTTGCGCGTGTACTGGTAGTGCCCGGGGCAATCGGCGATGATGAACTTGCGCTTGGCGGTGCTGAAGTAGCGGTAGGCGACGTCGATGGTGATGCCTTGCTCGCGCTCCGCGCGCAGGCCGTCGGTCAGGAGGGCGAGCTCGAGGCCCTCGCCGCCGCGCCGCGCCGTCGCGGCCTTCAGCGCCGAGAGCTGGTCCTCCAGGATCGCCCGGCTGTCGTAGAGGAGCCTTCCGATCAGGGTGCTCTTGCCGTCGTCGACGCTGCCCGCCGTGGCCAGCCGTAGGACGTCGCTCATCTAGAAATATCCTTGCCGCTTGCGGTCTTCCATCGCGCTCTCGGAGAGCTTGTCGTCCATGCGCGTGCCGCGCTCGGAGGTCCGGGCGCCGGCCGTCTCCGCCAGGACGGCTTCCAGCGTGGCCGCCGTCGACTCGACGAGGCCGGTGCAGCTCATGTCGCCCACGGTCCTGCAGCGGACGGTCAGCTCTTCCTCTCGCTCGCCTTCCAGCGGCTGGATCTGGGCGCAGCGGGCCAGCAGCGTGCCGTCGGCGCGGCGCACGCACCGGCGGCGGTGGGCGAAGTAGATCGAGGGCAGCTCCAGGCGCTCCTGGGCGATGTAGGACCAGACGTCGAGCTCGGTCCAGTTGCTCAGCGGGAAGACCCGCATGTGCTCGCCGGGCCGCACGCGCCCGTTGTAGAGGTTCCACATCTCCGGGCGCTGGGCGCGCGGCTCCCACTGGCCGAACTCGTCCCGAAATGAGAACACGCGCTCCTTGGCGCGGGCCTTCTCCTCGTCGCGTCGCGCGCCGCCGATCAGGGCGTCGAGCTTGAGCTCGGCGACGGCGTCCAGGAGCGTGATCGACTGCAGCGCGTTGCGGCCCACACGGGGGTCCTTGGGGTCCACGGCGCGGCCGCGCGCGATCGTGTCCTCGACGTTGCGCACGACCAGCTCCTCGCCCAGATTGGCGGCCAGCTCGTCTCGGAAAGAGAGGGTCTCAGGGAAGTTATGCCCGGTGTCGACGTGCAGAAGGGGGAACGGGAAGCGCCCCGGCCGGAACGCCTTCTCGGCCAGGCGCACGATCACCGTGGAATCCTTGCCGCCGGAGAACAGCAGGGCGCAGCGCCGCGATTGCGCCGCGGCTTCGCGGAGGATGTAGACGGCCTCCGCCTCTAATTCGGCCAGTTTCATG
>CAZZGQ010000564.1:0-1810 GCA_964653765.1 uncultured Elusimicrobia bacterium | reverse complement strand
CCCGCTCGAGATTGAGTGTCCACCGTGTCCAACCCTGGAAGAAACGTCGTCTGGATCGTCTCGTACCCCAAGAGCGGCAACACGTGGGTGCGCTTTCTGGTCTGCAATCTCGTATTCGGACCGCAAGACTCGGCCGCGGCGCTCAATCGCCTGGCGCCGGACATCCACGAGCTCGGTGCGCTCCCGGAGCCGCCGGCCGCGCCGGTATTCCTGAAGACGCACTTCCCGTTCTCGCCGGGTCTGCCGCTGGCAGAACACACGGCGGGAGCCATCTATGTCGTGCGCGATCCTGCCGACGTCATGCTGTCGAACTTTCATTACTCCAAGCGCAGCGGCACGACCGCGGCGGAGAACCAGACGGCACTCGACCAGTACGTCGACCGCTACCTCAGCGCTCGGGGCGACCCCCGCTGGCTCGAATTGCGCATGGGAGCCTGGGACGATCACGTACACACCTGGCTGGCAACGAAGCACCCCTTTCCGGTCCTGCCGCTGCGATACGAGGACCTTCTCGCCGACGGACTGCACGGCGCGAGGCAGATCTGCTCGTTCCTGGGACTGGGACGCACGGACGAGGACATTCAGCGGGCGGTGGCCGGCTCGTCCTTCGAGCGCATGAAGGAAATCGAAGAGGCGGACATCCGCAGCCGTAACGTCGGGATCTTCTACAAGCCGTATTTGCAGCCGTCGATCGGTTCCGGACTGCGGTTCATGCGTGCCGGGAAGGCAGGTGAGGGCGCACGGGCGTTATCGCCCGAGCAGCGGCGGCGACTGTCGGTGGCCTTCGGGCCGTTGATGCGCGAGCTCGGATACGAAAACACTTCAGCCCCGCCTGCGTGAACGCCGTGCCAGTTTCCCATCCACACAAGACCATTTTCGTTCACATTCCCAAGACGGCCGGCACTTCGGTCGAAGCCGTACTCGGAATGCATGGCGACAAGACGGACATCGGCGTCGTCCCGTACTTCAATCAGGTATTCGATCGCGAACATCTGTATGGACGGCAGACGCAGCACATGACAGCGCAGGACATCCAGGCCGCCCTGAACGACGATGCCGTTTTCAACGCGTACTTCAAATTCACGATCGTCCGCAATCCGTGGGACCGGCTGGTCTCCGCGCTGGCGTGGACCGATCAGAAGTGGGCCAAGGGTGAGGAGCTCGCGGCCGCCGAGTTCGACAACCAGGTCCGACAGCTGCACGCCCTGTTCATGGCAGCCGCGACGGCGACGGCTGTGTCGCTGCCTCACTATCTCTATCCGCAATATCTCTATATCTTCGGCCCCGACCAGAAGCCGCTGGTGAATTTCATCGCCCGCTACGAGAACCTGCCGGCCGACTGGCGGGTGATCCGCGACAAGCTCGGGGTCGATCAGGACCTGCCGCTCAGAATGAAATCACACCACCGCGATTACCGGCAGTACTACACCGACGAAACGCGCAAGCTCGTCGGGGAAATGTACGCGCTCGATGCGAGCCTGTTCCGCTATGAGTTCTGACTGGCGCGTGCGGGGTGCCGGATGAAGTCCGATCCTCTGGTCATCACGTTCGCCGACTCGAACTATCTGCCCCTGTTGCAGATCTGGCTGTCCCGCCTGAACGCGTTGGAAGTCGGCCGGGTCAAGGTCTTCTGCCTGGATTCGCAGATCGCCGATTGGTGCGCAGCGCAGCGGGTTCCGGCCGCGCCAATCCACTGGACCGGCAACCTTCGCGACCTGTGGTCGCAGCGGATCCGCGTGTTCAGCGCGCTGCTGGCCTCCGGAGAGGAGTTCGTCCATTCGGATATCGATGCAATCTGGATCAGGAACCC
>CAZZGQ010000563.1:0-1822 GCA_964653765.1 uncultured Elusimicrobia bacterium | reverse complement strand
CGACGCCGTGATTCTACAATTGAAAAAACGGATTTGGGAAGAAAAAAATCGCCGCAGACACGTTTTTTTAACGTGACAGGGCGATGTAGGCGGGGCGACGGCGGCCGCGGATCAGTGGAGCTTCCGGCGATCAGGCCTCGCGGCCGCGGCGGAAGGCGGCGCGGAGAAGCCCTGCTTGGCGGTGACGGTCCAGACGGGATAGCCGTGCTCGATGGCGGCGAGCATCTTCTCGAGACGCCAGACGTGGGCGCGCGCTTGCGCCGCGTCGATGCTCTCACGGAGCTTCTCGAGCTCGCCCTTGATGCGCGCGACGGCCTGCGGTCCGACGTCGATGAGGCCGATCCCGCCCCCTGGGGCGTTATCGAAGAGGGCGACGGCCTGCGAGGTGCCGGAGAGGTGCGCGTTCTCGGCTTCGCGCGACGAGCGGGTCCAAAGAGGATTGAGGCCGCCCGGATGATCGGGACCGGTGGGGATCCTCACGTCGAGGGCGCCCGAGCGGACGAGAGCCTGCATCTCGTCTTCCGTCGGCAGATCCCACTGCCTTTCGCGCTGGCGCGCGAGGTTGCGCGCCTCGTCCCACGTCCGCGCGGAGCCGACTTTCACGGCGAGAATCCGCGAGCCGTCCGGCAGCGTGAGGGTGACGGCCGGCCGCTCGTGATGAGTCCCACGCTCGACGATCGCGCCCTCTAGCTTGGAGACAGCGGTCGATTCGGGCACGAAATCCGAGTGGACGTCGTGACGCTCGCGTGCGGCGTCGAAGAGCTCCGCCAACCGAAGGCGCAGCCGCTCCACGCCCGCCTCGTCGGCGAGGTCGGACATGCTTTGGTTGCGCGCCATGAGGAGCTCGTCAGCGGCCAGCGCCTCGATGCCGCGCGCGCCCTTCGGGCCCAGCAGCTCGCTCAAGGCGCCCTGCGGGAGCGCGTCCTTGTTCACGGCCATGGCCAAGGCCATCTTGCGCGCCTCGATCGAGCGGGCATCGTCCTCGGGCCGAGCCATGTCGAAGCGCTGGACTTCCTCGGAGCCGATCGCCGACTCGGGCAGCAGCTGCAGCTGCGCCGCGATCCCTTGCCGCAAGCCGGCGTTATCGGCCACGATCGGCATCAGCGGATGGGTGTCGAGGCGGACGGCGGCGTGGGCCGGCAGAGAGAGGAGCAACAGGAAGCCGAGAACCATGGGGATATGGTACGAAGCGCCGGAGAAATCTCTCTGGGCCTCCGGGCCCCGCGAGCGGTCTTCGTTCGGCCCAGCCGACCCTGGGCCCGCTGCTTTAGACGCTGACCGACTGTGTTTGAACACAGTCGGCCAGCGTAAGCGACTGTGGCCCGACATAGTTGCTTACGCGAGGCCGCTAGGGGAAATGAGCGAGGGGCGACTATCCACGTGGATAGCCGCCCCTTGACCGGTGCGTCGGCTACAGAACTACTGCTGCTCGCCTTCGCCGCCCTCGGCTTTCTTCTCCTTGACCTTCTGGGCGACGGCGACGCGGCCGTTGTACCAGCCGCAGTGCGGGCAGACGGAGTGCGGCGGCCGCTTGCGGCCGCAGTCCTTGTTCTCGCAGACGCTGGCCGACATCGCGTCGAGCTTCCAGTTCTGAGCGCGGCGGCTGTCGCGGCGGGATCGGGTGTGCTTCCGTTTCGGGTTAGGCATTGTCTTTTCTTCCTCTGTGCGTGATCTTAAATTTATTCGGCGGCTTGCAGCCGCAGTCCTTCACATTCCGATCCACCCCGCACTGCGGGCAGAGCCCCTTGCAGTCCGGCCGGCAGTACGCCTGCGTCGGCACCGACAACAGCAACGCCTGCCGGATCTCCTCCAGCCCGTCGAG
>CAZZGQ010000562.1:0-1839 GCA_964653765.1 uncultured Elusimicrobia bacterium | reverse complement strand
CTGGCCTTGGCCACCGCGGCCACCGTCTTCATCATCTCCTACGCCTACTCGCGCATCATCGAGCACTTCCCCTTCGGCGGCGGCGGCTACGTGGTCGCCTCGCGCCTGCTCGGGCCCAAATGGGGAGTGGTCTCCGGCTCGGCGCTGCTCATCGACTACGTCTTGACGATCTCCGTGTCGATCGCCGCCGGCGCCGACGCCCTTTTCAGCTTCCTGCCCCTTCATTACCAGGCCCTGAAGCTGCCCGCCGAGTTCGCCGCCATCGCCCTCCTGACCGGCATGAACCTGCGCGGCGTCAAGGAGTCGGTCACGGCGCTGATGCCCATCTTCCTCACCTTCGTGCTCACGCATGTCGTGCTGATCTTCGGCACGATGCTGCTGCGCGTCCACGAGTTCCCGGCCGTCGTCCACGAGGTCCACACGGGCTTCCAGGGCGGCCTGGCCACCTTGGGCTTCGTCGGCATGGCGGCCTTGTTCCTGCGCGCCTACTCCATGGGCGCCGGCACTTATACCGGCATCGAGGCGGTCTCCAACGGCCTCTCCATCATGCAGGAGCCCAAGGTGGAGACGGGCAAGCGCACCATGATCTACATGGCCGGCTCCCTGGCCATCACCGCCGGCGGCATCACGCTCGGCTACCTGCTGTTCCACGTTGAGCCCGTGGTCGGCAAGACGACGAACGCGGTGATGATCGAGTCTTTCGTCGCCGGAGCGAAGGCGCACGGCATCCCGCTCGGCAACTGGTTCGTCGTCCTCACCCTCTTCACCGAGGCCGCCCTGCTCTTCGTCGCCGCCCAGGCCGGCTTCATCGACGGCCCGCGCGTGATGGCGAACATGGCCCACGACTCCTGGCTGCCGCACCGCTTCGCCACGCTCTCGGACCGCCTGACCATGCAGGACGGCGTGCTGCTGATCGGCGGCGCCTCTATCGCCACCCTCCTCTATACGCGCGGCGACATCACGACGCTGGTCCTGATGTACTCGATCAACGTGTTCATCACGTTCTGCCTGACCGAGACCTCGATGATCCGCTTCTGGCGCCGCAAGTACCGCGAGGCCGGGAAGTGGGGCCACGAGATCTACGTCCACATCACGGGCTGGTGCCTGTGCTTCTCGATCCTGGTCGTCAGCTGCGTGGAGAAGTTCACGGAAGGCGGCTGGATCACGATGCTGATGACGAGCCTGCTGGTCACCCTCTGCTTCATCATCCGCCGCCACTACCAGGCCGTGACGCGCAACCTCTCGCGCCTGGACGAGGTCCTGGGCAACCTCCCCGCCTCGCCCGGCGTCACGGCGCCGCCGCTGGACCCGAAGGCGCCCACGGCCGTGCTGCTCGTCGGCGCCTACGGCGGCCTGGGCATCCACTCGCTGCTCGCCATCCAGCGGCTGTTCCCGGGCTACTTCAAGAACTTCATGTTCGTGTCCGTCGCCGTCATCGACTCCGCCACCTTCAAGGGCGTGCAGGAGGTCGACGAGGTCCGCCAGCGCACCGAAGCCTCCCTCAAGCGCTACGTGGACCTCGCCCACAGCTGGGGCCTGGCCGCCGGCTACAAGCTGGCCGTCAGCACCGAGGTCGTCGAGGAAGCGGAGCAGCTCTGCATCGACGTCAGCAAGGAATACCCGCGCTCCATCGTCTTCGCCGGCAAGCTGGTCTTCGAGCAGGAACGCTGGTTCCAGCGCCTGCTGCACAACGAGACGGCCTACCAGCTCCAGCGCCGCCTTCAGTTCAGCGGCCTCAACGCGATGGTGCTGCCGGTCCGCGTTCTCTCCAAGGCCTAGGCGTTAGTAAACAAGGGTGTCACTCATTAGAGGGTCCTGGGTCAAGCGACAAGAGTGACC
>CAZZGQ010000561.1:0-1842 GCA_964653765.1 uncultured Elusimicrobia bacterium | reverse complement strand
GTCGTGGAGATCCCGTGGATGCTGCACAGCCACTGGCCGCACCTGATGGAGACGCTCTACGGCGCCGCGCTGGGCGCGGGCCGCGACGGCGCGGCGGCGTTGGCGCACGCGGGGCTGTGCGCGGCGTGGGTGGCGCTCGTCGGGCTGACGGCGAGCGAGTGGGGAGAGGCCGACGGCTGGCTGGCCGCCGCCGTCGCCGCCGCGCAGCCCGTCGCGCTGAGCCTGTCCGGCCTGCCGCACAGCGACGGGGCCTGGGCCTTCTTCCATCTCGCGGCCGCGGCGGCGCTGTGGCGCTGGGCCGCGTCGCGCCGTACCGCGTGGCTGTGGGCGGGGGCGCTCCTCGCCGGAGCCGCGGTCGCCTGCAAGCTGCTCGGGCTGCTGGCGCTGCCGGTCTGGCTGCTCTGGGCGTGGCGACGCGGCGGGGCGCGGGCGGCGCTGGGCTTTGCCGCCTGCTCGGGACTGTTCGTCGCGCCGTGGCTCCTGAAGGCCTGGCTCGGCGCGGGCAATCCGATCTGGCCGCTGCTGCCCGGGCTGCTCCACGGGCGGTGGGGAGGCCCGGCGATCGCCGCGGCGTACGTGCGGCTCAACGAGTGGCGCGCGTGGCCGCCGGCGGATGAGCTCCTGCGCTACGGGCCGCTGAGCCTGGTCGCGCCCGCCGCCGCGGCGGCGCTCGTCGCGGCCGCGCGGCGCCGGCGCTGGCCCGCGTGGCTCGTCTTCTTGTGGCTGCCGGCCCCGGTCTTCGTCGCGGCGCTGTGGCGCCACCACGAGGGCTGGCGCTTCCTGCTGCCGCTCTTCCCGGCGCTGGCGACGACGATCGCCTGGCAGGCGCGCGAGCTGTCCGCGCGCGGGCGCGCGGGCCGCGCCGCCGCGCTCGTCCTCGCCGCCTTCGCCGTGTGGCCCGTCGTCGGCGTCTCGCAAAGCAACGAGCTCTTCGCCGTGCTCGCGCTGCGCTCGCGCGCGACGCCGGGCGCGGACCCGCGGCAGCTCTACCTCTCGCGCTCGCTCGATCACTACGACGCCATGAGGCGGTTCTCGCGGGAGCTCGCCGGGACCGGGGCGCGCGTGCTGCTCTTCCGCGAGATCCGTGGCTACTATCTCGACGTCGACTACCTCTGGGGCGATCCTTACAACCAGGGGCTGATCGTCTACCGCGCCCTGGCGACGCCGCAGGACCTGACGCGGCGCCTGGCCGCGCTCGGCGTCACGCACGTCCTCGTCAACGGCGGCCTCGGCATGTATGCGCCGGGCTCCGGCTACTACGACGAGAGGACGCTCGCCCTCATGGACGGCGCGCTGGCCCGCGACCCGGCCCCGCGCCGCGTCGGCCCGCTGTCGCTCCATCGCCTTTTTATAGAATAAGGCCGTGAGCAGCCTCTCCGGCCGCACGATCGTCGTCACGCGCCCGCGCGCCCAGGCCGACGCCCTCGTGCGCCGCCTCGCGCGCTCCGGCGCGCGCGTGGTCTGCGCTCCCGTGATCAAGATCGCCGAGCCGTCGTCGTATCGCCGCATGGACGCCGCCCTGCGCGCCCTGCCCTCGTACCGCTTCGTGGTTTTCACGAGCCAGAACGCCGTCGAGCGCTTCTTCGCGCGCGGCCGCGCGCTTGGGATGCGGCCGCGCCTGGGCGAAGGCGCGCGCGCGTTCGCGATCGGCGAGAAGACCGCGGCGGCGCTGGCCGAGCGCGGCTGGGCCGCCAGCGCCGTGGCGGAGAGCCGCGGCGAGGCCTTGGCCCGCGCCATCCCGGCGCGGCCGGGCGAGCGCGTGCTGCTGCCGCGCGCCAAGCGCGCGCCGCCGGAGCTGCCGGCCGGGCTGCGTCGGCGGGGCGCGCGCGTGAGTATCGTCGA
>CAZZGQ010000560.1:0-1844 GCA_964653765.1 uncultured Elusimicrobia bacterium | reverse complement strand
CCGTCGGCGAGGTGACGAGCCTGGACCCGGCCTATCCGTACGACAACGCCAGCCAGGCTCTCATCCTCAACGTCTACGAGCCCTTGATCGGCTACAGCGGCTCGCAGCTCAACCACTTCGTGCCGCTGCTGGCCACCGAGGTCCCGACCCTCAAGAACGGCCTCATCTCCGCCGACGGCCTCACCTACCGCTTCCCGATCCGCAGCGGCGTGCGCTTCCACGACGGCTCGCTGATGACGCCCGAGGACGCGCGCTATTCCTTGATGCGGTTCATGCTCACCGACCGCGTCGGCGGCCCCTCCTCCCTGCTCTTGCAGCCGATCCTCGGCGCGGACTCGACGCGCGACGCGTCGGGCAAGATCGTGGTGGACTTCAAGAAGCTCGAGAAGGCGATCCGCGTCGAGGGCGACTCGCTGGTCATCCGCCTGCCGCGGCCCTTCGCTCCGTTTCTGTCGGTGATGGCGCGCTGGTCCTACGTGACGCCCAAGGCCTGGGCCGTCGCCCACGGCGAGTGGGACGGGACGGCCGCCACATGGCAAAAGTTCAACAATCCGCAGGACGAGCGCTCCTATTTCTTCGAGCACATGAACGGCACGGGCCCGTTCGCGCTCGAGCGCTGGGATCGCACGGCGAAATACGTGCTGCTCAAGCGCAACGACCGCTATTGGCGCGCGCCGGCGGCGCTCAAGCGCGTCCTCGTGAAGACGGTGCCCGAGTTCTCGACGCGGCGGCTCATGCTGCAGTCCGGCGACGCCGACATCATCGAGACGCTGCGCCCGCTGATCGGCCAGCTGCAGGGCCTGCCCGGCGTGAAGATCGTCGACGACCTGCCGCGGCTGATGACGGACCCGGTCCTCTTCTTCACCTTCAAGATCAACACGTTCGCCAACCCCGATATCGGATCCGGAAAACTCGATGGCGACGGCATCCCGCCGGACTTCTTCTCGGACCCGGACGTGCGCCAAGGCTTCGCCTACGCCTTCGACTACGACGCCCTGCTCAACGACACGTTCAAGGGCAAGGCGGTCCGGGCGAAGGGGCCGGTGCCGCCTTACGTCCCCGGCGCCGATCCGAAGCAGCCCTTCTATACTTACGACCTCAAGAAGGCCGAGGCGCACCTGCGCAAGGCCTGGGACACCCAGGTCTGGGAGAAGGGCTTCCGCTTCACGCTCACCTACAACGTGGGCTCGGAGAACCGCGAGGCCGCCTGCCAGATCCTCAAGAAGAACATCGAGCGCCTCAATCCGAAGTTCCACATCGACATCCGCGGCGTGGAGTGGGCCTCCTACCTCGACAAGGCGCAGCGCCAGCTGATGCCCATGTTCTCGCGCGGCTGGACGGCGGACTATCCGGACGCGTACAACTTCGTCTACAATTTCTATCATTCGGACGGGCGGTACGCGAGCGCGCAGCGCTTCCACGACGTCGAGATGGATCAGCTCATCGACAAAGCGGTGCGCGAGGTGGACCCGTCCCGGCGGCAGGCGACTTACGACCGGATCTTGAAGCTGGGCTACGAGGAGGTGCCGTCGATCTCCACGGTCCACTATGTCGGCGCCTTCGCGATGCGGGACTGGGTGAAGGGCTTTTACGAGAACCCGGTCTTCTTGGGGTTGTACTACTATCCATTCAGCAAAAACGGCGTCGAAGTCTCCTCGGCTCGATAGGAAAGAGCAGGCCCGCAAGGTGGTCGCCGCCTTGCGCAAGCTCTATCCGGACGCCCACTGCGAGCTGGATTTCAAGACGCCCCTGCAGCTGATCGTCGCCACCATCCTCTCGGCGCAGTGCACCGACAAGCGCGTCAACATGGTGACGCCGGAGCTCTTCAAGCGCTTCCCGGACGC
>CAZZGQ010000559.1:0-1864 GCA_964653765.1 uncultured Elusimicrobia bacterium | reverse complement strand
TCCTTTCGTCCTCTCTAAGCCCTCGGGCCCCGCCTACGGCCTCCGTCGTCCCGTGAACTAGGCCGTCGCTCCGTTCGCCGCGCATTCCAGGAGGCTCCGATGAGGAATTTCGCCGTCGCACCGCTGCTCGCCGTGGCGCTCTTTCTCGCGCCGTTCGCGTTCTCGCACGAAGGGCACCATCGCCCGGCCGCCGCCGTTCCCGCGGCGCGCCCCGCCGTCTCCGAAGCCGCGACGATGGCGCGGCACATGCGGATGCCGGAATATTGGCACGTGCTGCTCAACCCCATCCCGCCGCTCGGCATGATCTCCGGCGGCGTCGTCCTCGCCGCCTCCTTCGCTTTTCCCGCCGCGGCGGAGCCGGGCTTGACGCTCGTCGCCGTCGCCGGCGCCGTCACGTGGCCCACGATCGAGCTCGGACAGCGCGCCTATGACCGGCTCTACGACACGCTGCCTAGGGAAGGCCAACAGTGGCTCGACGTCCACATGGCGAGAGCGGAGGACACGCAGTGGCTCTTCTACCTCGCCGCCGTCGTGGCCGCGGCCGCGCTGATCGCGCGACGGAAGCGATGGCGCGCCGCGGGGCCTTTGCGCGCCGCCTCCCTGATCTTGGCCGCGGCCTGCGCCGCGGCCGCGGGCTGGATCGCCCACGCCGGCGGCCAAGTCAGCCATCCAGAGTTCCGGGCAGGCCCGCCGACGGCCGAGGCCCTCAGGATCATCCCCGCGCGCGGAGAACGCCGATGAAACGCTCGACCCTCGTCTTCCTCCTCACGAGCATCGTCGGCTGCGCCGGCCGCGCCGCGGCTCACGACGTGCCCCGCATGCACGGCATGTACGGCGGCTACTCGATGTCGAGAGAGGCCTCCGGCACTTCCTGGCAGCCTGACTCGACCCCGATGGAAGGGATCCACCTGATGCCCGGCGACTGGATGGTGATGCTCCACGGCTACGCCGACGGGGTCTACGATCGGCAGGGCGGGCCGCGCGGCGGCTCGAAGGGCTTCAGCGAAAGCATGTTGATGGTCATGGCGCAGCGCCCGCTCTGGGGCGGCACGCTCGGCCTGCGCGGCATGGGCTCGCTCGACCCGGCGATGGGCAAGAGCGGCTACCCGCTGCTCTTTCAGACCGGAGAGACCGCCGACGGGGTCACGCCGCTCATCGACCGGCAGCATCCGCATGACCTGTTCATGGAGCTGGCGGCCACCTACAGCCATCCCGTCACGGAGAACGGCTCCGCCTTCGCCTACTTCGGCCTACCGGGCGAGCCCGCGCTGGGACCGGTCACGTTCATGCACAGGTTCTCCGGCATGGACAACCCGCAGGCGCCGATCACCCACCACTGGCTCGACTCGACGCACATCACCTACGGCGTGGCCACGGCCGGCTACGTCTGGCGGAACTGGAAGCTGGAAGGCTCCGCGTTCCGCGGGCGCGAGCCGGATCAGTACCGCTGGGACGTCGAGAAGCCCGACTTCGACTCGTTCTCGACGCGCCTCTCCTTCAACCCCACTCGCGACTGGGCGCTGCAGGCCAGCTACGGCCACATCGTCAGCCCCGAGCAGCTCGAGCCCGACGTCAACGTGGGACGCTTGACGGCGTCCGCCATGTGGAACGCGCGCCTCTTCGACGAGTATCCCGTCCAGACGACGTTCGCCTGGGGCCGCAATCGCAGCCGGCCCGGCAACACGCTCGACGGCTTCCTGCTCGAGTCCGCCGTCCACATCGAGCGGACGCACTCCGTCTTCGCGCGGATCGAGCGCGTCGACAAGGATGAGCTCTTCGAGCCGGGAGATCCCCGCAATGGGACGTTCACCGTCAACCAGCTGAGCCTGGGCTACGTCCACGACTTCGGCCGCTGGAAGCACGG
>CAZZGQ010000558.1:0-1869 GCA_964653765.1 uncultured Elusimicrobia bacterium | reverse complement strand
GGCCAGGTCTACAAGACGCAGGCCGAGTTCGACGCCGCCGTGGCCGAGGGCAAGCACACGCGCACGGAGACCTTCTCCGTCGAGCAGAACCCGGACCTGACGGCCGACGAGGTGCGCGAGCTCGCGCGGCGCTTTCCCGGCCGCTTCCAGTTCGAGCGCCGCTCGATCAAGGCCAGCCAGATCCGCGATATCCTCGCGAACTACCGCGAGCTGCTCAAGAGCCAGAGCTACTGGCAGCGCAAGAAGGGCTTCGCCCGGGGCAAGGACAGGGTCTACTACAACGTCTCGACGAACAGGATCGTGGACGTGGGATTGGCCGCCGCCAACGTCCTCGAGCGCCGCTACCCGGACGGCAAGGTGGTCGTGGCGTTCCCGACGCAGCCCTCGAAGGACGCCCAGCCGGAAGTGACCGTGCTGGACGCCGCGGGGAACACGCTCCTGCGCAAGCCCGTGAGCGACCTCTCGATGAGGCAGCTCGGCGTCATCTTCGCCGACGACGCTCCCGCCGAGGCGAAGAAGGGCGTCGAGCCGCTCTCCAAGATCAACGAGCTGGGCCCGGACTACACGCCGGCCGAGATCAACGCCCGCCTGGGCGCCAAGCAGACCTACCGCGCCGAGCCGCTGCAGCTGATCGAAGACTGAGAATTGTGCCTAGGCACAATACTTAAAGCCTGGCACCGGGCCTGCGAGCCTGAAATGTCCGCCTGTCTCCGGATTTCGTAAAATAGGCCGATGTTCAAGGAGACCGCCGACAAGCTCGAGGAGGAGCGAGTCAAGCTGGCCAACCTGGCCAAGCTGCTCGACCTGCCGAAGCTGCGCGCCGATATCGAGACGCGCGAGGCCGAGGCGGGCAATGCCTCGTTTTGGTCGGATTCTTCGGCGGCCAAGAAGAAATCGAAGGAGCTCAACGCCCTCAAGAAGAAGCTCCAGGACTACGAGCAGGCCGCCAAGTCCCTCGAGGACCTGAAGGCGCACTTGGAGCTCGCCAACGAGGTCCAGGACGCCGGCGAGCTCAAGGAAGTGCAGAAGGGGCTCTCGGCCACCGAGTCGCTGCTGGCGGCGATGGACGCCAAGCTCAAGCTCTCCGGCGAGTTCGACGCCAACGACGCCATCGTCAGCTTCCACGCCGGCGCCGGCGGCACCGAGGCCTGCGATTGGGCCGACATGCTCGTGCGCATGTACACGCGCTGGGCCGAGCGCAAGGGCTTGACCTTTCAGATCACCGACGTGCTCAAGGGCGAAGAGGCGGGCATCAGGAACCTCACCGCCTTCGTGCGCGGGCCCAACGCCTACGGCTTCCTGCGCGGCGAGCTGGGCGTGCATCGCCTGGTGCGCATCTCGCCCTTCGACGCCAACAAGCGCCGCCAGACTTCCTTCGCCTCATTGGACATCCTGCCGGACATCGAGGGCGACATCGAGATCGAGGTGAAGGACAGCGACGTCGTCCTCGACACCTTCCGCGCCGGCGGCGCCGGCGGCCAAAACGTCAACAAGGTCGAGACGGCCGTGCGGCTCACCCACAAGGCCACGGGCATCGTCGTGGCCTGCCAGATCGAGCGCAGCCAGATGCAGAACCGCGTCACCGCCATGAACATGCTCAAGGCCAAGCTCTACCAGCTCGAGCTTGACAAGAAGCGCTCCGCCCTCGACAAGCACTACGGCCAGCAGGGCGAGATCGGCTTCGGCCACCAGATCCGCAGCTACGTCTTCATGCCCTACCAGATGGTCAAGGACCTGCGCTCCGGCCACCAGACCTCGCAGATCCAGGCCGTGATGGATGGCGACCTCGATCCCTTCATCCAGGCCTACCTGTCCTGGGAAGCGGCGGGCCGCCCGGCCCGCGTCAAAGCCGGCGCCGACGAAGAGTAA
>CAZZGQ010000557.1:0-1879 GCA_964653765.1 uncultured Elusimicrobia bacterium | reverse complement strand
TGACCAAGCCCTTCGATCTGGCCGAGCTCTCCGTCCGCATCAAGCAGTTGTTGTCCCGGAACAGCAAGCCGGCGTAGAGCGGGCGGGGTCGCCGAAAGGCGGGCCTGCTCCTTGCGTCTTTTTCTTCGAAAGAGGGCTTGAACTAGGCGGTTTGTCGTCTTACACTGGGCTCGTGCTCGGCACGATCTGGCTTGCCTTCGTTTCGGCGGCCGCGGCGGCGCAGCCTCCTGCGCAATGTCCCTACGCCTATGGAGAGCAGTACGTCAGATTAATGCAGACGTACTCGATCTCTCCCTGGCCGGTGGATCAAAGAGATTGCGCCTTTCTCGGCGCTCTCGAGGAACCCTTGCACCGGATCGTCCGTGCCGCCTCGCTGCCGGCTGGCAGCGTGACGCTCAGTCATTCCCTCGTCAAGGACGTCTCTTGGGTCTTCGCTTACTACTCGCCAGAGGAGGGGGTGGTCCTCAGCGATGGGTTTCTGCGTTGCATGCGCGGCGACCCAAAGGCCGCCGTCCAGGCGCTCTGCCATGAGGTAGGGCATGCCGTGCAGCATTCCGGCTCGGATGCGGATGCTCGGCGCGCGCTCGACGAGCGGGACGCCGCGCTCGCGTCCGGGAAGCCTTTGGATGCCGGCGCCGCGGCGCTCTCGCGTGATATCGAGAGGCAGGCCGACGCTATCGGCGGCGAGTTGTGCGCGCGTGCTGGATTCTCTCCTGACCTCAGTTCCTTATTCAGCGTTCTCATGCGCTGCGATGGAGCCTCCGGTGTGCATACGGCCGAACTGCATCCGGACGACTTCGAACGCTTCGCGACCGCGCAGCAGGCGGCGCCGAGGCTCAAGGACGAGCAAGCCCGCCTGATCGGAGCGGCGATCAGGCGGCGCGCGCAGCGCTTGATGGCGGGTCTTTCCTCAGCCAGCGAGGATCCCGAGCCTTCCGATCTCAGCCCGCGGGAGTGGGCCCTTACGCCCGCCGCCGACGCCGATCGGTTCGGGGGCTCTTCCTATTCGCCATCGGCGGACGCGCGACTCGCCGCTGTCATGGCTCGACGCAAGGTAACCACTAACGTGCCGGCGGCGCCCACGGGAAGCAGTGCGATCAATCTCGTCTCCGGCCATTCCGCTGACGGCGATTGGCTCAAAGCGATCTCGGATTGGCTTTACGGCCGGTCGAGGTGAAGGTCGGACCTGATTTCTCCCGGGTCGGTGCCGTTGCCTAGCGTAGACGTCCGTTAGTCCGAGTCGTCGGCGACGCGCTTCAGCCGCGCCGAAATAGTTCCGCAACAAATTTCAAGCCCGCCGCGCTTACACTTCCGCCGGCCCCTATGGCAGCGCTCTATATAGTAGAGGGACGTCGTCTATTCCCCGGAGGCGGGGAGTAGATGGCGTCCGCGTCAAGGCGAGGCAAGCTCGCTTACAAGATCCTTTTTTGGTTCTTGCTCATCTCATTGGCGCCCATGGGCGTGGTCGGCTACCACCTCGTCAACATCTCCCAGGCCTCGCTGCGCAAGGAGACCCTGGCCATGCAGGAGTCGCTGGCCGTGGGCTTCGCCGACACGGTCTACAAGTACATCGCCACCTTCCGCAACGTCCTCTCCGAGACGGCCGGCCTCGACGACTTCGTGGGCATGAACACGGCCAAGCAGCAGCAGTACTTGAACAGGATCATGCAGGTGCACCTGGCGGTGCTCGAGCTCTCCGTGGTGAACGCCCAAGGCACGGAGACCTTGCGCACGGGCCGCTTCCTGGGGCCCAGCCCCGACCTGCGCAAGGTCGACACCGAGGACTTCTTCACGACGGCGATGTCGCGCGGACAGTACATGGGTAAGCTCGAGCGCTTCCAAGGCCTCTATCCGGCGGTCACGATCGCCACGGCGATCG
>CAZZGQ010000556.1:0-1884 GCA_964653765.1 uncultured Elusimicrobia bacterium | reverse complement strand
CCTGGGCGAAGGCCGCGCCGGCGGCGCCATCGCCGCTCCCGCCTGGATGAACTTCATCAAAGGCGCCTACCGCAACCGCCCGACGCGCGACTTCGACGTGCCGGTCAGCAGCGCGGCGCCGGTTCAAGCCGCGCGCTGATATAATCGGGCCATGCGAGCGCGCAGGGAGAAACGAGTGGGACTGATCCGCGTCACCGTCGGTCTGCGAGCCTTGCCGTGATCGAGTTCATGGGCGACATCACCGCCGGACGAGTGACCTTCGGACCCGACGGCACCGACCTATCCTCGGCGTCACCGCCTTGGAGTCGACCGGCGTGGCGCTCAACCCGAAAGATCACACCCTTAAGCGCTTGCCGGCCATCCCGTTGAAGCGCGTTGTCGAAACTGGTCGCGCGACCAGTTTCAGAAGCGCTCAGTGCCCGGCATCCGGCGTCGCGATATAGCGGCCGAGCGCCGCGCGCGCTTGCGGCGTGCGCAGATACCCGAGCGCCACGGCGGCGCTGTGCCGCACGTCCTCGTCCTTGTCCTTCAAGGCTCGCGCCAGGTCCTTGACCGCTCCGGCGGCCGGCGCCCCGATCTGGCCCAGCGCCAACGCCGCGCTGGCCCGCACCCGGCGATCCCGGTCGCGCAGCGCGCCGCGCAGCGCGCCGACCGCGCGAGCGGCCGCATCGCCGCGCTTACCCAGCTCGTCGGCCGCGCGCGCCCGCGCGCGCGGATCGGCCGAGCGCAGCCGCTCGATCAGTTCCGGCACCGGATCTTTCTCGGCTTTGCCCGTGCCCGCGTCGTCCTCGAGCGAGGCGGACGCGCGATGCGTCTCTTCATGAGCGGGAACGACCTCGCCCGCCGGAAGCGACTCGGCCTTTCCCGCGGCGGGGGCCATGACCTCGCCGGGAACGAGCTTGCGCGGCTCGGTCCGGGCGAGCTCGGCCGACCCTTGGACGGACGGCGCTTCCTGGACGGGAACGGCCGCGCCGTCGGGAAGGGTCTCCGCTTGGCCGGTGGACGAAGCCGCCGGCTCGTCGATCGAGATCGAGCGAGCCCCGGCCTGGGCGACCTCTGGCGCGGCGGGCTTCTCGGCGGCGGGATGGGCCGGGACCTGCGGCGGGTCGAGCAGCGAAGAAGCCTCGCCCCGCCGCAGCGCCGCCAGCGCGTCGACCGGAGGGGGCGCGGCGGCGTCGAGCTTCTTCGTCGACGGGCGGGGCGCCTGCGCCGCCGGCGCCTCCGCGCGCCCCGGCCGGGCCAGGCGTCCGGGCGCCCGGGAGGAAGCGCAGACCTTGAGGTCTTCGTGCTCGGCGTTGTAGGCTTCGGCCAGGCGCTCCTCGCCGCCCGCCGGGGCGGAGCGGCCCATCTTGTCGAGCCAGTAGCGGCTCTCCAGCCGCAGCATGCGGCTCTCGTCGTCGAGGGCGTCCGTCAGCGCCTGCGCCCCGGCGTCGCCCATGTTGCCGAGCCAATGGATCGCGGCGATGCGCACGATGCGGCAGGGCTCGGAGCGGACGTCGTCGGCCAGGGTCCGGGCCGCGGGCTCGCCCAGGCGCCCCAGCTGGTGGACGGCGTTGAGGCGCACTTGGTAGTCGGCGTCGTCGGCGGCGAAGCTCAGGACGGGCAGCGCCGGCGCGCCGAAGCCGGCCAGCTCGTGGACGGCGTGCATGCGCGCGTTCCACTCGCCGGTGTCCAGCGTCCGCCGCAGCTCGGCCAGCCGCGGGTCGGAAGGACCGGGCGTCGCGGCCAGCGAGAGTCCGGCGGCCAAGACGAGGAGCCAGGCGGGCACGGCGCTATTATGCGCCCCGCGCCGGGGTCTCGCAACCCCGCTAGCCGAAAGTTCCGTCCGATCGCGGCGGTATTGTAGAATCGGACCGTGCGAAAGACCCTTTTGCCGCTGCTCGT
>CAZZGQ010000555.1:0-1891 GCA_964653765.1 uncultured Elusimicrobia bacterium | reverse complement strand
GCCAGCATCGTGTCGGCCGTGCGCAAGAGGTCCGTCAGGGCCTCGGCCGACTTGGCGCGCATGATCTTGCGGCGCAGGTTCTCGTTGGTGACGAACGAGGCGATGCGGCCCAGCACCTTGAGCTGGATGACCGGCGTCGCCGCCGGCGTGAGGATCAGGAACACGAGGCGGACCGGCAGGTTGTCCGGGCTCGGGAACGGCACCGGCCTGGCGAAGCGGCCGACCGCGACGAGCGGCCGGACCAGATTGAGCAGGCGGCCGTGCGGCACGGCCACGCCGCGGCCGACGGCGCTCGAGAACTTGAGCTCGCGCTCCCACACGGTGTTCAGCACTTCATCCCGCTTGAGCGCCGGATCCGCCGCGGCGAGCTTGTCCAGCAGCAAGGCGATCGCCTCCTTGCGTCCGTCGGCCTGAAGGCCGACGCCCACGGCCGACGGCACCACGATGTCCATGAAGGACCAGGCCTGAGGCAGGTCGAACTCGTCGTGGACCTCGCCCACCAGCTCCTCGATGATGTCCTCGAGCGTCAGCAGGCCCACGACGCGGCCCAGGCCGTTGCGCACCAGCGCCATCTGCACGCCCTTGTCGGGGAAGGACTTCAGGAGCTTCTCGAGCGGGTCGGTCTCGAGCACCTCCGTGAGATCGCGCCGCAAGCGCTTGAGGTCGGGCGCCTCGCCCGCCACGTCCGGCCGCAGCACCAGATCCTTCACGTGCACGAGGCCGATGGGCGTGTCGAGGTCGGTCTCGCAGAGGATGAAGCGCGAGTGCCGGCTGGCCCTGATCGCGGTCAGGTTCTCGGCCCAGCCCTTCGCCAGGGACAGGTAGACGATCTTGTCCCGCGGCGTCATGGCCTCGGAAACCTTGGCCGCGCCAAAGTCGAAGAGGTTCTCGAGCAGCATCAGCCGCTCGAGCGGCAGCGCGCCGCGCTCCTGGGTCTCCCCGAGCAGGATGCGCATCTCCTCCTCGGAGAGGACCGTCTCGGCCTGGGCCGCGGGCTTGAGGCCGAGCAGGCGCAGCAGGGTCTTGGAGCACGTCGACGTCAGGACGACGGGCCAGCGCACGACGGACTTGAACAGCCGCAGCGGGATGGCCGACCAGAGCGCCACCGACTCAGGGCGCTGGATGGCGATGCCGCGCGGCAACAGCTCTCCGAACACGATCTGCACGAACGCCAGGACCAGCAGCGCGACCGCGTAGGCGACTACGTGGAGGGAGCGCCCGGAAATGGATAGGCCCAAACGCTCGAGTCGCTCGTGCAGCGCCAGCGCCAGAGTCGGCTCGCCGATCCAGCCCAACGCCAGGGACATCACGGTGATCCCGACCTGGATGGCCGCGAGATACTCGTCCAACGAGGCCAGGATGTGCTGCACCTGGACGGCGCGGGCGCTCCCCTTGCGCGCCAGCATCTCGATGCGCGAGGCGCGCACGCGGATCAGCGAGAACTCGATCAGCACGAACAGCGCGTTGCCAGCGATGAGCAGGAGCGCCGCCAGGAGGAGCATGTTCGTCGGCGATTATATGATAGTATCGGGCCGACCATGACCGAGGCTCCCCGCGAGTTCAAGCCGCTCAAGGACGTGGGCACGCTGCCGCTCAACGACACGAGCGACCTGCGCTTCTACGTCGACGAGTACAAGGGCTTCAAGTACGGCTCGATCCGCACCTTCGTCAAGGGCGACGCCTACTCCGGGCCGACCAAGTCCGGCGTCACCATGAACCCGACGATCCTGGCCGGCATGATCGAGGCGCTGGCCAAGCTGCCGGCCGAGCCGACGGCGCTGCAGGAGCAGGAGCTGGCGCGCTTCCCCAAGAAGCTGGGCGTCGAGCTCGTCGCGCGCGTCACCATCTACAAGGATTCCACCGGCATCGACATCCGCGAATGGGTGGACGA
>CAZZGQ010000554.1:0-1892 GCA_964653765.1 uncultured Elusimicrobia bacterium | reverse complement strand
GGCTTCCTGGCCGGCATCTTCGGCTCGCAGGTGGCCAACAACGCCCTCAACGTGACGCTGCCGCTGGCCCTGATGAGCGTGGGCCAGTCCGTGACGCACGCGCTGGGGCTCACCGCCCTGACGACCGCCTTCGACATGGCCGGCACGCTCGGCGGCGGCTGGCTGGTGGGCCGCCTCTCCGCGCGCAAGACGCTGATGGCCAGCGGCGCCGTGCGCGCCGCGGCGCTGGCGGCGGCGACGACGTTGCTCGCTTTCGGCGCGGCCACGGCCCCGGTCTTGGTCGCCCTCTTCTCGCTCGACGCCATGGCGCGCGGCGTCGCCGATACGGCGCGCAACACGGCCGCCGTCGAGCTCGTCGGCAAGGACAAGCCGTCCCTGGATCGCCTCAACGGCTCGTCGCAGACGGCGTTCTACGCCGGCGGCATCATCGGGCCGCTCGCCATCATCCCGCTGCTGGCGCTGCCCGGCTTCTGGGCGCAGTGGTTCGTGGCGGGCTCCTTCGCCGCGGCCGCCGCGGCCTTCGTGACCATGCCGCGCCGGGCGCGCGCTCCCTCCGAGCCGGGCGAGGCGGCCGACGGCGGCGCGGTCAAGCCGTGGTACAAGGATCGCGCCGTCCTGGCGGGCGCGGCCGCGCTCGTGCTGGCCTCGCTGATGCCCGCTCTGCGCGCGCAACTGCCAGTCCTCTTCGCCGACGGCATCCTCCACGTCGCCGCCGACGCCGCCAAGCTCGCCCTGGCCTTCGGCCTGGGCAGCACGGCCGGCTCGCTGCTCTACCGGCAGATCCACGACGCGTTGTCTCCTGCGCGCTGGCTGGCGCTGGGCTCGATCGGGACGCTGACGCTGGCCGCGGCCTGGGTCACCGGCGCCTTCCTGCCGGTGGCCGCCGGCGTGTTCGTCTTCGCGGCCGCCAGCGCGATGGCCCAGCTGGCCGCCACGAGCACGCTGCAGAGCCGCCTGCCGGCCGGCTCCGAGGGGCCCGCGATGGGCGCGGCGCGCTTCGGCGCGAACCTGCTCTCGCTGCTGCTGCGCCTGGCGATCCCGGCGATCGTGGCCGCGGCGCTCTCGCCGGCCGCGGCGCTGCCCTGGATCGGCGGCGGGCTCGCCGCCCTCGGCCTGACGCAGCTCTGGGTCTCCGGCGTCCTGCCCCCGCGCGTCAAGCGCGCCCTCGCCTGGACGGCCGCCGCCGCGGGCGCGTTCGCGGCCGCGCGCTACTTCCCCGGCCATGACCCGCTCCATCTCGTCGCCGCCGGCGGCGCCGTCGCCGTCGCGCCGATGGCCGCCACGGCCTCGGCCGAGCCGCGCCCCTCCGAGGTCCACGGCTACCCCGGCCGCCTGATCGTCGTCGAAGGCCTGGACGGCTCCGGCAAGTCGACGCAGCTGGAATTGCTCAAGCAGTACCTCGAGAGCCAGGGCCGCAAGGTCATCGTCACGAGCTGGAACTCCTCGGACCTGATCGCCGACGCCGTGAAGAAGGCCAAGCGCCACCAGGCGCTGACCCCGCGCACCTTCGCGCTGCTCAACGCCGCCGACTTCGCCGACCGCGTCGAGCACGTCATCAAGCCGGCCCTGGCCGAGGGCACGATCGTCCTCGCGGACCGCTGGTTCTACACCGCGGTGGCCCGCGATTCCGTGCGCGGCAACGACCCGGCCTGGGTGCGCAGCCTCTACGACGGCGCCCTCAAGCCGGACTTGGCGCTCTATTTCCGCCTCGGCACGGACACGGCGATCCAGCGCGTCCTGGCGCGCGCCGGCGGCAAGGTCGGCCTTTCCGAGGACTTCGACGAATCGGATCCGCGCCGCAAGGTCCTGGGCCAGAGCTACTACGCCGCCGGCCGCGACATGCGCTTCCACGAGGACGACCTGGCCAACTTCCGCGAGTTCCAGAAGCGCGT
>CAZZGQ010000553.1:0-1900 GCA_964653765.1 uncultured Elusimicrobia bacterium | reverse complement strand
GACCGCGAGCGCGAGCTGCAGGCCGAGTGGCAGAAGCAGCTCCAGGAGAAGCTCGCGACCGTGCGCAAGGTGCATCAGGCCGACCTCGACCGCCTGCGCGCCAAGCTGGCCGAGAAGAACGTACCGCCCAAGGCCGGCCCGTCCACCGCCGACTGACGCCCCGGCGTGAAGCCGACGTGCGCGGACGCATCAGAGGCCATGCCGACTTCCACGAAGCCATCGCGGCGAAGCTGACACCCCAGCTCTCGGCCACGGTCATCGTCACGCTGAACGCCCAGGACGAGCTGACGGTCCAGCCTCTGCACGTGATGATCGAGTAGCCGCGCATCTATTGACAGCGCGTGTCGACCCTGTTATAAACGGATCGTTCCGACCCACTTTGCACGCCGAGGTCGATAACAGGGGGAGCGTTCAAATGTCGAGAGAAGATTCGGGGAGCAACGTCGTGTTTTTCCTGCTGGGCGCGGCCGTCGGCGCCGCGGCGGGCCTGCTGCTGGCGCCGAAGTCCGGCAAGGAGACGCGCGAGCAGTTGGCGGACTGGCTCGACGAGCGCCGCGAGCGCGGGGCCGAGCTGCTGCACAAGATCAAGGACGCCGTGCCGGAGAAGAAGGAGCAGGTCGCCGCGGCCATCCGCGCCGGCAAGGAAGCTTACGCCTCCGCCGGCAAGCCCAACCATCACGAACACGCCTAGCCGCTCGCGCAAAGAAGGCCCGGGCGCAGGCCTGGGCCTTCTTTGCGCCGCTCGAAATCCAAGGAGAACCACCACGACGAGGGCTCGACGCCCTCCGGCCAGCCGCCGCAGACCCCGACTCAGCAGTAGCCGCTAGCGGATTTCGGGCTCCCAGGCCTTGGGATCGATCCCGCGGGGGAGCCTGAAGTGCTTCTCTTGGACGTCGAAGTTCGAGGCATCCGCGGGCCGAAAGGCACTCTTCTCCAGGAGCCCGCGCAGCGAGCGCCCTCCCTCGGATCCGATCAGCGCGGCGTCCGTCCCGTCGGACTCGAAGCGCCGGTAGCCCGGCACGGAGGCGCCGAGCGGACGCAGCCCGTCGGTCAGCGCGTTCTGAGCCTCGTAGCGCACTCCGGCGCGGAAACCCTCGATCATGGCGAGACCCACGGCGCCCATGGCGAAGGCGGCCAACGTCTCCGGAGACGGCGGCCAGAGGAAGCCGTAGGCGAGCCAGTGATAGGCCGTCAGGGCCACGGCGACGGCGCCCGCCGCCGCGACGAAGCGCGCCAACGAGCCGGCGAGGATGCGCCGAAGACCGCTGCGGCCCCAGAGCGCCTCGCTGTACTGATAGAGGCGGCCCTCGCGATCGACGGCGACCAACGCGCCTCTGCGGGTCAGGAAGGCCGCCCGGATCTCCTTGTCGCCGCTGAGCAGGTAGCCCACCGTCCGGTCGCCGAGGTCGAGGACGTGGAAGAGCCGGCCGCGCGCGTCAACGCCGATGGCGACGCGCGCGCTGACCGGGTTCCACGGCCGCAGCCGCAGGGGCTGTCCTTCGTAGAGGCCGATGGCGTGGTTGCGGCGGACCAGCTCCACCTGAGGGAAGTCGAGATCCTGATCGACCGGGCGCTCGATCGCCCCGTCGAACTGGCCGTCCAGCGCCGCCCGCGGCGGCCGCTCGCCGGATTGGGCGGCCGCCCGCGCCTGGTCGACGGCCGCGGAAGTTTGCGGCGTCGCAGCGGCGGCCGCCGGCGCGGAAGGCAGGACCGGCGGCGCCGCGAGGGGCTCCGGCAAGAGCGAGGGTCCCACCCCCGGTTTCACCGGGCCGGCCCAGGCGCTCAACGCCAACGCGAGGAGGAGGCTGCTCACGGCCGCGCCTCGGGCGGCAGCCGCAGCGTGTTGGGCAGGGCCGCCCCGGCCGAGATGATGGCCTGGATGCCGTCCTGCTGCGAGAGG
>CAZZGQ010000552.1:0-1901 GCA_964653765.1 uncultured Elusimicrobia bacterium | reverse complement strand
CTCGTCGTCGTCGATCACCAGCACGGCCGCTTTGGGGTCCATGGTCATAGGCTAACGCCCGAGACGTGTATCATACAGGTTCGGAAGTCCCAGGCACAACGGGGCCTTTGGGCCTAGATCCCGGCTCACGCCTTAGGGCTACGCCCGCGGCGGCGAGAGCCAGGGCGGCGTCCTCGACGGCGATCGACCGGCAGGAGGTCCATTCCTTCGAGACGATGCCGCCGCAGCGGGGGTCGCGCGGCCGCCAGACCGCGTCCGTGTAGCCGGCGTACAGGCCGAACGTGCGCGCTCCGACGGCATGGGCGAGGTGGGTCGTCCCCGTGATGTTGCAGACGAAGAGATCCAGCTGCTTCAGCACCGCGGCGGTGCGCTCGATGCTGGCGGGGGGCAGCACCTCGGGCGGCCGGCGGCAGGCTTGGGCGATGGCCTCGACCTGCGGACGCTCGCCCGGGCCGCAAAGCATGAGCACCCGCAGGGAGGGGTCCTGTTGGAGGATGTCGAGCAGGGCGACGAACTTCTCCTCGGGCCAGCGGTTGTTGAACTTCTTGAAGTTGCCGGCATGGACGCCGACCAGCGTCCGGCCGTCGGTCCGCAGGGAAGGCCGCGGTTCCGGCGCGCGCAGCTCGGGCATCGGCCGGTATTGGGCCGCGGCGTCGAAGAAGGCGGCCAGGCGCGCGTAGCGGTCGAGCATGGGCTCGTCCTCGCGCGGCTCGTCGAGCTGGTCGCTGAAGACGGCGTTGAGCCTCTTCTTTCGGAAGCCCACCTTGATGGACGTTTTTGAAAGCAAAATCAGCGCCGCCGCGGACTTCGACGGCGCGGGGTTGAGGTCGACGACGGCGGCGCTCGGCCGGCGCAGGGCCGCGGCGGCCTTCAACCCTCCGCCTTTGTGCCAGCGGTCGACGTAGGCGATCTCCACGTCGTCGAGCGCGAGCAGCGGCGCCACGCCGCGGCAGGAGGCGCTCAAGATCAGGCGCAGCGGCCGGTCCGGATAGCGCGCCCGCAGGGCGTTGAGGAAGGCCGTGGCGACGACCGTGTCGCCCAGCCGTCCCAGCAGCACGCACGTGATCGCGCCCCCGTCGAGCTTCAGCACCGAAATATTGTAACATTGTCCTTTACCACTCTTCCTTTTAGGAGAACGCATGATCACCGCCACCGAGCTCAAGACCGGCACCGTTTTCGAATACGAGGGCCAGATCTGGGAAGTCCTCAACTACCAGATGCACCGCATGTCCCAGTCCAAGTCCTCCATGCGGACCACGCTGCGCTCCCTTTCCACCGGCAGCGTCGTGGAGCGCTCCTTCGCCACGCAGGAGAAGTTCCGCGACGTCCCCGTCACCAAGCGCGAGCTGAACTACAGCTACGACGAGGGCTCCATGTGCGTCTTCATGGACAACGAGACCTACGAGCAGATCTCCTTCCCGCGCGAGAAGCTGGGCGACCAGGCCAAGTTCCTCGTCGACAACATGGAGGTCCTGGGCGTCTACGTGGACGAGAAGCTCACCAACATCCAGCTTCCGGCCAACGTCGTCCTCGAGGTCACGCAGTCCGAGCCCGGCGTCAAGGGCGACTCCGTGTCCAACATGAACAAGAAGGCCACGCTCTCCACCGGCCTCGAGATCTCGGTGCCGCTCTTCGTCAACCAGGGCGAGTTCATCCGCGTCGACACGCGCACGGGCAAGTACATCGAGCGCGTCAAGCAGGAGCGCTAACTTAATCGCGGGCAGCCTTAACTTAACAATGGGGTCAATCCTGAAAGTTAAACATCTCCTCGGGTCGATGAGATATTTAACTTTCAGGACTGACCCCATTGTTAAGTTAAGGCTGCCCGCAAGTTAACATGATCAAAGGCGTCATCTTCGACATCGACAACACCCTCACCGACTTCATGAAGATGAAGACGG
>CAZZGQ010000551.1:0-1904 GCA_964653765.1 uncultured Elusimicrobia bacterium | reverse complement strand
TGATCCCGCGTCTGAAGGCGGCGGGGCTGCGGCCCGCCTGCGAGACCGACGCCGGCTTTTTCACGCTGTGGGAAGCGCCGAGCCGGGCCTTGGGCCGGGACGTGGCGGACGCGGAGGCTTTCAACAGGCTCGTCGCCGCCGAGACCGGCCTGGTGGGCGTGCATTTCCGCGGCCCGTCCGAGAAAGGCGGCGACCGGCCGCTGATCCGCTACGCCGTCTGCGCCGACGTCCTGGACGCCCGCTTTCAAGAGCGCTTCGAAAACGCGTTACGCCGATTGCAACCCGCCTACCGCGGTTAAACTGCTACACTGCGCCACCATGCCAGGAATATATAGGAAGAAGAAGCGTCCCACGGGACCCAGCAAGAACGAGGAAAAAGTCGAGCGGGGCCGGCAGGCCAAGGGCCAGATGTCGCTCGGCGCGCGCTATCCGGAGGCGCGCAACCTGACGGTGTCGCTGAGCTTCTCGGGGCCCCAAGGCCAGAGCTTCGGCCAGGAGACGCGGACGTTCGCGCCGCAGGATCCCTGCGATTTCGCCGTGCCCTGCCCGGGCCGCTGCGGAGTCGGGTCCTTCGACCTCGCGGGCAAGATCGACGCCGTCCTCGCGGCGCACGAAGCCGAGTCGCGCGCCAGCGGCGTCTGCCAGGAGGCGCCCTTCGGCGGCGCCGATACCTGCGGCTGCAAGCTGGACTGCGTCATCACGGTCGCCTACCGCTAACGGAACGCGCATGGCTCGGTACCTGCTCGGCGCCACTCCGGCCGAGATAGAGCGCCTCGCCTTCCAGGGGGAAGTCTGGCGCTCCATGACGGAGAGCCTGCTCGACCGCTTGGCCATCGGCCGAGGCATGAGCTGCCTCGACGTCGGCGCCGGCATCGGCCTCGTCGCCTTGCCGCTGGCCGAGCGCGTGGGCGCCGACGGCTCCGTGACGGCCATCGAGCCCGCCCCGCTCTACGCCGAGACGCTGCGCGAGGAAGCGGCGCGCAAGAACATCTCCAACGTGGAGATCTTCGCAGGCGACGTCCGCCGCTTCCCGGTGCCCAAGCAGCGCTACGATCTGATCTTCTCGCGCTGGGTCTTCAGCTTCCTGCCGGACGTCGAGAAGGTCCTCAAGCATCTGATCCCCGGGCTCAAGCCGGGCGGCGCCCTGGCGATCGAGGACTACCACCATCTCGGCTGCGCCTACTATCCCAACCGCCCCAGTTTCGACGCCGTCATCGAGGCCGCACGACGCTGGTATGGAAAGCACGGCGGCAACTACCGCGTGGCCGGCGAGCTGCCGGCGCTCTTCCACCGCCTCGGCCTCTCGCGCGTGGAGGTCGTGCCGCACGTGCGCGTGGCCGGACCGGACTCCGATCTCTGGAGGTGGGGAGAGCTCTTCTTCGTCAACCACCTGCCGAACATGGTGAGCGAGCGGCTGCTGACCACGGCGCAGGCGGCGCGCTTCAAGCGCGACCTCGCGGCGCTGAAGAAGGTGAAGGGCGCGCTCTTCGTCGTGCCGACGATCTTCGACGTCGTCGGACGCAGGCCGTGAGCGCGTCGACTGAGCCGGGAGGTTATCCATCGACTGGTCCAGTGGACCAGTTAGCGGATAACTCGTCTCGATGAGAGCGATCGGCGCTCTTGCCGCATTGCCGGCCGCGCTCGCCGTACTCGCAGGCTGCTACGCGCCGCCGCCCACGTTCGGCGATCTGCCGGACTTCGCGCTGACGGCCGTTTCCACCGGGCAACCCCCGCGGTCTTTTTCGCGCGCCGACTTGCTGGGCCGCGTCTGGATCGCCGACTTCATCTTTACGCACTGCACCGGACCTTGCCCTGCGATCTCCACGCGCATGGCGGGTTTTCAGAAGACCCTGCCGTCCTCCGTCGGCCTGCTGACGCTGACGGTCGATCCCGACCGCGACGAC
>CAZZGQ010000550.1:0-1917 GCA_964653765.1 uncultured Elusimicrobia bacterium | reverse complement strand
ATGTCGATCGGCCGCAAGCCGATCGAGCAGCCGCCCGGGATCGGCACCCGCACCAGGCCGAAGCGCGCCAGCAGCGGCCCGGCCACGAGGACGGAGGCCCGCATCTGCTTGACGATGTCGTAGGGCGCCTGGGTCTTGAGCGAGCCGCCCGAGGTCACGAGCACGGTCGAGCCCTTCGTCCGCGCCTTCTTGCCGAGGGACTCGAGCAGCCGCACCGTGGTGCGGATGTCGCGCAGGTGCGTGGGCACGTTGTCCAGGCGGCAAGGCTCGTCGGTCAGAAGGGTGGCGATCAAGATCGGCAGCGCCGAGTTCTTGGAGCCGCTGATCTTGATGGTCCCGCGTAGAGGGCGGCCGCCCTCGATGACGAACTGATCCATTCCGGTGGACGGCTAATCTATCAAATTGGGCGGGCGACCGTGACACGTCCGAGACGCCCTCGCTACGCGGACCCGCCTTACCATAGAGTCATGAAGAACAATCCGGAGCAGAAGCTGATCGACCTCCTGGCCGACCAGATCCAAGACGACGAGAGGGTGCTGGACGGCCTCGGGTCTGGAACGCTCTCCCTGGAGGAGCTCCAAGAGTGGCGGCAGCGCCGCTGGTATATGGAGAGACGCTTTCTGCAAGAAAGCTCCCACCTGCTCGACCAGATGCAATCCGAAGGCTTCGGCAAGACGATGCGCCATTCGGACATGCAGCGCTTCGGCATGGCGCGGCCCAAGCGCAAGGGCAACGGCAAGACCGCGCTCGCCGCCGCCGCCAAGGCCAAGAAGGGCGCCAAGACGGCGGCATCGTCCAAGTCCGCCGAGCCGACCGCCGCGCGCTTCAGCCTCGATCTCGCGGACCTGGGCCTGCCTTGCGCCCTGCACGTCGCCGGCACCTACGACGACGTCCTCGACGCCGGCATCTACCATGCCCGCCACGTCCATCACCTGCGCGGCAGCGCGGACTCCGTCATGGACACGGTGAAGAGCGCCATCGTCGAGCACCAGACCACGGAGCTCTCCACGGCGGAGCGCTATCCCGGGAAGCGGTCCGAGGAGCAGGTCTCCGACGAAGCAGCCAACCAGACGCGCAGCTCGGGCCTGGGCTTCCACTGACGATTGTGCCCAGGCACAACGCTTAATCATTTAAAGCCTGGCACCAGGCGCGGGGCCAAAGGGCCCTGGTTTCACGCAGCCGCCGCGCTATCCTGGTCTCAATGCGGCTGCTCGCCTGGCTCTGGCTGGCCCTCTTGCCCCTCTCGGCTCAGGCCGAATCCTGGCAGGCGCCGCTCGCCGCTTTGCTGCATGAAGTGGACACGGCCCGCCACGTCGAGGGGCTCGGGCCGCAGCAACTGCGCGACAAAGAACAGGTCAAGGCGCGTCTAGCCGAACTCTCGGCCCTGGATCAGAAGGTCCGCCGGTTTTGGATCGACCACCAGCGCGACGCCGACGCGGCCGGCCAGCACGACGAGTTCATGATGACGATGAACGAGGTCATCTCCGACGTGGACGCCTACGACACGGCCCAGCTCAAGCGGCTGCTGCGCGTCTACGACTGGTTCACGATCGACGAGTTCGGCCCGACGGCCGACGAAAGCGGCTGGCTGCTGGTCCAGCACGCCGACCTCGACCCCGCCTTCCAAAAGGAAGTCCTGGCCCGGCTCGCCCGGCTCTACGTCAGCGGCCGCACCTCGCGGTCGAACTACGCGTTCCTGTACGACCGCGTGGCCGTCGCCGAGGGACGCGCGCAGCGCTACGGCACGCAGGGCGCCTGCGCGAAGGGACGCTGGACGCCGGACGCCAGCGAGGACCCGGGCCTTCTCGACGAGCGGAGGGCGGCGATGGGCCTGGAGCCTATCGCCCGGCATCAGGCGACGTACGCCAACTGCCCCTAGCGGCTAGTCGCGCTTGGCGACGGCGATGCGGTCCTGGC
>CAZZGQ010000549.1:0-1919 GCA_964653765.1 uncultured Elusimicrobia bacterium | reverse complement strand
CACCAGATGCCGGAGCCGCGCTTCGTGATCTCCATGGGCAGCTGCGCCAACTGCGGCGGTCCTTATTACGACTCCTACTCCGTGCTCAAGGGCGTCGACCGCATCGTCCCCGTCGACGTCTACATCGCGGGCTGCCCGCCGCGGCCCGAAGCGCTGCAGTACGCCGTGGTCAAGCTCCAGGAGAAGATCGCCAAGATGCGCGCCATCGAGAAGGGCGCCGGCGCGACGCTCCAGCAGACGCGCGGCTCCCGCGACGTGCTCTCCGAGGTCGCCGCCAACGAGCCCCTGATCGCGCCGCAGCAGGGCGGGGGGCGCGAGTGATGACCCAGGACGAGCTCTTCGCCAAGATCAGCGCCAAGCTGCCGCAGGTCGAGAAGCACCCCACGCAGGTGAAGGAGTATCTCACCCTCAAGCTGAGAAGCGCCGACGACGTGATCCCCGTCGCCACCAAGCTCAAGAACGAGCTGGGCTTCGACTACCTCGAGATCGTCACCGCCGTGGACTGGCTGGGCGCGGTGAACCCCGAGGGCTTCATCCGCAATCCCAACCCCAACGTCTTCCTGCCGGACGGCGCCACGCCGCAGAACTTCCCCGGCGCGACGGCGAACTTCCCGTATCGCCCGATGTTCGAGGTGGTGTGGAGCTTCGGCAACCTGCCGGAGAAGGCCAAGATCTTCGTCAAGCTCGAGATCCCGCGCGACGACGCGCGGGTCCCGAGTCTGGTCGGCCTCTTCAAGGCCGCGGACTGGCAGGAGCGCGAGACCTACGATCTCTACGGCATCCGTTTCGACGGCCATCCCAACCTGGTGAAGATCCTGACGCCCGAGTTCACCCAGGGACATCCGCTGCGCAAAGACTACGTCCACGTGAAGGACCGCTTCGATGAGTGACACGCAGAGCGTCGTAGAGCCCGAGCACAAGATCAAGACGGACTCGATGTTCGTCAACCTCGGGCCGCAGCACCCGAGCACGCACGGCGTGCTGCGCGTGGGCCTGACGATCGAGGGCGAGATGATCACGAAGGCCGTCCCCGACGTGGGCTACCTCCACCGCGGCACGGAGAAGCTGGCCGAGGCCCGCGGCTACCACCACTGCGTCGTCCTCACCGACCGCTGGGACTACGTCTCGGCGATGCCCAACAACCTCGTGTTCTGCCTGGCCGCCGAGAAGATCATGGGCGTGAAGGTTCCGCCGCGCGCCAACGCGCTGCGCGTGATCATGTGCGAGCTCAACCGCATCGCCTCGCACCTACTGTTTTTTGGAACTTACGGGATAGACATCGGAGCCTTTACTCCATTCCTCTACGCGTTCCGCGAGCGCGAGATGATCCTCGATCTCTTCGAGATGGTCTGCGGCGCGCGCCTGACCTACAACTACATCCGCCTCGGCGGCGTCATGCTCGACGTCAACGACGCCTGGCTGGCGAAGACGAAGGAGTTCATCGAGTACTTCAAGCCGCGGCTGGACGAGTACGACACGCTCCTCACCTACAACCCGATCTTCATGGCACGAACTCAAGAGGTCGGGTTGATCTCCCGAGAACTGGCGATCAACTGGGGGATGTCCGGCCCCAACCTTCGCGGCTCGGGCGTCGACTACGACGCGCGCAAGAGCGATCCGTACTGCGGCTACGAGGAGTATCAGTTCGAGGTCCCGCTCGGCAAAAAGGGCTCCTGCTGGGATCGCTACTTCTGCCGCGTGCAGGAGATGCGCCAGTCGGTGAAGATCGTCGAGCAGGCGCTGGCCAAGCTGCCCGCCGGCGAGATCATGGCCACGGGCGTGGCCAAGGTCCCGAAGCCGGCGCCCGGCGAGGCGTACGCCCACGTCGAGGGCGCCCGCGGCGACCTCGGCATCTACCTCGTCTCCGACGGCCAGGGCAGCCCGTACCGCATGCACGTGCGCGCCCCGTCTTTCATCAA
>CAZZGQ010000548.1:0-1920 GCA_964653765.1 uncultured Elusimicrobia bacterium | reverse complement strand
CCGCCGGCTCCGACAAGGGGGAAGTCCAGTTCGCCGTGCGGGACTCCGGGGAGGGCATCGCCCCGGAGGAGGTCGCCAAGATCTTCCGTTCCTTCTATCAAGGGAAGGGACAAGCCGGGGGCGGCCGTTTGGGCCTGGGTTTGTCGATCGCCAAGGAGATCGTGGAAGCCCACAAGGGACGCCTCTGGGTGGAGAGTCAGGGGCTCGGCCATGGCGCGACGTTCGTCTTCACGATCCCTTTCGCCGCCGCGCCGGTGGCGCTGAAGAGCTAGGGCGCCGCGTCCGGCGCCGCCGGGATGTAGACTGCGCCGCCAAGCATCGCGCGCCTAAACGCCAGCGAGCCGGGCGGCACCGCGGAGATGGCATGGATGTAGCGCATCGGCATTCCGCGCCGCCTCAGCGCCGCAGCGAGCTCGGGCCTGAGTTCCCACATCGCTTCTCCCAAGCGCCCTCCGATCTCGGTGACGAGGATCAGGTCGATGTCGCTGTCGTCGGTCGGATGGCCGGAAAGGCTGCCCACGATGAGCGCGCCCGCGATCCTCGCTCCGGCTTTACGGCCGGCCCGAGACATCAGAGCCGGAAGCTCCTCGCGCAGCGCCGCGAGCGTCTCTTCCTTGAGGCGAAGGTCGGCGGCGAGCAAGTCCCGCGGGTTCTTAAGCGCGGCGTCGAAAGAGGCGCGAGGGTCCGGGATATCGGGCCCGCCTCTGAATGCCCGGCTCAGCGCCTTGTAGAGGCGGCGGGGGGTCTGTGCGTATTCGGCGGCGCGCCTCAAGAACGCCTCGAAGGCCGCTCCGACCTCTCCTTCGCTCCAGCCAAATTCCGCCCCATGCCGGCGTGCGGCCGCCAAGACGGCTTGATGGGTCACCGAAGGCGGGATATGCACGGCGCCCTTCGTGAGATCGTAGATCTCGTCCCAGGCCGGCTCGGCCGCGGCGGCGCGCGCTCGCGCCACGGGCTCGCGGTCCGGATGCAGCGCGAGCAGGTCCGCCGCTTCCTCCCGCACCGCCGGACGGGGATCGTCCAAGGCTGGCTCGAGCGCGTCCAGAGCGCGAGGGGGCAGAGACCGCTGCTGCTGGAGGATCGACGCGGCCTCCTGGCGCATCTCCTCGCGGCCGAGGGGCAGCAGCCGCGCCATCGACACGAGGGAATCCTCGTCGAGCGGGCCGTGGAAGCCGGCGAGCGCGAGCTCCCTAAGGCGAATATCGATCCTGTGCTGCGCGTGGCCGATCAAGCCGCGGGTCCTGTCGCGCTCGGCGAGCCTGAGGTCCTCGCGCGCGTCGACCGCCTCGAGGCGCCGGAGGAGCTCCAGCGTGCCGAGCACGTCGGTCGCGCCGGCCGGAGCCCGGAGCGCCGCCGCGGCCTCGTCCAGGATGGCGGAGGCTGGCGCCTCGATCGCCGTCGGCGCCAGAATCGGCGGCAGCCCCGCTTCGATACGGGGGGCTTCCACCGGCGCCTGGGCCGGGGCGCGCAGGGATGCCCCGCGCGCCAGCGTCGCCGACACGGCCGAGACCGCGAGCCAATGCACGAGACGAGGATAGCCGCTCGCGGCTTTCTCGTCCTGGGTATCCGCGGGACCGAAGGGCCTATGGGTTGGGCCTACGCTTGCGGCCCAGAAGACCCGTGCAAGAGGAATATTAGGGTGTTACCCTAAGTCGAAAGGCCCAAACAGCCTTGACAACTTTCGGATACTGGGCTATGCTCAGCGCAGTTACGGCACACAGGGAGGATTGATGGCATCTAAGAAGAAAGTCAGGGTGTTGATCGCGGACGACCAAACGTTGTTCCGCGAGGGCATCAAGGACCTTCTCGAGAACGAGAGGATAGTCGAGGTCGTGGGCGAGGCGGCGGACGGCAACGAGGTCGTCCGCCTGGCCAAGAAGCTCAAGCCCGACGTGATCCTCATGGACATCAAGCTCCCGC
>CAZZGQ010000547.1:0-1934 GCA_964653765.1 uncultured Elusimicrobia bacterium | reverse complement strand
GGCAAGTGCTACACCTTCAACGGCAACTCGCCGATGAAGGGCGTGACGATCTACACGCCCAAGGAAGACGCGACCTGCACGCAGCGCACCGAGGAGCCGCCGCCCAAGGAAGGTCCCATCAGCAAGAAGATGGTCTACGGCGCGCTGGGCTTGGGCGCGGCGGCCGTGGCCGCGGGCTTCTTGCTCTGGCCGCCGGCGCTGCTGATCGGCGGCCTGCTCTTGGGAGCAGGCGCGGTCCTCTGGTACATCAACAAGAAGCTCTCTTGATCCGCCAGAGCGCGTAGAGCGTCAGCGGGCCGCCCCAGCGCCAGAGGCCGCCCGAGACCGTCAGCGCGCGCGCCGTCCGGTCGAGCGCCGCAGCCGACGCCTGGAACCAGCCGAAGCCCTCGGGCAAGTCGCGCCCGCAGGCGGCGAGGGCGACGGCGACGCAGCCGCAGAGCAGCAGGGCGCAGCCCAGCCTTCGGTCCTGGCGGCCGCCCCAGAACGCCACGAGCGCGCCGGCCACCGCCATCGTCAAGCCCAGGCCGCCCACGATCCAGGCTTCGAGCGCCGCCGGGGCCTGCCACGGTCCGGCCAGCCGCAGGAGCGCGGCCGCCATCGCCGCCAAGAGCGCCAAGGCCGCCGCGCGGCGGCCTTGGTCGGGGCCCTCGGAGAAGGCCAGCGCCGAGAGCCCCAGCGCCGCGGCCCCGCCCGCTCCGAGCCAATCGGCCGGCCCGACGCGCGCCCACGGGCGGCCGAAGAGGAGCAGGAAGACGGCGGCCAGCAGCAGGCCGGCGAGCGGGGAGAACCCCGGCGCCTGCGGCGGAGCGGGGGGAGGAGCCGGGCAGACCGCCGCCGCCTGGGGCGCCGCGGCCGCGGGGCGCGGGGCGGGCGAAGGAGGCAGCGGCGGGGGCTCGAGGAGGTCGGTAGGAGAGCCCGAGGGCGCCGTCACGAGCACCATCTCGCGGCCCTTCAGCGCCTGCGCCACGCGGGCCGCGTCGGCCAGGCGCCGCTGCGGATCGCTGTCGAGCAGCGCCGCCAGCAGCTGCGAGGCGTACGGCGTCAGGCCGGGGATCTGCGAGCGCAGCTCCTCGGCCGAAGGCGACCAGTCCGCCTGCGGCGGCTTGCCGGTCAAGCAGTACCAGAGGCAGCCGCCCAGGCCGTAGATGTCCTGGCGCGGGTCGGCGGGAGCGCCGTAAGCCTGCTCCGGCGCCATGAAGCCGGTTGAGCCCGCCGCCCCGCGCTCCTGGCCCACCGTCGCGGCCACGCCGAAGTCGACGAGCATCGTGCCGCCGGCCTTCGTGAGCATCACGTTGCTCGGCTTGACGTCGCGATGCACCACGCCCTGGCGGTGGACGGAGGCCAGGCCCAGCGCCACCTCGGCGACGATGAGCCGGGCCCGGTCGAGCGTCATCGGCCCGTCGAGCTCGATCGTCTCGGCCAGCGAGCGGCCCTCCACGAGCTGCATCACGACGTAGCGCAGCTCGCCCTCGCGGCCGGCATCGTAGATGCGCACGACGCGCGGATCCTCGACGCGCGCCGCCGCCCGCGCCTCCACCAGCCAGCGGTCGAGCGCGCTGTCGTTCGCGCCGGCGCGCACGACCTTCACGGCGACGACGCGGTCGAGCGCCAAGTGGCGGGCCCGGTAGACCGTGCCCATGCCACCGGAGCCGAGGACGGCCTCGATGGCGCAAGGCCCGAGCCGGCGCCCGACCAGGTCTTCCATGGGGCGTACTATAGCAGGGCCGTCACACCGCCGCAATGTGTTAGAATCGTCGGATGCGCTGCGGCGTGGGCCTCGAGGCGGCGGTCCTTCTGGCGCTGGCGTTCTTTGCGGCGGCGGGGGAGGGCTGGCGCTGGGAGCAGCGGCTCGTCATCCATCCCCGCGACGGCGTCCTCCTCTACGCCGGCAGCAGCGAGGACGAGACCCATCCGAGCAACGGCGCCACCCAGCG
>CAZZGQ010000546.1:0-1944 GCA_964653765.1 uncultured Elusimicrobia bacterium | reverse complement strand
TTGGGGCTGCTGGCGCCGCTCGAGCAGCAGAAGCTCCTGGCCGATCCGTCCGCCCACCCCCGCCTCGCCGCCGCCCGCGCCTCCGAGCGCGCCGCCAACTAGTAAACAAGGGTGTCAGGCTCGATTGTTTACTAACTCTCCATTGCTCCTTCTTTGGATTTTGAATAGCTCAGAGGAGGGGAGCGAGGGGAGGGAGCGCATCTCCCAAGGATAACGGCTTCCCTCAGGCCGTCAGGGGCCCATTGGCCCGCCCGCGCGGCCGGCGGGCCTAGGCCTTCCGACCTCGGGGAAGAACTTAACAAGCGAGCCTGACACCGGTGTTAAGTTCTCAGCGGGTGAAGGTGACGGTGCGGGTGATCGTCGTGGAGTCGCCGTCCTGGTCGCTGACGACGACGACCACGTTGTTGGCGCCGGAGCGCAGGCGGAGATCGACCGAGAAGTTCCCGGAGTCGTCCAGGCGCACGGGACGCCCGTTGACGGTGACGGTGACCCGGTCGTTCTTCACCACGCCGACGACCTTGTAATCGGGCGAGTCGGAGATGTCCTGGTCGCCGACGGGCCGGGCGATCTTGACCGCCTCGAGGAGATCGACGCGCTGCTTCTGCGCCTTGAAGCCCAGGCCCATCGAGAACAGCCGCGGCTCGGAGAACTTCTGTTGGGTGCCGAGCAGGTCGATGAGGGCGATGCGGAACCAATAGACCCCTGGGGGCAGCTTCTCGTAGCGCATGTCCAGGCGTTCGTCCGCGTCGAAGGTCTTGTCGAAAGCCACCTTATCGAAATCGCGGCTCAGAGACGCCTGCACGCGGTAACCCTCGATCGGGACGCCGACGCGCAGGGACGCCACCTCGCCCTTCAGCTCGGCCACGTCCTGGGCCCGCTCGATGTCGGCCGCCGCCGCGCCGCTGGCGGCAAGAGCCCCGCCCTCGAGCTTGGGCGGAGGCCGCACGGGCGTGCCGTTGAAGACGGCGGCGCGCGCCTCGAAGTCCGGCAGATCGGGGATGTCGTGCGGCACCTCGGGCGCCAAGCCCATCTTCACTTCAGTGGCCTGGCCCGCCTTGACGTCGACGGTCGCGCCCTGCGCTTGGACCGCCGCCACGCCTTTGTGGACGGCGACCTCCGTGGTGAAGTCCGGGCTGATGCGCGTGGAGTACTGCGTGTCCTTCGTCTTCGGCACGATCACGGCCGAGGCCGTGACCACGCGCGAGTGACCGGTGAAGATCGAGCCGGCCTTCAGGACGACGTCGCCCTCGTCGCTGGGCGGCTTGATGATGACGAGCGAATCGGGGTCGACGTTGAGCATGTCGGCGCTGAGGAACTTGATCCGGGCGTGCGCCTGCTCGAGCGTGCGCACGGCGTCGCCTTTGAAGAGCTCCATGCCCTCCGTGGCCGTGCTCCAGTCGGCCGTCTCCTTGCGCCGGAAGTCCACGCGCCGGTCCTTGTAGATCATGTGGGCGGCGCGCAGGTCCTCGCGGATCAGGCGGACCGGCACGCGCAGCGTCATCCCGGGCAGGGCCACCGTCGGGTCGGAGGAGGGCAGCCTGTTGTACTTCAGGATCTCGTCCCACTTGGCCGGATCCTTGAGATAGGCGCTGGCGATGCCCCACAACGTGTCGCCGCGCTTGACGACGACGGTCTGGAAGACGGTGTCGCCCGGCTCGGCGCGCGCGGCGGCGCCGGCGGCGGCGGCGAGAAGGACGGCGAAGAATAGGTTTTTCATGGTCAGGCGACGGGCTGCCCGCCCGCCCGGACCGCGCCTTCCGCGTCGGCGACGAGGCCCTTCGGGATCGTGAAGTAGAACTGCGAGCCGTGGCCCATCTCGGATTCGACCCAGATGCGGCCAAGGTGCGACTCGACGAAGAACTTGGCGATGGCCAGGCCCAAGCCGGTGCCGCCCTTGCGCTGGCCCTGCACCTGCTCGAACTTCTGGAACAGCCGGCCGATGTA
>CAZZGQ010000545.1:0-1952 GCA_964653765.1 uncultured Elusimicrobia bacterium | reverse complement strand
CGGCCTGGTCCTCTCGCTCGCCGTCTGGCTCGACACCGTCCTCGGCCGCCCCTAACCTGTTAACAAGGGTGTCAGGCACCCTTGTTAACAGTCCGCCTTCGAGCCTATTCCGGGATAGGCTTTTTGTCCGCACCACAAATGGGCCCTCCGGGTCTCCGCGCGATCCCTCCCTCGGGCTAGACTAGCGCTGATGCGCGCCCTGCTGCTCTCGCTCGCCCTCTGCATACCGGCCGCCGCGGCCGATCGCGCCGTCGCCCCGGCCGCACAGGCTCCCGCTCCGTTCAGGCTCCAGCTCGACGCCCCGGCTCTCGAGACGCCGCGCATCGAAGCCGCCGGCTTGCCTGAGGCCCCGGCCGTCGCTCTTCCCGCCTCCGCCATCGCCCCGACCGCCGAGGCCGCCGTCTCTCGTGACCAGTCCGCGCAGGATCTCCAGGCCGCCGCCCCGCCGCCGGCGCCGCAAGCCGACGCGGCGCAGCAGAAGGCCGCCTCGGACCGGAGATTCGACGGCAGCGGGCCGCAGGGCCCCCAGCCCGACCTGGGGAAGGCCCCCTTCTTCGTCCGGCACTACTGGACGCTGCGTCCCCTGCGGCCTTTCGTCCGCCTGTGGCTGAGGCCCAAGATCAGCGGCCGCGAGAAGGTCCGCAAGGGCGCCAAGGTCGTGGGCAGCCGCCACGTGGCGTTCGGACCGGACGTCCTAGGCCTGAGCCTCGCCCTCGACGAGCCGCTGCATTACTTCTTCAAGCGCTCCCTGCACGACGCCCAGCCGATCAAAGCCCGGCTGCGCGCCGACGACGCGGCCCGCTCCCTGATCCAGACCCTCTACGCCAGCGGAGACGGCAGCGATCGAGTGCGCGCACGCTCTCTCGAAGGCAAGCTGCTGCCGCGCTGGAAGCGCGGCCTTATGCGCCTAGAGGCCTGGGCCTTCCCCAAGGTCTTCGACGCCCTCGGGACTATCCCGGTCTCGTCTCAAGATCCGCCCGCGGTCGTCGAGGCCTCTCTTGAAGCCGGGCGCCAGGCGCTGCGCCGCGGCGAGTCCGCGGCCATCTTCGTCGATCAGGAGCTCACCCGGACGGGCTTCATCGGAGGCGTGCGTCCCGGCTTCGCCCGGGTGGCGAACGGCGTCCCCGGCACCCCAGTCTACCCGGTCGATCTCGACGGCCTGTGGGGCCATAGGACGTCGCGCCGCCACCTGCCTCACGACAGCTATCTCCTGGAGACGCTCCCGCGCATGAGGATTCGGTTCGGCGACGCACTACGCGAGAACACGCCTCAGGAGATGCGCCAAGCGATCGAGAGCCTCAACGAGCAGTCCATGCGCGAGCGCGTCGCCGAGGAGCGCCGCCCGATCGCCCAGGAGTTCTTGGCCCGCGCCCACCGCTTCTGGGGCGAGCCGGCTGTCGTCGACGCCGCGGGCGGCCACCTGACGTACGGCGAGCTCGCCGCGCGGGTCGTGGGCGCGTCCCGCCGTCTCCAGGCGCGGCTGGCGGCCAAGGCCAGCGAGCCGGCGGTGGCGGTGATGCTGCCGCCCTCGATCGAGGCCGCCGAGGCCAACCTGATGGTGGCCGCCCTCGGGCGCGTCGTCGTCAACGTCGACTACACCGCCGATCCCGGCCAGATGGCCGACGCTCTCGCCAGCGCGCGCGTCGGCACGATCCTCACCACGCGGGCTTTCGCCCGCGAGCAAGGCCTGCGGTCGCGCCGCGGACAACAGGTCGTCTTCATCGAAGACCTCGTCTCCGCCGTCCCAGGGCCCGAGCTGCGGCATCTCGCTCGGCTGATCCGCTGGCTGCCCTCGTCCTGGTCCGCCAAATGGCTGCTGCCCGACGCGGCCCTCTCCCTGAACGAGGAGGCCGCCATCGTCTTCACCAGCGGCTCCGACTCCAAGCAGAAGGGCGTCGTGCTCACGCACGGCAACGTCCTGGCGGGCGTGGAGATGGCCCGCGAGATCCTGA
>CAZZGQ010000544.1:0-1955 GCA_964653765.1 uncultured Elusimicrobia bacterium | reverse complement strand
TCGTCAGGTTGCCCACGTCCATCGAGTGCATGCTGGCCGTGTGGTGGTTGTGGCCTTCCGCCTCATAGGCGAGCTCGATGGCGGCGTCGACGTCGCGCACGATCGTGACCGGCAGGAAGGGCATGAGCTGCTCGGTCCAGACCAGAGGGTGCTCGTTGGGGACGAGGCTCCAGAGCAGGCGCGCCGAGGAGGGGATCTCCAAGCCGATGGCCCGCGCGATCACGGCGGCGTCGCGGCCCACGTAATCGCGGTTGAGGACGGGATCCTTGCAGCCGCGGCCGCCCTCCTTGATGACGACCTTCGTCAGCGCGTCGCACTGCGCGGCGTTCAATTCGTAAGCGCGGGGATCGGCGCGCATGGCGGCCAGGAAGCGCTCGCTGGCGGCCTGCGTGACGATGGCTTCCTTCTCCGCCGTGCAGAGCACGCCGTTGTCGAAGGACGCGCCGAAGATGATGTCGCTGGCGCACTTGGGGAACTGCGCCGTCTCGTCGACGACGGCGGGCGGGTTGCCCGGGCCGGCGGCGATCGTCTTGCACGTCTTGCCCACCGTCATCGCCACCTTCACGATGGCCGGGCCGCCCGTCACCATGTTGACGCGCGGGCCGGGATGGGCCAGCAGCTGCTTGACCGTCTCCTGGGAGGCCGGGGCGATCGTCGTGATCAAGCCGGCCGGGCCGCCCTGCGAGACGACTGCCTCGTTGAGCAGCCGCATCGTCTCCACCGTGCACTTGGCCGAGGCCGGGTGCGGGGCGAAGACCACGGCGTTGCCGGCGGAGAGCACCGAGATCGAGTTGTTGATGATGGTGGCGACCGGATTCGTCGACGGCGTGATCGCCGCGACGACGCCGTAAGGCCCCCATTCCACCAGGGTGAGCCCTTTGTCGCCGGTGAAGGCCTTGCTCTGCAGGTCCTCGGGCCCGGGCGTGCGCAGGGCGCAGACGAGGTTCTTCTGGACCTTGTCCTCCCAGCGCCCCATGCCCGTCTCTTCGCGGGCCATCTTGGCCAGGCGCTCCGCATGGGCGATGGAGGTCTTGCGCATGGCCTTGATGATCTTGTGGCGCTGCTCGAGGCCGAGGTCCTGGAAGATGCGCTGGGCGCGTTGGGCGGCGGCGACGGCGGAATCCACCGATGGATGGACGACGGGATCGCCGCCTCCCAGTGAGGGCGCGGACGGCTTCGCGCTGAAATCGACCTGTCCTTCCAATCGCTTCAGCACTTCCCCGACGATCTTCGCTATCTCTTCCGTTTGCATGACTTATCCACCGCGTCCCGTGGACGGCTAGCCCAGGCTAGCCATCCACCGCTCTTGAAACTGGTCGCACGACCAGTTTCGGGGCACATCTCACCTCGCCGCCGCGTCCGCCGCCTTCTTGAAGACGGTCTTGCCGCTCTGCTCCACCGTGTCGACGATGGCGAAGATCACGGCGTCCACCGGCGTGTTGTTCGTGCGGGACGTCTGCCGCGCGCTCGAGCCCTGGACGAGGAGGACCAGCTCCCCCTCGCCGGCGCCCACGGCGTCGACGGCCACCAAGGGATTGCCCTTGGCCGCCCCCGCCATGTCGACCGGCTGCACCAGCATCAGCTTGGTGCCGACCAGCTTCTCGTCCTTGAGCGTGCAGACGACGTTGCCCGTGACTCGGGCGAACACCATGGCCTTAGCGCTTGCCGCGGTTGAGCGTCTCGGGCAGAGAGATCGGCATCTTGCCCTCGAGGTCGGGATGCGGCTGCGGGATCACGTGGACGGCGATGAGCTCGCCGACCTTCTGCGCGGCGGCGGCGCCGGCGTCGCAAGAGGCCTTGCAGGCGGCCACTTCGCCGCGGAACAGGACGGTCACGAGGCCCGTGCCGACCTTCTCGTAGCCGACGATCTTCACGTCGGCCGCCTTCACGGCCGCGTCCGCGGCCTCCACGCAGGCCACGAGGCCGCGCGTCTCGATCATTCCCAGTGCGTTCAT
>CAZZGQ010000543.1:0-1956 GCA_964653765.1 uncultured Elusimicrobia bacterium | reverse complement strand
GAAGGCCCTGGCCAAGGCCCTTTACACCTGGGGCACCAGCGCCGTCGTCTTCAACTCCGAGGCCAACTGGGTGAGCTACCTGCTGGACGACTGCATCAGGCTCCAAGCCCTCCGCAGCATCTACGACGCGCGTCCGGCCCGCTAGCCGCGCCGGCGTTCGTTCCTGCGGGCTCACATCTCCCAGGGAGATGTGAGCGTCAGGCGGACAGTTCGTCGGCCAAGCGGGACCACGCGTCGAATGGGATATTCTCCGGTCGCGCGCTTCGCGAGACACCGAGGCGATCGAAGACTTCCTCCACCTGCCCTCGCGGTCTGGCGAGCGCGGCCGCGAGACTGCCCACCGCCATCTTGCGGCGCTGGGCGAAAGCGGCCTTGGCAATCTTGAAGAAGGCGGGCTGCCTGTCCATGGGCACGAGCGGCTCGGGACGGCGCTTGAGCCGGATGACGCCGGAGGACACCTTCGGCGGCGGACGGAACGCCTTCGGCGGCACCTGCAGCAGATACTCGGGCTCGGCCCAGAGCAGCGTCGAGAGCGTGAGCAGGCCGTAGTCGGGCCCGTCCGGCGCGGCGCACAGGCGCAGCGCCACCTCGTCCTGGAACATCAGCACGGCCTGCGTCCAGCCGGGCCAGCTCAGCAGCTTCTGCAGGATCGGCGCGCCGACGGCGTAAGGAAGGTTCGAGACGACGGCGTAGGGCCCGCCGTCCAAGCGGGCCAGGTCGAGCTCGAGGAAATCGGCGTGCAGGAGCTTCAAGCCGCGCGGCACGAGCGTCTCGAGCAGGCCGCCGTAGAGACGGTCGTCGAGCTCGACGGCCGTCACCGAGGCCCCCGTCTCAAGCAGCGGCTTGGTCAGCACGCCCTTGCCGGGGCCGATCTCCAGCAAGCGCTCGCCGGCGCGCGCGCCCGAGGCGGCGACGACAGCGTCGCTCACCGAGGCGTCCACCAAAAAGTGCTGCGAGAGGCGCGCCGCGTTGCCCATTAGGCTGGACTCGCCAGGCGCTCGCGCCGCCGGCGGAGCAGGTCCTCGCCCAGCTTCCAGACGTCGCCGGCGCCGAGCGTGAGCACCACGTCGCCGGCGCGCAGCTCGCGCGCGGCCTGCAGCGCGCCGGACAGCGGCTCGCCGCGCACGCCGGCGCGGCGCAGCGAGTCCAGGATGAGCTTGGAGCTCACGCCGGGGATCGGCTTCTCGCCGGCGGCGTAGACGTCGGTCACGAACACCAGATCGGCGCCGCGGAAGGCCGGCCCGAAATCCTTCGCCAGCAGCTTGGTGCGCGTGAAGCGGTGCGGCTGGAAGATGACGATGACGCGCTTGGCCCGCCAGAGCTTGGAGACGGCCGCGAGCGTCGCGCGGATCTCGGTCGGGTGGTGCCCGTAGTCGTCCACGAATTCGACGCCTTCCGCCGCTCCCAGCTTGTCGAGGCGGCGGCCGACGCCGCGGAAATCGGAGAGGCCCTTCGCCGCCCGCGCCAGATCGAAGCCGAGGAAGTCGGCCGCCGCGATCGCGGCCAGCGAGTTCTGGACGTTGTGCCTTCCCGGCACGCGGAGCTGGAGCTTGGCGACCGCCTTCCCGTCCCGGGTGACCGTGAAGCGAGAGCCCTCCCGGCTCAGCTGCAGCTTCGTCGCTCTCCACGTCGCGGGCGCCTCCAGGCCGTAGCTGATGACGTTGCGGCCCAGCTTCGGCACCAGCTCGCGCACGTTGGCGTCGTCGGCGCAGAGCACGGCGGCGCCGTAGAACGGCAGCCTCTTCAGGTGCTCGACGAAGGCCTCCTTGAGGTTCTCCATCGAGCCGTGATGATCCAGGTGGTCGTTGTCGACGTTGGTGACCACGGCGACGAGCGGCGACAGATGCAGGAACGAGCCGTCGGACTCGTCGGCCTCGGCGACGAGATAATCGCCCACGCCGAGCTTGGCGTTGCCGCCGATGTTCTTGAGCTGGCCGCCGATGATCATCGTGGGCC
>CAZZGQ010000542.1:0-1966 GCA_964653765.1 uncultured Elusimicrobia bacterium | reverse complement strand
AACTACGCGCCGCGGCTGACCTTCTCCAGCGTCAGCCAGCGGTTGGTGCCGGCGAACTTCTGGTGCATGCGCGTGCGCGGCTCGCCGTCCGGATGGCCGAGCTCGGCGAGCTGCAGGTCCGCCAGCGCCTCGATGCCCTTGGAGCGGAAGCTCTTGAGCGAGGCCTCGAGCGCCATGCCCACGGTGCGGAAGGCGAGCAGCGTGGAGAACTGCAGCACGTAGCCGAGCTTGCCGAGCGCCTCGTTGGAGATCAGCGTGCCGTTCTGCTTGGCCTTGCCCCAGTGCAGCGACGGGGAGAGGTTGAAGCCCAGCATCTGCTCCGGGAAGTACTTGTGCACGCCCTCGGCGAAGGCCCGCGGTCCGTCCAGCTCGGTGTCGTTGAACTCGGCCCAGATGACGTCGACGCCCAGGCTGGCGGCCTCGAGCGCGCGATCGACGGCGTGCTGCACGCCGGGGCCGCGGCCGCCGGCGACGGCGCCGTCGACGGCGTCGGTCCGCGCGATGATGACCAGGGGCGTCTCCGTGGCCTGCGCCGCGGCCTTCACGGCCGTGAGCTTCTCCATCCACTTGTTGGTGGGCACGAGGACCTTGTCGCGCTTGACGCCGTGGTGGGCGACGATGTGGCCGCAGGTGCGCTCGGCCGGGTCCTGGTCCTCCAGGTGGACGCCGGCGACGCCGGCGCGGATGAGCTCGCGCGTCAGCGTGAAGGTCTGCGTCGGCCCGCCGAAGCCGGCCTCGATGTCGGCGAAGATCGGAGGCGTGTTGAGCACCTCGCCGTTGTTGTCGTAGAAGTGGCGATCGCGCGCGCCCTCGATGCCGCGGATCAGCTCATGAGCGAGCTGCACCATCTGGTGCGAAGGGTAGATGCCGATGTCGGGGTACATGTTGTGCGCCACGGCGAGCTGCCAGCCGCTGGCGTAGATCGCCTCGTAGCCCAGCTCTGTAAGGAGAGAGGCTGTCATCGCGTCATAGGCGCCGGCGGTGTGCAGGAAGCTCTTGGCGGGATCGGACTTGCGGAGGGCGAACTTGTCTTGCAGGAGCGTGCGCAGCTTCACGCACGGGGCGATCTTGTCGAGCGGCGCGTACATCTTCGCGAATTCTGCGGCGGGGTAGGTCCACTTCTTGACGCCCTCTGGAAGCTGCGGCTTGGCGAGTTCCTTGATCATTTGTAGGCTCCAGGCGCTTGCGCGCGTATAGATCGCCGCCGTGGCGGCGTACTTCGGGTCCTGCTTGTGCTCCCGCAAGATCTTCTCGAGCTCTTCGTTGAACCACTGCTCGACGTGCGCCTGGGTGATGCGAAGGCCTTCGGACGTCTCGACGTTGTGGCGGACGCGCTGGGCCACCATGAGGCGGTAGATGCGATCGGTGGCCAGGTCTTCCATGAAATTGCCGATCAAGCGCCCGCTGCGGTCGTAGCCCTTGATCATGCGGGCTCCGAGGCCGGTCAGGACGCCGTAGCGGTACTCGATCATCGTACGGATGGCATCGCGGGTCCCCGCGACGGTGACGACGCCGGCGCCCGACGGGTTGGGGACGAGGTCGGGAGTCCGTGAATCGGCGTGCGTCACCGAGAGCTGGTTGGGCGCGGGGAACTGGGCCAGCGCCACCTTGTTCTGGTCCGGATGGCCGGTCCAGGCGCCGTCGAAGCCGACGGTGGCCTCATTCTTCTTGTCGGCCGCCAGACGCTCCATCGCGCGCGCGTTGATCTCCGCGTCGACCCTATCAGGAAAAAGCGCTGTCATCCCGCCGATCGCCAGCGCGCCGCGCCGATGGCAGACGTCGACGATGCGCCGGCGGATGTTCTGGAAGAAAGGGATGTCGTGCGGGATCGTGTTGCGATCGGGAAGGATCCAGGAGGCGTCGGCCAGCTTGAAGTGAAGCAGGCTCGCCATGTAGTCCCAGCGGCCGAGGTTGAGGCCGATGACGTGGCGCCGCGCGTCGTGGAGGATCTCCTCCGCTTGATACG
>CAZZGQ010000541.1:0-1971 GCA_964653765.1 uncultured Elusimicrobia bacterium | reverse complement strand
CGCGCCACGGCCTCGTTGCCCGGCTCGATCTCTCGCACGCGCCGCCAGACCTTGAGAGCGGACGCGCGGTCGCCGGCGACGTAGTAGGCGCTGCCCAGAAGCTGCAGGGCGGTCAGGTTGTCGTGCTCGAGGCTGAGAGCCTCGCGCGCTCGCTTCATCGCGACGTCGGGATGAGAGTCGAGCAACGCCCGGCGGGCGGCCGCGATCTTCATATCGAGCAGGGAAGTGCGCGAGCCGTCGAAGCCTCGCTGCGTGAGCTCGACGCCCGCCTCCGTCTCCAGCGCGTTGAGCAGCGGGAGCAGACGCTCGTCGCCCGGCTGCTCGTTGAAGGCCTGGCGGAGGGACTGGACGGCCGCGGAGGCGTCGGCGTCCGCGACGTACGCGCGCGCGGCTCGGCGCACGAGGGCGCTCGCGGATTCCTCGCCGAGCGCCTCGGGGATCGCGTCGGAGAAGCGGCGCGCGCGGGTCAGACGCTCGCGCAGGTCGCGCCGGCGCGGCTCGGCGTCCCCGGCTTGGCGCAGCCGTGAGACGGCCACGGCGAAACGGCCTTCGCCGAGAGCGACGGCGGCCTGCTGTTCGGTGGAGGGCTCGGCGCCGATCGACCAGTCGCTTCCGCGGGTGCGGCGCGCCGGCATTTCCTGGGAGGCGCCGAATCGCATGGTCAGCGTAACCATGTGCGTTCCGGCGCCGGCGCTCTGCTGCAGCGAGGAATCGAAAGGCTGGAAGGCGTAGTCCAGGGCATGGGCGCCGAAGAGCTTGAAGCCGATGCCGGCGGCGAAGCTCGAGCCGGCGCCTTGCGTCCCGGCCTGGGCCATCCCGTAGCGGCCGCGCAGAGCGAGCACGCTGCCGATCGCGTACTGCATGCCTATGTTGAAGTCCTGCCGCCGCTCGGCCGCTCGCTCGGCGAAATTCGCCGCGATCTCGAGGCCGCCGGGCAGCCTATAAGAGGCCGAGAGCGCGTACGTCAGCGGCAGCGGCGAGGCCTGGTCGGCGAAGCGCGGTCCGCGCCCGAGGTTGAGCGCGGCGGCGCCAAGGGTGAGGGGAAGGGCCGAGAAGGCGTAGCGCGCGCCCGCGTCGAAAGCCACCGCGTCCGCCGAGGCGTCCGCGATACTCATGCGCAGGAACTTGACGCTGACCCCGGCGCTCACGGGCAGGTCCTCGGACAGCCGGCGGCTCGCATGCAGCCCGATCAGCTGATCCTGCGTCGAGAATTGGCCGGTCTGCGCGCCCTGCTCGTCGCGGCCGTCGAAGGCCGCCGAGCGAAGGTTGAGATAGCTGACGGCCAGCGAGCTGTCCACGGCCCGCAGCGGATAGCCGGCGGCAAGCTTCGTCAGCGACGTCCGCAGCGGCAGTTGGCGGTACTGCGACAGGAGCTCGGCGCGCTGGCTGTAGAGCGCTCCGGGATTGGCGCCGAGGGCGTTGAGCCCGGTCAGCGCCGCCGCGCTGTCGCCGAGCGCCAGCCCTTGAGCGGTCTCATCCAGCTTGGGCAGCTCGACGACGCCGCGCGACTGGGCCGCGGCCGGGAGGGTCGCGGCCGCGCAGGCGAGGACGAAGAGAGCCGCCGCACGAGCGCCGGGTCTGATCTGCATGCGCGCAGTATGGAAGGAATGGCGCGGCGCAGGCCCGTCAAGAGATATTCAAGAAAAAAGATGTGGAAAAATAGACTGTTTTTGTAGGAGCAGCGCCCGCGTTGAGAGCCGCTGGATCAGGCCGGGAGCGTGAAGAAGAACGTCGTGGAGCGGCCCGGCTCGCTTTCCACGGCGATGCGGCCGCCGTGGGCCTCGACGAGCTCCTTGCAGATCGCAAGGCCCAGGCCCGTGCTGGGAGCCGAGCGAGGAAGCTGTTTGCTCTCGTGGATCTGCGCGAACTTCGAGAAGAGCGCCGCCCTCTTGTCGGGAGGGATCCCGATGCCGGTGTCGCTCACGCTCACGCGCACTCCGGAGCCGTCTCGCCGGGCGGCCAGGGTCACCT
>CAZZGQ010000540.1:0-1976 GCA_964653765.1 uncultured Elusimicrobia bacterium | reverse complement strand
GCTCAGCCTTGAGCTTCTCGACGCGGATGGTCTCACCCTGCGTCACCCAAAACTGTCTGCCGCCCGTCTCGATGATAGCGTACATAACCTGGAAATAATAGCAAACGCCGCCGGGGCTTGTCTATCTTCTCCGACGAGCTAGCGGCGGCCCCTGAGGATGGAATCGAGCGGCTTGCAAGGCTTGTCCTCGGCGATGTGCTGCGTCACCGCGAACGGCGGCACTCCGCTCCAGCGGCCCTTGGGCGTCTCAACCGTCAGCGTCTTGCGGTTCACGCGGACGACGCGGCCCGCGATCGTGCGGCCGCGGCCGTCGTCGAAGCGGATGCGGTCTCCCGCTTGATAACGGTCGAGCGAGGCGCGCACGCGCATGTCGCCCAGATACCGCAACCGCGCCACCACGCGCTCGTGGAGCTCGAAGAGCTCCTCGTAGCTCATCTCGTCGATGTTCACGTCGTCATTATCGCTCATCTGCCGCCTCGGCTGCTAGGGGTCAAAAGACCTACTGCGTGCAAGAATTCTACACCCCCTTCCGAAAAGGCTTGGTAACGCGCCGGCGAAGCGAGGGACACCTTTTTGTGACCGCGTCTCTGATTGACAGGGCTGGAGGCCGCTGTTACACTGGGTTCGTCCCTCCCAGGAGGCCGCGTGGCCGAGCCCGCACTGACGGAAAATCAGAGGAAGGTCATCGAGGACAAGTATCTTCGCGACTCCCCCAGCGTGGAGAGCTGGCTGGAAGGAGTCGCGAAGAACATCGCGTTGGCCGAGATCCTCCTTCATCCGAAGGCGAAAGAGTGGGGCGTTTTTGAAGGAATCTCCGTGCGAAGCGCGGAGACGCCGGGTCCCAGCGGGCTGCCCGCAACCAAATCGTTCCTCTTCCATGACGGATTGCGCGAGGCGTCGGCGAGGGACGACAATTTCCAACGGCTCATCGGCAATCTCGAAAAGGCGGTTACGGCTTCTGAGGAAGCGCGGCGCCTCCATGAAGAGCACTGGCGCCGCTTCCTTCATATCTTGGGGAGTTGGGCGTTTTTGCCCAACTCCCCAACCCTTATGAACGCCGGCCGCGAGCTTCAACAGCTCTCTGCCTGCTACGTGCTCCCCGTCCCCGATTCCATGGAAGGGATCAACTCGGCCATCACCGCCCAGGCCGTGATCCAGAAGTCGGGCGGCGGCACCGGTTTCGCCTTTTCCCGGTTGCGGCCCAGCGGCGACATCGTGAAGAAGACGCGCGGCGTGGCTTCCGGGGCGCTCTCCTTCATGCAGCTCTTCGACACGATGACGGCCGTCATCAAGCAAGGCGGGACGCGGCGGGGCGCGAACATGGGCATCTTGCACTACACGCATCCCGAGATCCGCGAGTTCATCGCGCTGAAGTCGCAGCCCGGCGCCATGGAGAACTTCAACCTGTCCGTGGCGATCGACCGGGCGTTCATGGACGCCGTCGCCGCCGACGCCGAGTACGACCTGGTCAATCCGCGCACCGGAGAGGCCGCCGGCCGAGTCCGCGCCAAGGAAATCTTCGACCTCATCGCCGAGCAGGCTTGGAAGACGGGCGATCCCGGTCTCGTCGTGCTGGACCGGATCAATGGTTCCGGATCGAATCCCACGCCGGCATTGGGGACGATAGAAGCCACGAACCCGTGCGGGGAGCAACCCTTGTTGCCGTGGGAACCCTGCAACTTGGGGTCGATCAATCTTTCGCTCCTCGTCGAAGGGGAAATAGGAACCGCGAAGCTCGATACTGAAAAATTGCGTCGCGTCGTAACCGACGCGACGCGGTTCTTGGACGATGTGATCGAAGTGAACAACTATCCCCTCCCCGAGATCGAGGCCCTGGCCAAAGGCAACCGCCGCATCGGGCTGGGCGTGATGGGCTACGCCGAGGCGCTCGTGAAGCTGGGCCTTCCTTATGATTCCCCGCAGGCGCTGGCCTTCGCCGAGAAGGTCATGGGCGAGGTCCAGCAGGCCGCTTGGGA
>CAZZGQ010000539.1:0-1977 GCA_964653765.1 uncultured Elusimicrobia bacterium | reverse complement strand
GCAAGTTCAGCCTGCGCTCCTACGGCGACGGGCGCTTCACCGACCGCGGCCTGCTCTCGGCCTCGCTGGAGGAGCGTTTCTTGGTTTACCAGCTCCACGTCGAGGACGAGTCCGGCGAGCTGGAGCTAGGGCCGTTCGTCGAGGCCGGCACCGTCTTCGCCCGGCCCTCGGCCATGCAGGCTCGCTACGTCCGGCCCTCCTTCGGCTTCGCCGTTCGAGCGGTGGCGAGGCCCCAGGTCGTCGTGTCGATCGACGTGGGCGCGGGCCAGGAAGGCGCGGCGACCTTCATGGACATCAATTACTCGTTCTGATCGTGAGCCTTGAGGATTTCCTTCCACGACGGGGCTACGATGGGATCGAACCCCTCGGGAGGAGATCCATGCATCAAGAGAAAGCGCCGTCCGGCGGCGCGGCGGCCACGGCGCCGCGGACCTACACGGCAAAGGCGTACGCCGCTGCGTCGGCCAAGTCGCCCCTGAAGGCGACGACGATCCGGCGGCGGGAGCCGGGGGAGCGCGACGTTCAGCTCGAGGTGCTCTTCTGCGGCATCTGCCACTCGGACGTCCACCAGGTCAAGAACGAGTGGGGCGCCTTCCTGCCCACGGCCTACCCGGTCGTGCCCGGGCACGAGATCGTCGGCCGCGTCACGAAGGTGGGCCGCGAAGTCAAGAAGCTCAAGCCTGGCGATCTGGCCGCGGTGGGCTGCCTCGTGGGCTCGGACCGGACCTGCGAGGAGTGCAAGGCCGGCTTCGAGAACTTCTGTCCTAACGGCACGCTGACCTACAACTCGCCGGACAAGGTCCTGGGCGGGGTGACGTACGGCGGCTACTCGGACAGCCTGGTGGTCGACGAGCACTTCGTCCTGCGCGTGCCCAAGGGCCTCGACCCCGCGCGCGCGGCGCCGCTGCTGTGCGCCGGGATCACGACGTACTCGCCGCTGCGTCACTGGGGCGCCGGCAAGGGGAAGAAGGTGGGGGTAGTCGGCCTGGGCGGCCTCGGCCACGTCGCCGTCAAGATCGCCCACGCGCTCGGCGCGCACGTCGTCGTCTTCACGCGCTCGCCCGGCAAGGGAGAGGACGCCAAGCGGCTCGGCGCCGACGAGTCGGTCGTCTCGCGGGACGCCGACGCGATGGCCGAGCGCGCGGGCAGCTTCGACTTCATCCTGGACACGATCGCGGCCCAGCACGACGTCAACGCCTATCTCAACCTGCTGCGCCGCGACGGCACGATGACCTTGGTCGGCGCGCCCCCGCAGCCGCATCCCGTGAGCGCGTTCAACCTGATCATGGGCCGGCGCAGCCTGGCGGGCTCGCTGATCGGCGGCCTTGCCGAGACCCAGGAGATGCTCGACTTCTGCGGCGAGCACGGCATCGCCGCCGACGTCGAGGTCATCCCGATCCAGAAGGTGAACGAGGCGTACGAGCGCCTGGCGAGGTCGGACGTGAAGTACCGCTTCTCGATCGACCTGGCGTCCCTCAAGAATCCCTAGAGCGGCGTCAGCATTCTTTTACGCGGCGGCTCAGCGGCGGACACCCGCGCCCGGGGGCGAACCTGCTACAACGCCGGCCATGGACATGAAGCTGGAAGTGGTCGCGCTGCCCGTCTCGGACGTCGAGCGGGCGAAGAAGTTCTACACGGGTCTCGGCTGGCGCCTCGACGCCGACATCGCCTCCGGCGACGACTTCCGGGTGGTCCAGGTCACGCCTCCCGGCTCCCATTACTCCATCCACTTCGGCACGGGGCTGACGTCGGCGGAGCCGGGCTCGGCCCAAGGCCTCTATCTGGTCGTCTCGGACATCTGGAAGGCGCGCGCCGACGTGGCCAGCCGCGGCGTCGCGGTGAGCGAGCTCTTCCATCGCTCGAAGGAGGGACGGACCGCCGGTCCCGACCCGGAGCGCCGCAGCTATTTCACGTACGCGACGTTCCAGGACCCCGACGGCAACCGCTGGCTGCTCCAGGAGGTCACCAAGCGCCTGC
>CAZZGQ010000538.1:0-1985 GCA_964653765.1 uncultured Elusimicrobia bacterium | reverse complement strand
TCTTCCTGCTCTTCCTGACGTTCGTCCTGCTGGGACCCGTGAGCTGGCTCGTCCGCCTCGGCTTCTCCGCGGCGGGACGCCACCGCCCGCTGTCCGAACAAGAAGAAGCCTAACTAGTTAACAAGGGTGTCAGGCACCGTTGTTAACTAGTTTCACCGCTGGGCCCTTTGCCACATAGGTCGGGGCCGTCGGACCCTCCTTCCTCGTCGGTGGGCGCGCTATCCTATCCTCCCATGGTTCGCTCGGCGCTGCTCCTCTCCGCCCTGCTCGTCGCCGCCTCCGCCGGGGCCGCCGGTCCGCAGCGGCTTGAGCCCGCCAAGCCACTGGTCGCCGTGCTCGACCTCTCCGCCGCGGCGCCCGAGGCGGCGATGCGGGAGAGCCTCGAGGCGCTGAGCGCGGCCGGCGTGCCGGTGGTGGCGATCGATCCCGGCGCCGCGCGCGCGGCGTCTCTCGAGCGTCTCGAGGCGGCCGGTCTGGGCGGCCTGATCCCGGAGGAGAATGTCGTCGGCGCCGAAGCCCGCTTGCCGGACGCGGCCTCCGCCTTGCCCGGGCTCGCCGCGCACTTCCCCGATCATGAGCTGATCTCGTTCGACGGCGCCGCGCTCCGCGATCGGGCGGCGCTGGAGGAGGCGCTGGCGCTCTCGCCTGCGGCGCAGCGGGCGGCGGCCGAGAAGGACCTCCGCGTCGAGGGCCGGCCCGCGCGAGAGCTGCCGCTCGTGCTGCCGGCGGCGCGTCCGGACGGCCTGACGCTGCACATCGGCGTCAGCGACGACCTGCGCACGCTGACCTACTCGCGCGTCGCCGACGACGCCGGAGCGCGCCGCGTCGATGGCGGCCCGGAGCGGGCGCTGCCGCGGCGCCTCGAGCGCCTGGCCGAGTTCCCGAGCGGCGGGCTGCTGTCGCCTCTGCGTACCATCGCCGCGATGGCGGAGAGCGTGCGCGAGGCGATCAAGGACGCTTGGGGCCGGCACAAAAGGTACACGACCTACCGCGGCGTCACCGTCTCCTGGGACAACGACCAGGACCGCCACGTGTGGACGACGAACATCGACACGGTTTTCCTGATCGACCGGCTGGAGAAGGCCGGCGTCCTGGACGATCGCTCCATCAGGAAGGCCGCCGAGATCGGCGTCGGCGGAGGGCAGACCGCCGCCACCTTGGCGAGCCGTCTTCCGGCGCTTTCCGAGCTCACCGTGACCGACATCTCTCTCTACGCGCTGCGGGCGGCGCGCCGCGCCGTGGGCGCCTACCTCCGCCCGGGCGTCAGGCTGCGCTCGTTCCTGGGCAAGGGCGTCAAGACCCTGCCCGGCGGCTACGATCTCATCGTCGTCAACCCGCCTTACATCCCGGTCTGGCCGGGGGAGCCGGGCGACGAGAAGGATCCCTACCGCGGCACCGGCCTCATCCGCGAGATCGTCGGCCACGCCGCCTCCCTGCTCAACCCGGCCAATCCCCGCGCCGCCGTCGTCATCAACATCAGCTCGATGGCGGAGAAGGACTTCCACGCCTACCTGAAGGACGTGGGGGCCGGCTGGAAGGTGGAGCGGCTCGGCGAGCCGCTGGACGTGCCGCTGCGCATCGTCTCCATCTCCGACAAGTGGAAGAGCTGGCTCGTCGAGCAGGGCGGCCTGCGCTACGATCCCGCCGCCGAACCCGACCGTGAGCCCTACGAACACACCTTGCGGCTCTATAAGTTAACGCGCGGGCAGCCTTAATTAGTAAACAATGGTGTCAGGCTCGATTGTTTACTAACTTCGAGAAGTTAGTAAACAATCGAGCCTGACACCTTTGTTTACCAACTTGCCCGCCATTTAATTTTTACGTTTTGGCGCTGGGCGTCGCGCTTATACTTGACGCCATGCGGAGCGCCTGGGAAATCCTTCTCATCGTCGCCGCCGCGGTCGCGCCGGCTCTCTCGGTCGGCGCGGCCGAGAATCCGTTCACGCAGTCTCTCGTCCTGAAAGCGACGCTCAAGGCCGACCGGC
>CAZZGQ010000537.1:0-2000 GCA_964653765.1 uncultured Elusimicrobia bacterium | reverse complement strand
AGTTAGTAAACAATCGAGCCTGACACCATTGTTTACTAACTCCGTTGTTAACTTAGCTGTCACACGCGGCTCGACGTAAATTTCCTACACTAGAGTCATGCCGAGAAAGACTCCTTTGAAGAAGACCCCCGAGATGCCCGCCGCTCCCGGCGGAGAGCTCAAGAAGCCCGTGACGCGCAAGCGCGCCGTCCGCGCTCCCGCCGCGGCCAAGCCCACCGATCTGGACGTGCAGCCGGCCGCCGCAGAGAAGCGGCTGACGCTCGACTATCCGCAGAAGGGGGAGCTCGTCATCTCCCGCCAGTACACGTTGCGCTTCTCCGCTCCCGAAGGCGCTCCCATGGTCGAGGTGTCCATCGACGGCGGCGATTGGCGGCCCTGCCGCTTCGCCGTCGGCCACTGGTGGTTCGACTGGGAAGGCTATGACGAAGGCGACCACCTGCTGCGCGCCCGCTCCGCCAAGGACGGCCGCGAGACGACGGTGGAGCGCTCCGTGACCGTCGAGCTCACCGGCCAGTACTGAGCCGGCGCAAGTAAGCCGCCGCGTCCTGGCGGGTCGGATCCAGCCGCAGCGTCTCTTCCAATTCCGCGCGCGCCCGGCCTGGATCGCGCCCCCAGTAGAGCACGGCCAGGTCGTAGTGCGCCTGGGCGGTGGGCCTGCGCGCGAGAGAGGAGAGGTAGGCGCGCTCGGCCTCGTCGCGCCGCCCCAGCTTGTCGTAGACGACGCCGAGCTGCGTGTACGCCTCGGCGCACGAGGCCCGCAGACCCTCGAATACGCCGGGCAGAGAGCGGTAGTCCGCGGCCAGGCCCAGCAGGCCGTCGAGGATGCCCGCCGCCAGGGAATAGTCGCGACGAGCCTCCTCCAGGCGCTTGTCGACGTAGGCGACGTAGCCCAGGTAGAGAGCGGGCTCTGGGAATTGCCAGTGCATCGACCACGCCCGGCGCAGCGGATTTTCAGCAGCCCCCGCCGTCGCGGGGGCTGCGGCGAGGGCGGCGCCCAGGCGCGAGAGCGCCTGAGCCCGCTCGTCGATCAGGTCCGAGGTGAAGAAATCCGGCTGGGCCTCGTAACGGTAATCGCCCCGACGCGCGTCCAGCTCCCACCACGAAGGCTCGAGGCCGCCGGCGCCGTCGACGCGGTAGAGCAGGCCGTGCGCCTTGGCCGCGGCCAGCGTCTCACTGGGCAGGTCCGCGTCCGGCGTGGCGTAGACGGTGCCGTTGACGGCGGCGAACGCCTTCCAGGCGGCCGCGTCCCCGAGGGGCCGCAGCGAGAGGGAGGGGTCCCGCCGCCGCCATTGCCCTTGGTACCAGGAGGAGCCGGCCAAGCCCTGCGCCACCACCCTCACGTCCGGCCTCCAGCCCTGCAAGGTCTGATACGACCACAGGGCGTAGAGCGGCACGTCCTTCTTGGCGACGACGACGGAGCCGGGCTCGGCGCTGGCCAGCACGCCGCGCGCGAAGTCGTAGGAGAAGAGGTGCCGCCGCCGGTCGTACTGGTGGACGCGCCCCAGAGCCAAGGGCAGCGCCACCAGGATCGCCGCCGCCGCGGGCGCGGCCCAGCGCCCCGCCCGCGCCGCCTCGCCCACGCCCTCGGCGGCCCAGAAGACGAGCACGACGTCCGAAAGCAGGTAGTGCGGCTCGACGATGGCGGCCGCGTGCGGATTGGGGGGAAGGTTGGCGATGAAGAGGAAGACGGGGCCCGCCCACCAATAGCAGGCGAGCTGCCCTAGCCACCGCCGGCCGTCGCCGCGCGCCGCCGCCGTCGAGCCCCAGGCCGCCAGCAAGAGCCCGGGCAGCCCGAAAGCGCCCCACAGATGGCGGGCGTAGAGCTTCATGTTCGCGCCGAAGAGCTCTCCGGTGGCGTAGTTCGCGCTGAGCAGGTCCAGCGTGCCGCCGTAGCGCGAGCGCAGCAGCGACTCCAGGAAGTTGGCCGGCGCCGCGGGGTGGTTCCAGTCCAGCCACGGCGCCGTGCCGGAGCGCACGGGCAGGAAGAGATAGAGGGAAAG
>CAZZGQ010000536.1:0-2003 GCA_964653765.1 uncultured Elusimicrobia bacterium | reverse complement strand
ACGCGCGTCTCGGTGAGGACGTGGCGGATCTTGTCGCTAAGCTCGGCCACGATGCCTCCGAGCCAGGAGCTCCATCCCGACCCAGTACCACAGGGCCAAGGCGAAGAGCGCTCCCGAGATCAGCCCGGCGGCGAGTGAGCCGACGGCCGACCACAGGAAGACGGCGAACTGCAGCGCCAGCGCGGCGGCGTAGATCGGCAGCACGACCATGACGAAGGCGGAGGCGGTCTTGTGGAAGCCCTCGCTGTCGTCGGTGTCCTCGACGATGTAGTGGAACGGCGCCGGCGCCAGAAGGAAAGCCAGGGAAACCAGCAGCAGCGTGATGCCGGTCAGCGTCATGAGCCGCGCGAGCTGGGGCAGCTCGCCGAACTTGCGCTCGAAGGTGCTCTCGAAGAAGTAGGCGAAGAGCACCTGCGCCACGAGGACCATCGTGCGCGCCTCGTTGAGGGCGTTGTCGACGCGGTCGACCAGATCCGCCATGACTTCATTATAGGCAGACGCCGTTCATGCGATCGTGACGGAGCCGTACCGGTCTTCCGCATTATCATGAAGTCATGGCGACCGCTCGAGAGATCCAGGAGAGCCTCGAGGCGAGCCGGCATGAAGGCATCGTCGGCCAGGTGCCGATCACGATCCTCGACTACTTCATGGTGCCGTTCGCGCTGTTTCTGGGCGCGTCCTCGAGGGAGATCGGCCTGCTGACGGCGCTGCCGAGCCTGCTCTGCGCTTTCTCGCAGTTCTTCGTCGTGGACGTGCTGCGCGCTTTCGGCAACCGCCGCAAGCTCCTCATCTGGACGGCAGGACTGCAGGCGCTGTCCTTGGCGCCGCTCTGCGCCCTGCCGTTCGTCCGCGGGACGACCACGCGCATCGACGCGCTGCTGGCCTGCGTCTCGGGCTTTCGCGTCGTCGCGGCGCTGATGGGCCCGCCCTGGGGAAGCCTCATGAGCGACTACCTCCAAGACGGCCACGGCAACTACTTCGGGCGTCGTTCGCAAGCGGCGGGCATCTCGGGCATGGTCACCGCGGCGATCTGCGGCGGCATGCTCTACGCCCTGGGCGCCAAACACGCCGGTGCTTGGCCGTACTTCGGGCTGTTCCTCGCCGCCTGCCTCTTCCGCTTCGTCTCGCTGGCCTACATGCGTAAGATGGTCGATCTGCCCGAGCATCCTCACGCTCCCGCGGAGGAGTTCGACTGGAGCGCGGCCTGGCGGCGGGCGCGCGAGAGCAACTTCTTCCGCTTCATGTGCTACGTGGCGGCCGTGACCTTCGCCGCGCAGATGACGGCCGCCTACCTGACCGTGCACATGATGCGCGACCTGCGCTTCTCCTATCTCGCCTACACCACGGTGCAGCTCTCCGCCGCCGTGGCGAGCTTCCTCTCGTTTCCCGTCTGGGGCCGCCATTCCGACCACGTCGGCAACGCGCGCGTGCTGCGCCTCAACAGCGTGCTGCTGCCGCTGATCCCGGTGCTGCTCTGCATGACGGAGGCGCCCTGGGGCCTGGCCCTCATCGAGGCCATGGACGGCTTCGTCTGGGCCGGCTTCAACCTCTGCGCCACCAACTTCATCTACGAGGCCGTGCCCGCTCCCAAGCGCGTGCGCGCCCTGGGCTACTTCAATCTGATCAACGGCATCTCCCTCTTCGGCGGCGCGGCCCTGGGCGGCAGCCTGGCCGACGTCCTGCCGCCCACCTGGGGCTACAGCATCCACACGCTGTTCCTGCTCTCGGCCGCCCTGCGTTTCTGCGCGGACTTCCTGCTCGCCTACCACTTCCGCGAGGTGCGCGCCGACGTCCGCCGCTGCTGGGCCGAGGAGCTGTTCTTCAGCGTCATCGGCATCCGGCCGATGGTGGGCCCCAACCTGGAGCTCGAGTTCGACGCTCCCGCGAGTATGGCGGTCCATCACGAGGAACGGCTAGAATGAACGGACGCCCCCGTAGCTCAGTCGGTTAGAGCAGTCCGCTCATAACGGATTGGTCGCTGGTTCGAGTCCAGCCGGGGGCAG
>CAZZGQ010000535.1:0-2018 GCA_964653765.1 uncultured Elusimicrobia bacterium | reverse complement strand
TTCCGAGCGCATTTGATTGAATAGCCGCGCTCTCATGACCAACGCCAACATTTACGGCTGGGGACTTCCGGTCGCCGCGTCGACTTACGCTCGAGACATCGATTTCGGCATCCGCCTGATTCACTGGGCGATGCTCACGATCTTCATCCTCTGGGCGATCTTCTTCACCTACCTCTTGGTCCGCTACAAGAAGCGCGACGGCATCCCCGCCGAGCGCGAGCCCGAGCATCACGGCGTCATCTCGACCAGCCTGATCCCGGACATCCTGGTCATGCTCTTCGAGATCGGCCTGATCTTCTTCTACGCGATCCCCGTGTGGAGCAAGGTCAAGACGCATTTCCCCACCGAGGCCGAGGCCAACCGCATCGACATCGTCGCCGAGCAGTTCGCCTGGAACGTCCACTACCCGGGCGCCGACGGCAAGTTCGGCAAGCGCGCCCCCGAGAAAATCCACTTCAGCAACCCCCTCGGCCTCGACCACGACGACCCGAACGCCGCCGACGACATCGTCCTGGCCAACGAGATCCACATGCCCACGGGCAAGCCCACGCTGATCCGCCTGACGTCGAAGGACGTCATCCACAGCTTCTGGGTGCCAGAGTTCCGCGTCAAGCAGGACGCCGTCCCCGGCATGACGATCCCGGTCTGGGTCCAGCCCGACCGCGAAGGGACCTACGAGCTCTCCTGCGCGCAGCTGTGCGGCTTCGCCCACAGCCTCATGCGCGCCACCGTCGTCGTGCAGTCGCCCGAGGACTACGCCAAGTGGCTCAAGTCCGTCGCGCCGGTCGCCGTCGCCGCCGCCTCCACGAAACCCTCTGAATCATGGTGAAGAAGAACAACCACGCCGCCGCCGCCCACGACTCCCACTCCTCCTCGCACCACGAGCTGACGTTCTGGCAGAAGTACGTCTTCTCGCTCGACCACAAGGTCATCGGCCTGCAGTACCTCATCACCTCGCTGATCTTCCTGCTGATCGGCTTCTGCTTCATGATGGTGATGCGCTGGAGCCTGGCGTTTCCGGGCACGCCGCTGCCGATCCTGGGGCACCTGTTCCCGGCGGACCTGGCGCCCAACGGCGTGATCTCCGGAGAGTTCTACAACTCCCTCGGCGCGATGCACGGCACGATCATGGTCTTCCTGGGCGTGGTGCCCCTCGGCGTCGGCGCCTTCGGCAACTACGTCCTGCCGCTGCAGATCGGCGCGCCCGACATGGCCTTCCCGCGCATGAACATGGCGTCCTATTGGACGTACCTGCCCGGCGGCCTGCTGATGCTGGCCTCCTTCGTCATGCCCGGCGGCGCGGCCCAGTCCGGCTGGACGTCCTATCCGCCTCTCTCCATCATCAACCCCGGCCAGACGGTTTGGATCATCGGCATGGTGCTGCTGATCACGAGTTCGCTGATGGGCTCGATCAACTTCATCGTCACGACCCTCAACATGCGCGCCCCCGGCATGAGCCTGGGCCGCATGCCGGTCTTCGTGTGGTCGCAGCTGGTGACGGCGGTGCTCCTGCTGTTGGCCTTTCCTCCCTTGGAAGCGGCGGCCGTCATGCAGTTCATGGACCGCGTCTTCCACACGAGCTTCTACCTCCCGCAGGGCCTCGTCATCCTGGGCATGATGCACAAGGCCTCGGGCGGCGGCCAGCCGCTTCTCTGGCAGCACTTGTTCTGGTTCCTCGCCCACCCCGAGGTCTACGTGCTGCTGCTGCCGGCCATGGGCATCGTCACGGAGATCCTCGCCAACAACACGCGCAAGCCTCCGCACGGCTACAAGACGATCGTGGCCTCGATGGTGTTCCTGGGCGCGATGTCCTTCGTGGTCTGGGCCCACCACATGTTCGTCTCGGGCATGAGCGCCACGCTGTCGAACTTCTTCCTCGTGACGACGATGATCATCTCGGTCCCGTCCGTGGCGATCCTGACCTGCATGGTCTTCTCGCTCAAGGGCGGCTCGATCCGCTTCAACGTGCCGATGCTCTGGGCGCTGGCCTTCCTGCCGATGTTCGGCATCGGCGGCCT
>CAZZGQ010000534.1:0-2029 GCA_964653765.1 uncultured Elusimicrobia bacterium | reverse complement strand
TGGGGCCCGGCAGCGTGCAGTTCTGGATGCGCATGTGCTCCGGCGACGGGACGGGATCGGCCGGGGCGTGCGCCACGCAGACCGCCACGCGCTGCAGCTCGTCACGATTGGCCTGCTCCGGCGCGGCCGCGCAGGGCTGGCGCGAGCCGTCCTTTTGGAAATGGGCGAAGCCGGGGCCGCCAGCGCGAGCGGAGACGGCGGCGAGCATCAAGACGGCAAGGAATCCGGCCACGGCAGCAGTATGGGACCGAGTCGCCGGCCTGTCAAGGGACCGGGGTTAACGCCCGCAGCGACGGGAAAAGCGGCCTTCCGGGCTCTCGTCCAGAGCGACGAGGACGCCGAAGCCCGCTCCCGCCGACGAGCGCGCCGCGGCCACGCCGAAACGACCGGTGCCTAGGAAGGTTCCGTCCGGGCCGGGCCCCAACCCTCTCGCCGCGCCCTCCTTGGCCGCCAGCGTCTCGGCGGCGGCCCAGACCTCGTCCAGCCCCTTTACGAGCAGCGGCTTGGCGGCCATGAAGGCCTCGCGCCCTCCATCGGCAAAGCGCGTGGCGTGGACATGGAGCTGGTCCTGCGTGCGATGGCTACGCGGATTGACGGCCAATACGAGATCGTCCTCCGGCAGGTAGTCCGTGGCCGTCTTCCAGGCGAATTCCCAAAGATGCGGAGACTGCAGCCGCCGCCCGTCTTCCACGCCCGAGACCGGCTTGCGCGGCAGGGCCAGGAGATGGACGTACGGCAACTCTTTTGGTTGATCGAGGCGGAGCCTGGCGTTGACCGGGCAGCTCGTCATCTTGATGTCCAGCATGACGAAGTCCTCGCTGTCTTCCGCGACGAGCTCGAGGCTCTTGTCTTTGCCGTCGGGGAGCCGGCAACTGCGCGCGACGGGACGCTCCGGGGAGACCGGAGAAGGGATGGCGTTCACGCAAGCCGCGAAGGCCGGGAGGACGTCGCGCCGGCCCGCCGCGCGCGTCGGGCCGGGCGCGGCGATGAGAACGGCGAGGGCCAAAACTGGTAGCGCGACCAGTTTCGAACGGCGCCAGGCCGCCGGAATTGGTCTCAAAACCAGTCGCTCAAAAAAAGAGAGCCGCCGGCTCTCGCCGGCGGCTCCACGATCGCGCATGACAGCTCGAGCATCCTGATTAAAGGTCCTTATCCTTGGCCAGCTCCTCGTAGCGAGCCGGCTTCTTGGTCTTGAGCTCGTTGATCAGCTCCTGGCGGTGGGCCTTCCACTTCGCCGCGCCGGCGCCGATCTTGCGGTGCCAGCCGTCGTAAACCAGGAACTCCCAGATTTTCCTGCCGTCGTCGTTGCTGATGCCGCAGCCGGGCTTGGACATCATCCGCTTGACGTAGCGGCTCCAAATCTCCGGTTCAATCTGCCAGATGCTGCCATCGCTGAAATACTCGGGATGCTCCTTTTTGAGCTTGGCGACGGCGGCCGCCTTGGTCTTGGTCCTGGCTTCCTTGTCCTGGAGGTCCATGCCGGCGTCGGGCTCGACGAAGCGGGAATTCAGCGGGCGCGCGGCCGTATGGCAGGTCTGGCAGTTCTTTTTGGCGCCGATGCCGAGCAGCAGCTTATAGCCTTCCCGGGCATTGGCGGGATAGCTCTTGAGCGTCTCCCCATCCAGCGCATCGGGGCCGAAGTCGTTGGGATACGGATTGGCCAGGGCCTTCTCCTTCTCCAGCTCGGCGGCGGACTTCCCGGCGCGTGCGGACGTCGTGGTAACGACGCCGAGCGTCAAGATAACGATCAGGGCGAGCCAAGCCTTCATCAATAATCTCCTTGGGTTAGAAACCGCGGTGTCTTCTCAAGAATCCTTAGCAATACGCGGAAGAATCGTCGAGACGGTAGAAAGAAGAGAGCCGCCGGCCCCGAGGCCGGCAGCTCCCACAACCGCGGTGCTACGGTTAGAGGTCCTTGTCCTTGGCCAGCTCCTCGTAGCGAGCAGGCTTCTTCGCCTTGAGCTGGTTGACCAGGTCCTGACGGTGGGCCTTCCACTTCTCGGCGCCGGCGCCGATCTTGCGGTGCCAG
>CAZZGQ010000533.1:0-2029 GCA_964653765.1 uncultured Elusimicrobia bacterium | reverse complement strand
CGCAGGACCCAGCGGGCGGCCCGCATGTGGGCGTCGATGAAGGTTTCCTGCCCGGCGAGCGCGTCCAGCAAGGCGTCAGCCGCGCGCTCGCCGCTCCAGTAGACGACGGCGGCGGAGACGCCCACGACGAGCAGCGCCCACGCTCCGGCGCGCACCCATTCGTCGCTGCGGCGCGCCAGGCCCGCCGCGATCAGCGCCGCGGCCGTCGGCGGGCCGAGGACGGGCCAGTGGTTGAGCGCCAGGTGCAGCTGCGGGCCGTCAAGCGCCATGCGCGCCGCCGCCGCCGCCTTCCGCCTCCTCCAGGCCTTCCTTGAGGCCCTTCTTGAACATGTGCACGGCGCGTCCGCATTGCCGCGCGAACTCGGGGATCTTCCCCGGCCCGAACAGCACCAGCCCGACCACCGCGATCACCAGCATCTCTCCGTAGCTCAATCCGCCCATGGCTTCCTCCTACTCCTCGACGACGATCGTGCCGCTCATGTCCTCGTGGCCTCGGCCGCAGAAGACGTCGCAGCTGAACTCGAAGGTCCCCGCCTTCTGCGGCGTCACCGGCACGCGCACGACCGTGCCCGTGTCCACGTCCACCCGGATCTTCAGGTCGGGGACTTTGAAGCCGTGGCGCCGGTCGACGGCCGTCAGCTCCAGGACGACCGGCTCGCCCTTCTTCAGCTTGATCTCCGGCGGCGTGAAGTCGAACTTCTTGGCCGAGATCTTGATCACCTTCGGCTGCGGCTTGTCCGCGGCCGCCATCGACGCGCCGAGGAGCAGCGCGCCCATCAGAGAGAGGAGGCGCATGTCACGCCCCCAGCCGCCGCTCGTCGAGCGTGTATTTCCCCTCGTCGACGTCGGCCAGGACCTCGCGGAAGCCCAGGCCGGCGAACGGGTGGGCCGGGTCCCAAGGGATCTTCATCTTCTTGGGCACCGACATCGGCGCGGGCAGCGGCCACATGAGCGATTGCGCCGAGTGATGGGCGATGTGCTCGGTCATGTGATGGTTCTCTTGATGGATATGGCCGTAGAAGACCGTGGCCTTCTCGAAGGGCAGCAGGAGCTCGATGGCCTTGGCTCCGTCCTTGGTGTCCCAGTCCCAGGCCGGGGCGACGTCCCAGAGCGGCCGGTGCGTCAGCACGACGAGCGGGGCCTTGCGGTCGCGGTTCCTGAGGTGTCCCTCCAGCCATTTCAGCTGCTCGTCGCCCAGCGCGCCGTGCGGGTCCGAGACGTTGTCGAGCGCCACGAAGTGCACGCCCTTGTGGTCGAACGCGTAGCGCGTCTCGCCGAAGAACCGCTTGTAGACCGCCGACTGATCGAGCGAGCCGTCGTGCTCGCCGGGCATGAAGTATACCTTCGGGGTCTTGAGCCCGGCGATGATCTCCTTGAACTCGCTCATGCGCTTCTTGCGCTCGGCCTCGTCCTCGGTGAGGTCGGTCAAGTCGCCGGTGAAGACGACGAAGTCGGGCTGCTTCTTGAGCGCGTTGACGGCGGCCACCGCCTTCTTGAGGCTGCTCTTGGCCTCGGGATTGATCTTGTCTCCGGTGAAGCCCCAGTGAGAGTCCGACAGCTGCACGAAATAGAAGTCGTCGGCCGCGTACTGCTCGGCCCACGCCTTGGTCCCGAGACCCGAAGCGAACGCCACGCCGCCCAGGCCCGCCAGCTTGAGGAAGTCCTTCCGAGTGATGTTGTTGTCCATGCCTACGATACCGCGGCGAGCCGCGCTTTATTCCTTCGGGAATAAAATCGCGGCTCAAACGGTATACTTGGCAGGACCGATGCGCCCCGAGGAAAAAGCCCGACGTTTCGAGGAGGCGGCCCTGCCGCATCTCGACGCCGCCCACAACCTGGCCTTGTGGCTGACGCGCAACGACCAGGACGCGCGGGACGTGGTCCAAGAGGCTTATGTGCGAGCGCTGAGGTTCTTCGACGGCTTTCGCGGCGGCGACGCGCGCTGCTGGCTGCTGACCATCGTGCGCCGCACCGCCTACACCTGGCTGGGACGCCAGCGCGGCGCCGCCGCGCCCGTGGCGCTCGACGA
>CAZZGQ010000532.1:0-2034 GCA_964653765.1 uncultured Elusimicrobia bacterium | reverse complement strand
CGGAGAGCCAGCGGCAGGACATCGACCACTGGAGCGACGGCAGGCGCCGGGCGCTGACGGGACGCGCGGTGGCGGGCTGCGCCGGGCCCAAGGCGGCCGCGGCGACGGCGCAAGCCACGAGCGCCGCGAGACCCAACCGGTCGTGCCAGCGAGTGCCGCCTTTCATGCTCGTATGATACCCGCGGCCCGCCCGCTCCGCCTGGGGCGAACGCCCCGGGACGCCGGGGGCCCTTGGGCCTACCGGGCGGCGGCGACTTCCTCCGGGATCAGCTTGGCGCCGTCGAGGCGGCGCGAGATCGCCAGGAACGCCAGGGCGATGCCCGCGTCATTGAGATGGTCGTCCGCGGGCCGATAGAGCTCGTCTGGGCTGCGGCGGAACTCGGGCAGCAGGTCCAGGCACTCCAGGCGCCGCCGCCCGCAGAAGGCCGCGAAGCGGTCTTGGAGCGCGTGCCGGCGCCTCCAGCCGGCGTCCACCTGGAAGCCCAGCCCCCGGAAGAACGCCTCGTGGGAGGCGTTGACCTGCAGCGGCGCCGGGAACAGCGTCACCAGCAGGCGCGCTCCCCCGGCGGTCGCCAGGTCTTGGGCCTTCGCCAAAAGCCGCTCGTTCTCCTCCCAGGCCCTCTGCGCCGTGGCGCCGCTCAGATCGAGGTTCATGGCGAGATAATCGGGATGGGCGCGCGCGGCGGCGGCGAGGAACGGGTTGACGGGAGACGCGCCCGCCGGAGGATGCGCGGCCGCCCAGCGCAGCAGCTCGTCGGCCCGGTCGCGCGAGTGCAGCGAGAACCAGACCGCGCGCACGGCGTCGACGAGGCGCCAGCGCGAAGGCGTCTGGTCCTTTTCCAGCACGTCGTCGACCTCCATGATCTCGGTGCGCAGCGCCGTGTCCGTCACGTCGTTGGTGGCGGTGAGGCAGAGCAGCACGACATCGGGATGGTAATCGAGGCCGTAGCGCCGCAGCGAGCGCAGGTAATCCACGGGCCCGAAGCCCGGGACGGCGAGGTTCACGTAGGCGCCGCCGCGATCCTGCGTCAGGCGCCACAGCAGCAGAGCCAGCCCGCCGCGGCCTTCCACGAAGGAGTCGCCCAGCACGAGCAGGCGGAAGCGCGGCTTGGGGCCGCGGGCCACCCGATCGATCTGCGCGCGCGGCTGGCGGAGCACGCCGTAGCGGGCGCACAGCTCGGCCAGGCCCAGGCCGGCCGCCAGGCCCGCCACGATCAGCGCCGCCGACGCCAGCCGCGAGCCTTTCATGACGGGATTGTGCCAAATCCAGCGGCGCTCCGAGCTGGTTTGCTAGAATGCATTCATGAAGCTGCTCTCCTGGAACGTCAACGGCTTTCGCGCCGCGCACAAGAAAGGCTTCGCCGACTTCTTCAAGAAAGCCAAGCCCGACATCCTCTGCCTGCAGGAGACGAAGTGCCAGCCCGAGGACCTCAAGCCCGACATGATGGACTACGAGGGCTACGGCAGCGAGTGGCATTGGGGCGAGAAGAAAGGCTATTGCGGCGTCGCCACCTTCTCCAAGATCCATCCGCTGCGCGTCGACCGCGGCGTCGACAACCGCCTCTTCGACGGCGAAGGCCGCGTGCTGACGAGCGTCTTCAAGGACTTCACGCTCTTCAACGTGTATTTCCCGAACGGCAAGTCCCGCGAGGAGCGCCTCAAGTTCAAGATGGACTTCTACGAGCACTTCCTGGAGCTGGTCGACCGCTATCGCAAGCGCGGCGAGGACAAGATCGTCGTCTGCGGCGACGTGAACACGGCCCACAAGGAGCTCGACCTGGCCCGTCCGAAGGAGAACGCCAAGGTCTCGGGCTTCCTGCCGCAGGAGCGCGCCTGGATCGACAAGCTGCTCGCGCGCGGCTTCGTCGACACGTTCCGCGAGTTCGAGAAGGGCGGCGGCCACTACTCGTACTGGGATCAGATGACGTTCGCCCGCGCGCGCAACGTGGGCTGGCGCATCGACTACTTCTTCATCTCCGAGAACCTGCGCCCCCGCCTCAAGGACGCCTTCATCATGCCCGAGGTCCTGGGCTC
>CAZZGQ010000531.1:0-2035 GCA_964653765.1 uncultured Elusimicrobia bacterium | reverse complement strand
TGCGCGCGCGAGTTCGCCAGCCGCAACATCCTCTGCAACGCCATCGCTCCGGGCTTCATCCACACGCGCCTCACCGACGCCATCCCCGAGCCGGAGAAGAAGAAGCTGCTCGAGAAGATCCTGCTCGGCCGCATGGGCGAGCCCCTCGACATCGCGCGCGGCGTCCTATTTTTCGCATCAGAAGACTCGTCCTACATCACCGGCCACGTGTTGAACGTCAACGGCGGCGGGTACATGTAGGTTGGGGACACGACGACCGGAGGATTAAAATGGCGGAGACTACCGTTGCGGATCGTGTGAAGCAGATCATCGTCGAGCAGCTCGGCGTGGACGCCGCCGAGGTGACGCCGCAGGCTCATTTCGTCAACGACCTGGGCGCCGACTCGCTCGACACCGTCGAGCTCGTGATGGCTCTCGAAGAGGAGTTCGACACCGAGATCCCGGACGAGCAGGCCGAGAAGATCCAGACCGTCGGCCAGGCCATCGACTACATCCAGGCCCACGCCAAGAAGTAGTCTTTGGAGGGCCAGGGCGGTCTGAGGCCCCTCGAAGAGGTCATCGGGTATCGCTTCAAGGACCCCGAGCACCTCAAGGAAGCGCTGTCGCACAAGTCGTTCGCTTCCGAGAGCAAGACGGGGATCTACAACGAGCGGCTGGAGTTCCTGGGCGACAGCGTGTTGGCGGCTGTCGTCGCCCATCAGCTCTACGTCGATTACCCGAATGAGCCGGAGGGGAGCCTCTCGAAGAAAAAGTCGCAGCTCGTATCCCGCCCGAGCCTGGCGCACTGGGCTGCGGAGCTCAACCTCGGCGCCTATCTGTATCTCGGCGTGGGCGAGGAGACGTCCGGGGGGCGCTCCCGTCAGAGCCTGCTGGGCAACGCCCTCGAAGCCTTAATAGGAGCCATCTTTTTAGATGGCGGATACGGGGCGGCGGAGCGCTTCATCCGCGAGTGGTGCATCGGGCGCCACGCGCGGCTCTCGGAGACCGACTACAAGAGCCGGCTCCAGGAGACGCTGCAGAAGAAGTACAAGGTGCCGCCCACCTACGAGTTGACTCGGGCGGAAGGGCCGGACCACGACAAGACGTTCGAGGTCCTGGTCAAGATGGGGAAGAGGACGCTGGGACGCGGGACCGGCAAGACGAAGAAGGAAGCCGAGCAAGCCGCGGCCCGGGACGCCCTGGACGCGAAGGCGCACGAGGAGAACTGACATGGACTACGGATTGAGCGAGACGCAGACCGAGATCGCCGCGCTGGCCTATCAGCTGGGCCAACAGAAGATCAAGCCGGTGCGCGAGCAGTACGACAACTCGGAAGAGTTCCCGTGGCCCCTGGTCGAGGAGTTCCGCAAGGCGGACCTCTTCGGCGTCTACCTCCCGGAGGTTTACGGCGGCCTCGGCGGCAACCTGACCGAGCTCGTCCTGGTCATCGAGCAGCTCTCCCGCGCCTGCGCCGGCATCGCGCTCTCGGTCGCCGGAACCAGCCTGGGCACGATCGCGATCATCCTCTTCGGCAACGCCGAGCAGCGCCAGCGCTTCCTGCCCGACCTCGCCAGCGGCAAGAAGCTGGGCGCCTTCGCCCTCACCGAGCCCGGCGCCGGCTCCGACGCCACGGCCACCAAGTGCACGGCCAAGCTCGAGGGCGACTACTACATCGTCAACGGCCAGAAGAACTTCTGCACCAACGGCAACGCCGCCGACACGTACACGTTCTTCGCCACGACCAACCCCAACCGCGGCGCGCGCGGCATCTCCGCCTTCGTCGCGGAGAAGGGCATGCCCGGCTTCTCCTTCGGCAAGAAGGAGCACAAGATGGGCATCCGCGCCTCGTGGACGTACGACCTCGTCTTCAACAACTGCAAGATCCCCAAGAAGAACCTCCTTTATAAGGAGGGTTACGGCCTGTTCGTCGCCCAGAACGCCTTCGACATGTCGCGCCCCGGCGTGGCGGCCCAGGCGCTGGGCATCGCCCAGGGCGCCCTGGACGAGACGATGGCCTACATCCGCGTGCGCAAGCAGTTCAACCAGACCATCGCCA
>CAZZGQ010000530.1:0-2037 GCA_964653765.1 uncultured Elusimicrobia bacterium | reverse complement strand
CACTTTCGCGCGGACCGCGTGGACCCAGCCCTGCCGCGGGTCCAAGGCGGCGGCCCGGCCGAGATCGCGCTCCGCGGCGGCGAAGCGCCCGAGGCCGCGCCGCGCCTCGGCTCGGGCGAGATAGCCGCCGGCGTCGCGGGGCGCGAGCGCGATGCGCCGGCCCGCCTCGGCCTCGGCTTCGGCGAGGCGGCCCAGGCGGCGCAGCAACTCGCCGCGCGCGTCGTGCAGCCTCAGCCGCTCGGAGCCCGACGGCGCCAAGGCGAGAGCGCGGTCGAGGTCGCCGAGCGCCTCCTCCAGGCGGCCCGTGCGCAGCAGCGCCTCGGCGCGCAGCTCGTAGCCCTCGACGCGGGCGGGCCGCGTCTCCACGAGCTTCTCCGCGCAGCCGAGCGCGGAGTCGAAGCGGCGCTCGCGCAAGAAGCGGCGCGTCTGAGCGACGCTCATCTCACGCCTCCGGGGATGGGCACGGGCGCGGCGGCGTAGCGCGGGTCGAGGCTGAGCGCGCTGCGCACGTCGGCCAGGGCCTGCCGCCTGCGGCCGGCCGCCGCGCGGACCTGCGCCCGCCAGCCGTAGACCCAGGCGTTGCGCGGGTTGAGCCCGATCGAGCGCGTCAGGCTGCGCTCGGCCTCGGGAGCGCGGCCCAGCGCCGCGGCCGCCGCCCCGCGCCAAGCCGGCGCCGGGGAATAGCCCGGGCAGAGGCGCGCGGCGCCGCGCAGCTCGGGCAGACCCTCCGCGGGGCGGCCCAGGCGCACCAGGGCCTCGCCGCGCCAGGCGCGCGCCAGGCCCCAGCGAGGCGAGAGCGCGATGGCCGCTTCCAAGTCGCTCAGCGCTCCCGCCGCGTCGCCGGCGTCGAGCCGCGTGCGGCCGCGCCAGCCCAGGGCGCGCGCGCAGGCGCGGTGACGGGCCAGATGGCGGTCGAGGGCGGCCAGCGCCGCGCCTCGCCGCGAGGGATGCTCGCACCAATGGAACTTGTCGTCGAGCCGCAGCGCCTGCTCGAGGTCGTCGAAAGCGCCGTGCAGGTCGCCGAGCTCGCGGCGGGCGCCCGCCCGCTCGGCCCAGGCCCATGGGTAGACGGGAGCCAAGGTCACGGCGCGGTCGAGGTCGCGCCGCGCCTGCGCCGGCCGCCCCAGCCGGCGCAGCACGCCGCCGCGCCAGGCCCAAGCCCAGCCGTAGTCGGGATCGAGCTCGAGCGCCCGCGTGAGGTCGGCGCGCGCGCCGCGCAGGTCGCCCAGGCGGCGGCGCACCTCGCCCCGCCAGGCCCAGGCCCAGCCGGCCGACGGATCGCGCTCGAGCCCGCGCGTCAGGTGCGACAGCCCGCGGCGGGCGTAGCGGTAGTTCGCCTCGGCGCGGCCCAGCAAGGCATAAGCCCAGCCGGCCCCGCCGCTCTCGCGCACGGCCCGGCGCAGGCACTCCAGCGCCTCGTCGTAGCGGCGGCCCTTGCGCCGGATCTCGCTGGCCGTCACCCAGACCCAGGCGTTGCGCGCATCGAGCCGCCGCGCGCGCGCCAGCTCGCGCTCGGCTTCCTCCAGCCGGTCGAGCTTGCGCAGCGTCTCCGCCCGGCACACGCGCAGCCAGCTTTCCCACCCCGGTAAAATCGGGGGTCTGACCCCCGATTTTACCAGGGCGCGGTCGAAGGCGCGCAAAGCGTCGTCGTGCCGCTTGAGGCGCCGCAGCGCCTCGCCGCGCCAGCCGTGCAGCCACGTCTCGCGAGGCGCGCAGCGCCGAGCGAAATCCAGGCAGCGGAGGGCTTTTTCCAGATGCTCGGGGCAGAAGTCCGTCCACGCCCGGCCCTCCAAAGCATGTATGCCCGCCGCGCGCGGCGCCAGCCGCGCGGCGAGCCGCAGCTCCTTCCTCGCCTCGTCGTGCCGCGACAGATCCCTGAGCAGCTCCCCTTTCCACGCATGCGCCCAGGCGTGCCGAGGCTCGAGCCGCAGCGCCCGATCCAGAAGCCGCCCCGCCTCGGCCGGGCGGCCCAGCCGCCGCTCGAGCTCGCCGCGCGCGGCCAGCGCCGTTGCGCCGCGCTCGCGCTCCAACGCGCGC
>CAZZGQ010000529.1:0-2040 GCA_964653765.1 uncultured Elusimicrobia bacterium | reverse complement strand
GCGCGTAGCCCGTGACGCGCGCCTCGATGTCGAAGTTCTTGAGGGCGGTCTCGAGACTGGCGATGGCCGACTGGATCTCCGCTTCCGTGGGCTTGCCGCGGTTCTCCGCCGGCGGCGGCGGGTTGAGCAGCTCCATGGACGGGAGCTTGTAGTTCGCGTAAGGAGAGTCCTTCGGAGCCGGAGCGGACGGGCGCACGGCCTCGGCGACAGACGATCTCGCCGCCTTCGGCGGCTCGGCCTTGATCTCGCGCGGGACGATCTTGTCGAGAGGCTTGGGCGTATCGACGCCGATGGGCTTGGGAAGCTCGACTTTCTTTGTTTCGGCCGCTGACGCGGCCGAGCCTCTGGGCGCGGCCTTCGCCTTGGCTTCCTCGGCGGCCTTAAGCTGGATCGAGATCTCCTGGCGGTTCCTCTGCCAGTGCTCGTAGTCCGCCTTCATGACCTTGAGCAGCTCGGAAGCGAGCTGGCCCCACTTGATGCCGAAGAGGACTTGCAGGCCGAACGCCAGCAAGGTGGCGCTGAGGATGACCGCGCCGGTCGAGCCGATGCCGGCCGTGACGATGTCGGCGAAGCGCCCGCCGATCAGGCCGCCGGCGCGCAGCGCGTCCAGGCCGAAGACGCGGGCCAGCACCGAGAACAGGGTGGCCGTGGCGACCAGCGAGAACAGCGCGGCGAACGTGCGCGCGATCGAGCCCTTCGGGGCGGCCAGATACTGCAGCAGGCCGTGGAGAAGGAAGAGCGGGATCAAGAAGCGCGCGATCCCCAGGGCCTGGGAGAAGACGGCGTCCACGGCCGGGCCGATGCTGCCGGACTGCGAGGGCGCGATCAGGAACCAAGCCAGCAGGAGGATGCCGAGCAGGCCCCCCCACTTGAACGCAAGGGTGCCGACGTTCGACGGCTTCTTGCCGCCCTTCCCGCCTTTGGCGGCCTTCGCGTGGACTCGTTTCATTGATTAAGGGATTATAAAAAAGCGTGCTCTACTGTGTCCGGACACAGTAGAGCACGGTCGCGCCGCTCGCTCATCACGATCAGCGCTTGATGATGAAGATATCCTGGCCGGACTTCACCGGCTTGCCGTTTTCCAGCAGGACCTTGAGGACCGTGAACGGGAACTCCGCCTTGATCTCGTTGAAGACCTTCATGGCCTCGATCATGCAGAGGATCTGGCCGGGCTTGACGGACTCGCCTTCCCTGACGAACGGAGGGCTGGAAGGCGAGGCGGCGCGGTAAAAAATCCCCATCATGGACGATTTGATCGACTCGCCGGCCGGGACGGAAGGGGCGGCGGCCGAGACGCCGGCCGCCGGCCCTCCCGCCGGGGTTGCGGCCGCTGAAGCGGCCGCGGGACCCGCCGCGTATACCGGCACGGGAACGGGCATCGGCTGGGCGGCCTTGCGGCGCACCATCTTCAGATGCATGCCCTCTTCGTTGAGCTCGACCGTGTCGAGGTTGTGCTGCGTCATGAACTCATAGACGGCCTTGAGCTTGGGCAGCGCCTCCACCTGGGACTCCGTCGGCTTTTTCTTGGCCATGGCTTGCGCTAGCGGCCTCGGCCTCCGCGATGATGGCGCTCGCCGCCGCGATCTCCGCCGCGACCGCGCTCACCGCCGCCGCCGGTCCGCGGCGGCAGGACGCCGCCTACGAGCTCGGAGCCCGGCTGGATCACGGCCTTGCGGGAGAGACGGATCTTGCCGTCGCTGTCGATCTCGAGGACCTTCACCTCGACGTCGTCGCCTTCCTTCAAGACGTCCTCGACGCGGGCGACGCGCTTCACATCGATCTGGCTGATGTGGAGCAGGCCTTCCTTGCCCGGGAAGATCTCGACGAAGGCGCCGAACTCCTTGATGGAGACGACGTGGCCCTTGTAGATCTTGCCGACCTCGGCCTCGAGCGTGAGAGCCTCGACCTCGGCCTTGGCCTGGTCGCAGCCCAGCGGATCGACGCCGGCGACGTACACGCTGCCGTCGTCCTCGACGTCCACCGAGACGCCGTAGGTCTCGATGAGCCGGCGGATGTTCTTGCCGCCGGGGCCGATGAGGG
>CAZZGQ010000528.1:0-2040 GCA_964653765.1 uncultured Elusimicrobia bacterium | reverse complement strand
CTCCGTTCCCGTCGAGAAAGGGGAATCTGCCTGGATTCTATAAAGGTTGGCGCGGAAGCGGCAAGGCGGGGGCGGGGGAAAAAAGCCTTGCGGCGCAAGGATTCCGGGCCTAAACTGAGCGGGCCATGTCCCGGGCGCCCCTGCAGGCCCTCCTGGCGGCCGTCCTGGCCGCCGCTTCGACCCTGTCCTGGGCCGCCGACCGGCGCGCGCCCGATGGTCCCGATGCCGTCTCAGCTCCGGTCCCGCTCGTCTCCGTCCCGGACCTGGGTCTCGGCCGGGAGGCCGCCGCCGCGCGGCTCGAGACCGCCGCAGCGGCCCCGCAGGCCGCCGCCCCTCTCGCCGCCCCCGCTCCGCCTGACTTCGAAGCGGCCAAGACGCCCCTTCCGGCGCCGCAGCCGGAGATCCTGACCCGCGCCGGTTCCGCGGAGAAGGACGGCGGCGCCTCGGTCGACGACCAAGGCCTCAGGCTGTTCGACGGCGGCGGGGCGAAGAGCGCGTCGATCGACGCGACGCCCTCGGCTCCCTGGCGGAGCCGGGTGCTGCTCGCCTTAGGCCCGCGGCGCAGGGTCTCGCCGTCGCCTTCCGGCCTCCCGGTCTTCGACGAGGTCACGGCGCGCCAGCTACGCTCGCTGTCACCCCTGAGCGCGCAAGAGGTCGACGGCCTGGCCCGCTGGCTCGAGCGCGCGAAGATCCCCGTCACAGGCGCCTTGCCCTATTCCGCGGACACGACCTTCTCGCTGGAGCTCGAGCTCCTGGCCAACCGTCAGATGAGCGAGGCGGACCTGCGGCCGCTCTTCGTCGAGGAATACGCCCTCAGCGACGAGCAGTGGAAGCGCTGGCGCGGCCACCGCGAGCTGCCGCGCTGGGCCTGGGAGAGGGCCCACGACTTCGCGCTCGAACGCCTCCGAGCGGCGCTGCCCGCCGGCTGGCGCGTCACGACCGAGGGGGAATCGGCATACTCCAACACCCTGGAGATCCATACGTCGAACTCCGGCGGAGTCTTCCACCGGAACACAGCGCGCGACTGGGAGGACTTGGTCGCCGGCTTGGAGAAGGTCCGGAAAGCGGTACCCGCCGGGCTCTACAGCGCCCACCTCCACATCGGCCGAATCTCTCTGCCCAAGAAGAAGTCCTTCAGGAGCGGCGGCCACGAGTCTCTCCTGATCGACGACGCCCGCTTCGCCGCCGTGGCGGTGATGTTCGAGGGTCTGTGGCGGCCGCTCCTCGGCCACGGACTCCAGGCAGAGCCTCATGCCTCGGTCCTGCCGTCCTACGACGCCATCCTCCGCGCGATCCATAGCGACGATCCGAGCGTGAAGTTCGGCGTCTCCTCCCATGATCACTGGGTCAATGTCTCGCTGTACCAACCGACCGTCGAGAACCGGTCCATCACGCAGCTGCTCTCCAAGACGCCGGGCGGCGCGGCCCAACTCGACCCGAAGACCCTGCGCCAAGATCTATGGCCGGCCTTCGCCCTGTTCGACATGCTCTATCGCGCCCAGGAGCTGCCCTTCGCCACGCTCGGCCTTCCCGTGGCGGCGGGCACCGTGACGACCCGCAAGCAGCTCCTGCACTTCCTCGACCTCGCATACGGCGACGACGTCGCCGGCAAGGCCTTGGCTCTTAGGCGGCTGGCCGACGCGCTTCAGGTCCGCCCTTCCGGGACTTTCGCGTCCGGGGCCTCGATGCGGCGCGACCAGCTGCTGCGGGAGCGGTACGTGCGCGGGGGTCTGGGCGTGGTGTACAAGCTGCACGAGGCGCACGACGGGTGGGACGAGAAGCTGAGCGAGCACCTCCTGGCGGACCCTCGGGCGCTGGACGAGCTCGCCTCGGACCTGGTCCGCGCCCAGGTCACGGAGAGGGAAGCCGCCCGGCTCTTCCCGCCCGAGATGGCCGCGCCGCTCGAGCAAGCGATGAAGCGGCACGCGAACGCCCAGGCGGCAACCCCATGAGGCGAGCGCTCCTCGCCGCGCTGACGGCGTTCGCGGCCCAGGCCCGGGGCGGGGCCGCCGACCGCCGCGCGCCCGCCGCCGACGCGGC
>CAZZGQ010000527.1:0-2041 GCA_964653765.1 uncultured Elusimicrobia bacterium | reverse complement strand
GCTGGGCTATTAGCTCAATGGTAGAGCAGATCCCTCTTAAGGATAAGGTTGTAGGTTCGAGTCCTACATAGCCCAAAGTTTTGAAGCAAGGGAACGAAAGCGCCGATCGGCGCTTTTTTTCTTTCAACAGGACGGGCGGGTGGCGGAACGGCAGACGCACTGCGCTTAGGACGCAGCGCCCGCAAGGGCTTGCGGGTTCAAATCCCGCCCCGCCCAAAGATCGCGACGGAGGAAGCCATGGGACTTTTCACGACGGAGAAATCCGACAAGCCGAAGTTCAAGAAGCTCAAGGAAGAGGGCTGCATCGTCTCCCTCTCGGTGGAGGTCCCGCAGAACCTCGTGGAGCAAGAGACGCAGAACCTGCTCGTGCGCATCCAGCAGCGCGCGAAGATCCCGGGGTTCCGTCCCGGCAAGGCGCCGCTCGAGCTCGTCAAGAAGAACTTCACCGGCCACGCGCAGGAGCAGGTGCTCGACTCCCTCATCCGCAAGTACACCCCGGAAGCGATGCGCGAGCTGAACCTCCGACCCGTGGCGGTGCCCAGCGTGGAGGACGTTTCCTTTGAAAAGGGCAAGCCGGTCAAGTTCCAGGTCCGCGTCGAGGTCCCGCCCGCGGTGACGCCCAAGGACTATCAGAAGATCGCCGTCAAGCGCACGACCTACGCCGCCGATGAGAAGGCCATCGACGCCCGCCTTCAGGAGCTGCGCGACGCCAACGCCCGCCTCGAGAAGGCCGAAGGCGCCGCCGCCGCGAAGAACCACTATGTGGTCATCGACTACCAGGCTTTTAGGAACGACACGCCCATCGCCAAGGCCAAGGGCGAGAACGAGCTGGTCGACATGAGCTCCGATCAGACCATCGACGGCCTGATCGAAGGCATGATGGGCATGAAGGTCGGCGACAACAAGGACATCAAGGTCAAGATCAACGAGAAGCCGGCGATCCTCAAGGTCACGGTGAAGGAGATCAAGACCAAGGTCCTCCCCGCCCTCGACGCCGAGTTCGCCAAGGACTTGGGCTTCGACTCGCTCGACCAGCTCAAGGCCAAGCTCAAGGAAGTCATCGAGCAGGAAGGCCAGCAGAAGACCGATCGCGAGGTCTCTCAGCAGATCGAAGAGGCGCTGCTCAAGGCCAACAAGATCCCGGTCCCGCCGTCGCTCTGCGAGGCCCAGCTCGAGCACATGATCGACCGCCTGCGCCGCCAGATGGGCGCGCAGCTCGGCGAGCAGCAGCTCGACGATCTCAAGAAGAAGCTGCTGCCGCGCGCCGAGGACGAGGTGCGCATCGGCTACCTGCTTCCGGCGATCGCGGAGAAGGAGAAGCTCTCCGCAAGCGACGAAGACCTCAAGGCCGAGCTCGACCGCAACCTGGCGGCCATCGAGTCCGACGCCAAGAAGGACGAGATCCGCAAGATGTTCGAGGAGCGCAAGGAAGCCATCGCCGGCATGATCCGCGACCGCAAGACGATGCAGTTCCTGCGCGACAGCGCCAAGATCACCGACGTCAAGGCGTGACGTCTCGCCGCGCTTTCGCGGCGAAAGTGACGAAGGCCCGGACATGAGTCCGGGCCTTCGCATTTGCCACGGCGGTGGGGCGACGCCAGCATGTTCCGGAACATGCTCGCCGGAGACTAGGGAGAGGGTTCTAGCCGCCGTTAATACGACCGCCCCCTTCCTTCGGGGTCCTTCGGCGCGTGCTCGACTGTGTCCGGACACAGTCGGGCACGGGTCACCTACGGGATAATGATGCCGTGCCCCCGGTAAGGCGGGTAGTCGCGCAACGCGTCGCGGCGCTCCGGGCGCAAGGGCTGCGCGGCGGTGGTATAGCCGGGCTGCCGCGAGGCGGGCTGCAGCGCGGGCGGCCGCCTCCGCCGCGATAGAGACCTTCGGCCTAGTCCGGCGGTCCTAGGGACCCGCCCCTGGGTCTCCGGTGGGACCAATCGTTACTTGCCCCTTCAAACGCATCAAACTTATAATGGACTCATGGCAATAGTCCCCACTGTCTTGGAGAAGTGGACCCAAGGGTCCGCCGTCGGCTACGACA
>CAZZGQ010000526.1:0-2043 GCA_964653765.1 uncultured Elusimicrobia bacterium | reverse complement strand
GCGCCGTGCGCCATCTTGCGGAAGCGCGCCAGCAGCTTCTCGTAGGAGGTCTTCGAAGGGTCGTACATCACCTCCACGGCCTCGGCGTGCCCGGTGCCGCCGGCGCAGACCTTCTCGTACGTGGGATCGGCCGTCGTCCCGCCCGTGTAGCCCACCCGCGAGCTGACGACGCCCGGCACCTCGTCGAAGGCGCTCTGCACGCCCCAGAAGCAGCCCGCCGCGAACACGGCGCGCCCCAGCTTGGGCTCCGCGGAAGCCTTCTTCTTGGCCGCCGGCACGAAACGCAGCGCCGCGGAGTTGATGCAGTAGCGCTTGTGCGTGGGCCCCGGCCCGTGGTCGAAGACGTGGCCCAGGTGCGAGTCGCTGCCTTTGGCCCGCACCTCCACGCGCTTCATGAAGAGGCTGTCGTCCTCCTTCTCCACGACGGCGCCCGGGTCGAGGGGCCGCGTGAAGCTCGGCCACCCCGTGCCGGAGTCGAACTTGTCCTTGGAGGAGAACAGCGGCTCGCCGGTGATGACGTCCACGTAGGTGCCCTCCTCGTGGTTGTTCCAGTAGGCGTTGTGGAAGGGCGGCTCCGTGGCGTTCTCGCGCGTCACGGCGTACTGCTCCGGCGTCAGGGTCTTGCGAAGCTCGGCGTCGTTCATGGGTCTCCTCCCTCCAGCATACGCGGTCGCGGCCAGCAGGATCAAGGCGATGAAGGTCTTCATGCCCATGAGTGCGCGAGGTGCCTCGGACGTTACAGGGGGCGCCGCGGCTTTGAGGTTTCAAATTGAAACCTCAAATGCAGTGCTAGCTCCTAATAGTAGTCACCATCTGGATAAGTTTCGGTTTGGCGCGTCGAGCTCGTCGCCGCCCGGCCTTACGGGGTGTCGCTGGCTCCATGAGGGCGCGGATGTCGGCGAATACCTCGCGGATCGCCTGACCGTGCTCGCCGAGAGTGGCTTCGTGAGCGCTCAAGCGCAGTTCGGCTTGCCGCAAGCGTTCCGCCAGCCCTGGGCTGGCCGCGAGCGTCTTTCGCAGTTCGACGAAGGCCCGCATGATCGCGATGTTTGCCTGCACCGCGCGGTCGCTGCGCAAGACGCTGGAAAGCATCGCTACGCCCTGCTCCGTGAAAGCGTGGGGAAGAAATCTCGAAGTCAGTCTTCGTCCGCCGCGACCACGCTTTGATATCACAACTTGTGATATCAAAGCAGCTGCCTCTTCTGCGGTCAGTCGAAAAGAGAAATCGTCCGGGAAACGCTCATGATTGCGCTGCACCTGTTGGTTCAGAGCTCCGGTCGTGACTCCATAGAGGATCGCCAGGTCGCGATCCAGCATGACGCGCTTGCCTCTGATGGTTAAGATTTTCTGCTCGATCTGATCGTGGTCCATAATAGGGATACGTTTTGGCCCGCGGAAAAGTTCCCTCGCTTATGATCACAGATTGTGACCATAAGATTGCCGAGGGGGACTAAAGCTTTAAGGTTCCAATTTGTAATCTTAAAGCTTCGTGCCCGGGCCCCAAGTGATACACTCTCGCCCGTGACCCTCGAAAAAGCCGTCCGCGCCTACACCGGCGACCTCCTGCGCGCCGCCATCGGCTTCGGCGTCCCGCCCGGCCAGGCCGAGGAGCTCGTCGCCGCCACCTTCGCCGCCTACCTCGCCGCCCAGCAGCGCTTCGAGGGCCGCTCCACGCTCAAGACGTATCTCTTCGGCATCCTCTACCGCAAGGCGCTCGAGGCCGGCCGCAAAGCCCAAAAAGAGCTGGCCGTCGACCCCGCCGACGCCGCCTTCGAAGGCCGCTTCACCGGCTGGGGCCACTGGAGCGCCCCGCCCCAAGGCCCCGAGAAAGACGCCGACCAAGCCGAGGCCGCGCGCCTATTGGAGGAATGCCTGAAGGGGCTCTCCGACCAACAAAAGGCGGCCTTCCTGATTAAGGAAGCCGACGGCCTCACCTCCGAGGAGGTCTGTAACGCCTTGGCCGTTTCCAGCACTCATCTACGCGTCCTTTTATTCCGCGCCCGCGCCAAGCTGCGCGACTGCCTCGAAGGAAAGTGGAAATGA
>CAZZGQ010000525.1:0-2050 GCA_964653765.1 uncultured Elusimicrobia bacterium | reverse complement strand
CGATCGAGTTCTTCACCGAGCAGATCGAGAAGTCCAAGACGATCTTCTGGAACGGTCCCATGGGCATCTTCGAGATAGAGGCGTTTTCTAAAGGCAGTGTCGCTATTGCAGAAGCTCTGGCCAAGGCCACGAAGAACGGCGTCACGACCATCGTGGGCGGCGGCGACAGCCTCTCCGTGCTCGCCAAGACCGGCTTGGCCGACCAGATGAGCCACTGCTCCACCGGCGGCGGCGCGAGCCTCGAGCTGCTCGAAGGCAAGGTCCTGCCGGGTCTGGCCGCCCTGGCGTCCTAAGGCGCGGCCCGTTATACTGGCCGGGTGAGCTTGTTCAATAGGCAAGCCAGCCCCGGCCAATCGCCCGGCCTGCCCTGGCTGCCCATCCTGGCCGTCGCCGTGGTCGCCGTCTGCGGCTCGGCGGGCTTTCTGCTGCAGAACGCCCACCATCCGGCGATCGCCACGGACGCCGCTCCGCTGTCCGCCTCCGGCTTCGACATCAACTACGTCCCCGCTCCGCGGCAGGCCGCCGCGCCTGCGGCACCCCTTGCGGCGGCCGCGCCGGTTCAGGCGAGCCCGGCTCCCTTGCCGCCCACGAGGGCCCCGGTCGCGGCGGCGCAGGCTCCCGCGGCCCCGACGGGGGCCCTGCAGCGGGTCACGAGCATCCTGACCAGCCCCGCGCAATACTTGATCGCCCAGACCTATTTCGGCTCCTCGGCGAAGCTGCTGGGCTTTCTGAAGGACCAGAAGCGCATGGGCTACTACATGGCCAATCCCATCACGCGCGAGGCGCTGAGCAGCCCCATGATGATCAAGCTGCTCGCTCGGCCCGCCGTGGTCCACGCCTTCATCGCCAGCCCGGCGATGTCGGATGACCGCGCCGTGGCCGCCTTGGCGCAAAGCCCTCTTCTGACGCAGATCCTGCGCTCTCCAGGTGTCCAGGAGAACCTCGCCGACGGCCAGCTCGTGGCCGGCCTCATGCAGGATACGCAAGTGGCGCAGTGGCTGGGGCAGCATCCCTCGGCCACGCTCGCGCTCAATCAAGCTCAACCGCGATGATCCTCCTCGCCGCCTTCGCGCTCGCCGCCCAAGCCGCGGCGGCCGCGCAGTGCCGGTTCCCGGTGCGGCACATGAAGGGCGTTTTCGCCTGGGACGACGAGACGATGGACGAGCAGGACTCGCGCTGCGTCCAGATGACGGCCCTGGTGCCGGACTTCGAGCGCCTGCGGCAGGCGGCGGATCGCCCGCAGCTCGAGCTGCGCCTCGTCGACGACCCCGGCACTCCGATCGCCTCCTACGACGGCTCGGTGAACATCGCTCAGTCCGCGCTGAAGATGTTCGAGGACCCGGCCACGCGGCGGGGGATTCTCGCCCACGAGATCGGGCACGCCCTGCAGAGGGGGCCGACGTCGAAGGCCGGAGGCCTGACGGGCGACGCGTACGTGAGGGCGCTCGAAGCCCAAGCCGACGCTTTCGGGCGAGACCTCTTGCCCAAAGCCGGCTTTTCGGCCGACGACATGAAGACGACGCTGGGCGTGCTGCAGACGTGCGTCCGGTACACGCAGCGGCCCGACCACCCTGTCTTGCCGGCGCGCTTGCTCAATCAGGACCTGCTGGCTCGGAGGGACGCGCTGCTCTCGAACGCGGGGAGGGTCTATGACAAGGAGGGAGCCCGCTCCGGGGATGTCCAGGCCTCCGCCGTCGTCGCAAGCGCGCCGAAGCTCGGCGACTTCAACGCTCAGGGCATCCTGAAGGCGAGCCATTGGATCTCCAGCGACGTCGCGCTGCCCGGGCCGCCCTCGCCTCGGACCTCCTCGAAGGCGCCCCAGCCCTCCGGCCCCTCGTTCCGCGACGCCGTCGTGGCCGCCGCCGACGAGCTCCTGGACGGTCCGGGCCTCGCCGCCATCGTCTCCGGGGCCACCGCGGAAGATTTGGAGCGGCAGGCGATCGAGCTGGCGCGCCGGAAGTTGGGACGCTAGCGTCGTTTTTGCTATACTCTCGATCTCATGATCTACGATCTGCTGCTGACCGTCCACGTCATCGCCTGCCTGCTGATG
>CAZZGQ010000524.1:0-2062 GCA_964653765.1 uncultured Elusimicrobia bacterium | reverse complement strand
AGCCGCCACGGCGCGTAGCGCTCCGGCACGAGCTGCTTGCGCAGATAGCCGTTCTCCGCGTCCTGGGCGCGCAGGATCTCCGGAAACTCCACGCCGAGCTGCAGGCCCATGCCCAGATACTGGTTGCCCGAGCCCGGGAAGACGAAGGCCAAGCCGCCCTCGCCCAGCGGCTCGCGCGTCGTGAAGTGCGCGCGGTCGCCGGCGATCGGGCGCGACGGGTTCTCGCGTATTGACGTCTCGGCGCGCGCGATCGAATCGGCGAGCTCTTTGGCCGAGCGGGCGACGAAACTCAATCCAAGCCGGCGATCCGGCCGTTGCCCTCTCTTCGCGAGCCACCGCCGCGCCAGAGTCTCTATCCCGACGCCCTCTTCCTGATCCTTGAGCCAGCGCCTCAATTCCGCCGTCCCGGCGAGCAGCTCCTCCGCCGTGTCCGCCTCCAGCACGAACAGCGCCTCGCCGCGCGCCCCGAGCGGCTGCCGCCGCTCCGCCACGACCTGCGGCGTCTCCTCCTGCGTCTCGCACCCTTCCAGGACCACCCCGGCGCAGCCGCCGTCGACGCCCAGCGCGGCAACGGCGGCGCGGCGCGGGCCGTCGGCTCGGTTGCGCAGCCAGTACTGCGGGCGCGACGGGGCGTGGAAGCGCTTGCTCGCGCGCGCGAGCTGGGCGATGGGCTCGAAAGCGGGGACGGGCGGCAGGATCTCCTGATATAGGGCCAGGGCCGCCTTCGCCAGGCCCGCCAAGCCGGCGGCGGCGCCGGCGTGGCCCAGCTGCGCCTTCACCGCGCCCAGCGCGCAGGGCAGCTCCGCCTTGGCCGTGCCGAAGACCTCAGACAGCGCGGCCGCTTCCGCGGCGTCCTCGGCGCGGCGGCCGCTGCCGTGCGCCTCGAGGTAGCCGATCGTCGTCGGGTCGGCGCCGGCCTCGCGGCACGCCCGGCGTAGCGCCTCGGCGGCGGCCCGCGGGTCGACGGGCGCGTCCACGCCGCCGCCCCGCGCCGCCGACACGCCCTTGATCGCCGCGTAGATCCGGTCGCCGTCCTTGCGCGCGTCCTCGAGGCGCTTGAGCACGAAGCAGGCCGCGCCCTCGCCCGGCACGGCGCCTTCGGCGCCGCGATCGAACGGCTTGGCCCGGCCGGTGGAAGAGAAGGCGGAGAGCGCCTGCTCGGCCAGCGTCTGCCGGACATCCCCGGCGATGTCGACGGCGCCGACCAGGGCGCTGTCGAGCGCGCCCTGCTGCAGCTGCCGCACCGCCGCCTCCAAGGCGCGCAGGCCGGAGGTCTCCTCGCTCGAGATCGTGAAGCTCGGCCCGCCGATCTGCAGCTCGCGCGCCACGCGGCTGGCCACGATGCCGCCCAAGGCGCCCATCGTGCGGTTGGCGGACAGCGCCGGACCGGCCGAATCGCGCTGCGCGGCGGGAAGGGACCAACGGTAATCGAAGTTGCAGGTGTTGAGATCGAGGCCGATGCCGATGAAGACGCCGCAACACTCGCGGCCGTCGGCCGACAATTTGGCGTCGCTCAGGGCCGCGACGGCCGTGTCCAGCATCAGGAGCTGTTGCGGGAGCATCTCCTCCAGCTCCTTGGGCGGCACCCGGTACTTCGACGCGACCACGCCGACGTCTGTGAGGTAATGGCCCAGCGGCGCGTCGGCGTCTCTTCCCCACCAACGGTCCTTCGGGGTTTGGGGCGGTATTGGACGGCCGGAGAGGACGGCTTCTTGGAATTCTCGCAGGGAAGATAACGGACCGAATCGCGCTTCCATCCCGACGATCGCTATAGGACACGTCTCGGCCGGCCTCAGCCCGGGCTTAGTCTTCCTACGGGCCGGCCGAACCGTTCCCGGTTCCTCGAGCAGCACATGAGCGTTGATCCCGCCGAAGCCGAAGCCCGACACGGCCGCTCTGCGCGGCGTGCTCTCCGTCCGTTTCTCCCAAGACCGAAGCTCCCTCGCCACTCTAAACGGGCTGCCTTCCAGCCCGAGCTTCGGGTTCTCGCTGGTGAAGTTCGCGGTCGGGGGCAGCTGGCCGTTCTCGAAAGCGAGCAGCATCTTGATGAGGCCGGCGGCGC
>CAZZGQ010000523.1:0-2069 GCA_964653765.1 uncultured Elusimicrobia bacterium | reverse complement strand
GCTGCGCGTCGAGCGCCTGGTTGAACTTCTGCTGCGCCAGCGTGAAGTTGCCCTCTTCGAAGGCGTCGAAGCCGGCCTTGATCGCGCCGCGCACCTGGACGTTGGTGTTGTCGGTCTTCGAGGCGCCGAAGCGCATCGAGAACGAGATGCGCGTGGAGTTGCCGAGATCGTGGATGCCCTGGGCGATGTCGATGCCGAAGGAGCGGAAATTGAGGCCGAAGCCGAAGTCCGTCTCCTGGATGGCCGGCAGGCCCATCAGGCCGAAGCGGAACGCGAACCAGTGGGAGATCCAGTACTCGCCGCCGAAGCGCAGGTCGGCCGAGCCCGTCAGGGGCTTGGTGGCGTCGAGGCCGAGGGTCAGGCGCTCCTTGAACAGCTTCACCGAGTTGCCGATCTTGATGACGACGGGCAGCTTGTCGTCGGTCGCCCCGGTGCGCTGCGAGAAGGCGTTCTGCAGGCCGAGGCCGAGGCGATACGGGCCCATCGTCTTGAGCACGCCCATGTCCAGGGTCTTGAAGTTGTCCGAGAAGCCGGCCAGCTTGCGCGTCACCTGCTTGAGCGTGGCGCCGAAGGCCACCGTCTCGGTGACGTTCTTGCCCCAGGAGAGGGCCATGGCCTGCTGCTGGTCGGCGAAGGTGCCGGCGGTGGTGATATTGGTCGGCTCTCCGCTGAGCGGATCGAAGGTGGCGTTGACCTGCTCGAAGCCCGTCGAGGCCAGCTGCGTCATCGAGATGGCGAAGGTGCTGCCGCCCTTGAGCGGGTGGGCGTAGCCGAAGAAGGTGAGCTTGGTCTGCGCGAAGAGCGTGGCCTGCATCGTGGTGATCTCTTTGCGCTGCAGTTGGGCCAGGCCGGCCGGGTTCCAGTAGGAGGCCGTGGCGTCGTCGGAGATGCCGTAATAGGCGCCGCCCATGGCCATGGCGCGGCCGCCCACGCCGTAGAACAAGAAGGCGCCGGGCTGTCCGCCCGATTGGGAGGTCGCCGCCGCCGGGAGGACCCCGACGGTCAATAGAGCCGCCACGGCGAGAATCCTCGCCGCGGCCGCCGCAAACGGCGCCGGCATGGGGGTCAAGCCCCCTCTTTGGGCCATTCTATTCGGTAGCCTGACGCTCCCCGTGAGGGGAGTCATGGCTTTGCGCCCCCGCCTTACGACGGGTTTGCCGTTATCGCCCATCCGAGACGTTCCTCATGCCGTGCCCTGGGCCGTGCAACCCCGTACAGCCCGACGGCATGCGCCTCGACTGGGATGCGACAATCGCCAGTATAACAGGAATACTGGCGCTGTCAAGGCCTATGTCCGACGGGCGGCGATGGTCCAGACCGCCAGGGTAGGGGCCGTGCCGGATCTTGTCAAGGCGCGCCTCATTAAGAACGCGGACGGGCCTTGAAATGGTTCTACCCCCCTGTTAAACTGCCCGCATGTCTTCGGCCCCCGCGCCGCTCTCGGACGAGGAGCGCGAGCTGGCGCGCAACCGGCGCACCCTCTATCTCATGGTCGGCGGCGCCGCCTCGCTGCTGCTGCCTCTGCTGGGCGTGGCTTATCTCAAGTTCATGGACCAGCCTCCGCCGCAGCACAGCGGGCCGACCGTGGCTTTCGAGCACCGCGGAGTCGACGGGACGCAGCTGATGAAGCTCTCGCCCGCGGCCACGCCCGCGCCGGCGATGTCCGGCGCTCCCCTAGCGCAGGTCCCGCAATTGGCCCCGCGCGAAGGTTCGCCGGCCCCGATCCAGAGCGAGGGCGGCGGCGCGGACGCCGGCGGCTCGCTGGGCTTCATCCGGGGCGGCGGCGACTACTATCACGACAAGGGGGCGGCCGCGCCGGCTCCGGCCCAGGCGGCGCCGGCCCCACAGCAAGCCGCGGCCCCGGCGCCGGCGCCCAAGCCCGCTCCCGCCGTCGCCCAGGCCAAGACGAAGGCCGCTCCCAAGCCTTTCTCGATGCCGCATCTCCACACGATCAACAGCGGCAGCTACGGCAGCTTCGCCGACAAGCCGGGGAGAGGGGGCGCGGGCGGCGGCCAGACGCTCACCCCGGACCAGATCCGCGCGCTGCAGGCCGCGCAGGCGCAGCAACA
>CAZZGQ010000522.1:0-2079 GCA_964653765.1 uncultured Elusimicrobia bacterium | reverse complement strand
GGGCGCGGCAACGAGACGGTGGTCTGCCTGGCCACCGGCAACAAGTACGTCGTCACGGAGACGCCGGAAGCGATCACGGAGCTCGCCGTCGCCTACCGCAAGAAGGTCAACGGCGAGGCGAAGGCCGTCAATCCGGCGCGAGGTTTCGTACGGGAGAGTCCGTGAGAGCCTATTCTGAAGAGCAGCCGTCCGGGCAAGACCGTGCTTAACCGTGTCCGGACACAGTTAAGCACGGGCATGCTGACCAACTGTGGTCAAACACAGTTGATCCGGACCGTCGTGCTTCCGCACATTTTCCCGTCGGAGACGGTCAAAAGCAAGCTTGCTTTTTCGGCGTTTCGGGCCTAAGCTTGCGGTGCCGGACAACGCTTATTAAGAGGTAGAGAGACTAATGGATATAGCAACGATCATGGGCATCCTGACGTTCCTGGGGATGGCCGTGACGACGATCTGGCTGTCGGAAGGCCCGGCGGGCTTCAAGCCGTTCGCCAACGTCGAGGCCCTGCTGATGGTGATGGGCGGCACGTTCTGCGCCACGCTCGTGAACTACCCGATCGGCCAGGTCGTCGGGCTGGGCAAGGTCTTGCGCAAGGTCCTCTTCAGCCAGGGCGAGGACACCTCCGACATCGTCGGCACCTTCGTCACGCTGGCGCAGAAGGCCAAGAAGGAAGGCTTCCTCGCGCTGCAGCCCGACGTGCGCAACATCAAGAACGACTTCTTGAAGCGCGGCGTGCAGCTGGTCGTCGACGGCGCCGATCACGAGTTCATCGCGAACATGCTCGAGACGGAGATCGGCTTCATCCGCGAGCGCCACAAGGTGGGCGCGGAGATCTTCGCCGCCATGGGCACCTATTCGCCGGCCTTCGGCATCATCGGCACCGTGCTGGGCATGATCATGATGCTGTCCTCGATCGACGACGTCGCCGCCGTGCCCAAGCGCATGGCGCTGGCCCTGGCCGCCGCCTTCTTCGGCCTGGCCTCGGGCTACCTGATCTTCCTGCCGATGTCGGGCAAGCTGCGCCGGCGCTCCGAAGAGGAGCTCCTGGTCAAGGAGATCATCATCCGCGGCGTGCTCCTGCTGCAGAGCGGCGCCACGCCGACGGTGGTGGAGGCCAACCTGAAGGCGTATCTTGAGCCCTCCAAGCGCCTGGTCATCAACAAGACCGGCCAGGCCTCGGCCGTGGAACTCCCGCCTTCCGGCGCTCCGGTGCCGGGCACGGGGCAGCAGGGCTAACCCGCCGCCATGCCGCTCAAGGCTCCGCGCGGTTTCATCGACGAATCCGATCCCAAGGTCTGCCAAGTCGGCCATCCCGCCCCGCCCTGGATGAGCAGCTACGCCGACTTGATGACCGAGCTCGTCTGCTTCTTCGTCATCCTTTACGCGCTTTCCGCCGCCCTCAACAAGGGCATGCAGGACGCCAAGAAGCAGGTCGACGACATGATGAAGAACAAGGAGGTCCACGGCGAGGTCAAGCTGGACAAGGACGGCCTGAAGATCTCGCTGGAGGAGCAGGGGCAGGCAAGCTTCTTCACCAGCGGCTCGGCCGAGACCACGCCCGAGATCGACGCCATGCTGGCCAAGCTCGCCCCCACGCTGCGCAAGCTCTCCGAGTCGCACGACATCATCGTCGAGGGCCACACCGACAGTCAGCAGGTCCAGGGAAAGCTCACGCAGTTCTACGATTCCAACTGGGAGCTGTCGGCGGCGCGCGCCACCAGCGTAGCGCGGCTGCTCGTCGACAAATACGGCGTCCCGCCCAATCGCATCGGCGCCATCGGCTACGGCGAGTATCGCCCCATCGCCTCCAACGACACCCCGGAGGGCCGCTCCAAGAACAGGCGCGTCGTGTTCTTCGTCAAGAACGACGACATCACTAAAGCCAAGCCGGCGGCTCCCGCCCAAGAAGCCAAGTCGGGACCCTGAAATGTTAAAATATCAAATGCGTTTATCGACGGCGGCGGCGCTGGGACTGGCTTTGGTCGTCTTGGCCGGCTGCGGCGGCCCGCGCAAGATCGTCACCGAGGACTTCGCCGAGGGCCGCGTCGTGGACATGTCCATCACCGAGAAGCTCACGGGCA
>CAZZGQ010000521.1:0-2095 GCA_964653765.1 uncultured Elusimicrobia bacterium | reverse complement strand
TGACGCCGGCCTTCGTCCTCGCCCTCCTCTGGGGCGGGGCGTCGTCCGCCGGCGCTACTTGCGCCACGACGGTGCCGGTCTCGCCGGGCGGGCTGCAGACGGCTCTCAACGCCGTCGGCGTCATCAGCGGCGGCGACTACTGCCTGGACCTGGCGTCCGGCACCTTCACCGAGAGCCCGGTCGTCTCCAGCACGACCTTCGGCGACACGGCCTCGCGCCTGGTCATCCAATCCACGCAGGCGCTCGGCAGCGCGGTGATCGTGGGGTCGGGGGCGCCCGGCACGCTCTTCTCGATCGGCGGCGCCAGCGTCGTGCTCCAGGGGCTCACGATCCAGAGCACGTCGACGATCGGCTTCGGTATCCGGATCTCGTCGCCCCTCGTCACGCTCTCCAGCGTGACGGTCGCCGATCCTTCCGCCCAGATCACGGGCGGCGGCGTGCTCATCCAGGCGTCGCGGGTCTCGATCGTCGGCTCGACCGTCAGCGTCACGGGCGGCGGCTACGGCTTGTACGCGCTCAGCGCGCCCGGCTTGTCCGTGCTGCAGAGCTATTTTTACTCGGCCAGCAGCGGCGCCGTCTCGTTGGCGAGCTCCGACGCCGGGACGATCTCGCAGTCGCAGGTCTACGCCGGCGGCAGCCAGCCCGCTCTGCGCCTGCAGAGCTCCTCGACCGGCACGTTCACCCAGGGCTTCGTCACGGGAGGCGCGGTGATCGCCGGCGGGGCCAGCAACACGATCAGCTTGAGCACGATCACGAGCAACACGAGCGCGTTGGCCGCCGTCCACCTCACCACCGCCAGCAACAACACCCTGACGTCGGATTACATCGCCAACCCCAGCGGCGACGGCTTGTTCATGGATTACGGCGCCAACGGCAATCTGATCAGCCAGACCACGATGTACAGCAACGTGCCGGCGACCTACGCCGCCTTGCGAATGTTCGGAGCCTCCTCCAATACGATCACCCAGTCTCTGATCACCGCTCCCAACGGCTCGGCGACGCAGGTGAATTATGGAGCGAGCTACAACACATTCTCGTTGAGCACCATGACCATCTCGCTCAACACCGGGGGCCCGTTCAGCGCTTCGACGAACGCGATAGGCAACACGGTCTCTCAATGCTACATTCAGAACCTTTTCAGCGGCTCGGTCGGAGTCTGGCTGTCCGTCGCCGCGGACTATCTGACGATTTCCCAGTCCACCATCGCCGTCACCGGCCCCGGCTCCATGGGCGTGATGATGGACGTCTCGCACAGCACGGTCACGCGATCGGCGATCAGCGCGCCCGGCGGCTTCGGCATCCAGACCCGCTGGAACGGCGGCCTGGGCGACGTCCTCAGCAATCTCACGGTCCAGGCGAGCACCGCCGTCGCTGTCCTGGGCTCGACCGGCACCGTCATCGCCAACGACCTCCTGCAGGGCAACGGCCCCGGCGGCAGCGCGCTCATCCTGCAGCAGGGAGCCGCGCTCACCCAGATCGCGGGCAGCACGCTCACGGCCGGCGGCGGCGCCCCGGCCATCGTCGAGGCGGCGCCCGGCCCGCTGCAAGCCACGGGTCCTCTGGTCGTCCGCGGCCCCTTCGTCATCGCTTCCGGCGCCTTCGACGCCGGACCGTTCGCCCACCTCTTCGGCGGCGACTTGAACTGGGCTGGAGCTCAGTCGCTGACGCTGGCGAACAGCACGATCACGCTCGACGGCCTCAACGACGTCCCGGTTCTCACCAACCAGCGGGTGACCCCGCCGGCCGGCGGCGCCTCGTTCGGCGTGCTGGCGGTGAACGTGGCCAGCGCGACCTTCTTCTCCAATCCCTTCGCCGCTCAGGCGCTGGTCGACCGCGTGGCGGCCAGCACGATCGCCTTCCAGTGGGGCGTCGCCTCGCCTTACAACCTCCAGAGCTTCACGGCCCTCGGAGGCCCGGGCGCCGGACGCATCAGCATCGGCTCCACGCTGAGCGGCACCCAGTCGATGCTGAGCGTCGGGGTCTCCTCGCTTTCCTTCGTCTCCGTCCAGGACTCCTCGGCGACGGCGACGATCAACGCCAACGACGGCACCTCGCTCGACCGCGGCAACAACCTGAACTGGAACTTCCTGCCGTA
>CAZZGQ010000520.1:0-2097 GCA_964653765.1 uncultured Elusimicrobia bacterium | reverse complement strand
AGTCGCTGGCGAGCGGCCAGCCGTCCGTCGCCTCCCTGCCTCTCTGCTTCGCCGCCCTGGCCGGCTTCGCCGTGGCGATGACGCTCGTCTCCGCCGCCGTGGCCTCCGCGCGCGACGCGCGTTGAGGTGAGCGCGGCGAAGGCCGGCGGCAAAAGGCCCCCCGCCGCGCCCGCTGCAGAGCCGCTGCTCCCGGCCGCCTTCCGCCTGCCCTTGCTCGCCGTCCTCCTGAGCGCCCTCGCGTTGCGTCTTTTCTACGTCCTGCGGATCGAGGGCGACCTCCTCTCCACGCATCTCGTCATCGACGCCAAGTTTTACGACGCTTGGGCGGGCCGGATCGCCGCCGGCCGCTGGATCGGAGACGACGTCTTTTATCAAGACCCGCTCTACGCCTACTTCCTCGCCGCCGTCTACAAGGCGATCGGGCACACGCTGACCGGCGTGCGCCTGATCCAGGCCTGCCTCGACACGGGCACGGTGGCCCTTTTCTACGTCCTGGGGCGCCGGCTGTTCGATCCGCTGACCGGGCTTCTCGGCGCGGTGATGGCGGCCCTGCTCGGCCCCATGGTCTACTACGTCGGACTGCTCGACAAGACGACCGTCTCCCTGTTCCTGACGACGGCGGCCCTCGCCTTGCTGGTCGAGGCGGCCGCTCGGCAAAGCGCGCGGCTCTGCGCGGCGAGCGGCGCGGCCTTCGGGCTCGCCTCGCTGAGCCGCGGCAACATGATCCTCGCGGCGGCGGCGATGGCGTTGTGGCTGCTCAGGACGCGCCTGCGCCAAGCGGGGGCGTTCGCTCTTTCGGCGTCCGCCGTCGTCGGCCTCGTGGCGGCCCGCAATTACCTGGTCGGCCGCGACCTCGTGCTGATCACGGCCAATCCGGGGCTCAACTTCTTCATCGGCAACAATCCATACACCGTCGGCCAATACATCGAGCCGCCCTTCATCCGCGGGATCCCCGAGGACGAATACGCCGACGCCAAGACGGCCGCCGAACGGTTCACGGGCCATCCCTTCGAGAAGCCCTCCCAGGTTTCCCGCTACTGGCTCGGGCAAGGCCTGGACTTCATCCGCAAGAGCCCGCGCTCCTGGGCGGTCCTCTCCGCGCGCAAGCTCTTTCTCGCCTTCAACGATTTCGAGGTCGCCGAGACCTACAGCTTCTATTATTTCCGTGACCGTTACCCGCTGCTGTTCGTCCCGTTCCTGAGCTTCGGCGTCGTCGCTTCCCTGGGCGTCGCGGGGATGCAGATCTTCCTCTATAGGCGCCGCTTCAACGCCCTCGTGCTGTTCGGCGCCGTCTACCTGGCATCGCTCGTGGCCTTCTTCGTGACGTCGCGTTACCGGTTTCCGCTGGTGACGGCGCTGCTCCCCTTCTCCGCCTGGATGCTCGTCGACACTTGGCGCGAGCGCGGCGATATCCCCGCCGTCGCCTGCCGCTGCGCCTTGGCGGCGGCGGCGCTGGCCTTGGCCTTCTGGCGGCCCGGCTGGATGAAGGCGCGCGTCGTGGGACCCACGCTGTCCACGGCCCACACGATAGCCGGTTTCTTGTATAGCGAACAGGGCGACTTCCAGAACGGCCGCGGCGAGCTCGAGGCCGCCATCCGCGCCAATCCGTTCGCCCCGCTGAACTACCTTTACCTCGGCGACCTGCTGCTCAACCACGGTGACGCCGCGGCGGGAACCGCCGCGCTGGAGCGCGCTCTGCAGCTCGATCCTCAGCTCGACCTCGCCTGGGAGAGGCTCGGCGTCGCCCGCTACAACGCCAAGGATTATCGCTCGGCGGCGGCGGCGTTTCAGCGTGCCCTGGCGCTGCGCCCCTCCGAGGCGGCCTACCAAAGCAACTTCAACGCCCTCCGAAACTTCCTGCCTCGCTAGTTGATATACTCTCGGCATGCTGTTCGACCCGGTCAATGCCGTCACCAACCTCGAGTTCTATAAAGCCGCGGCCAAGCAGTCGTTGGGCCGGTCCTTCCTCTATCTCTGCTACCTGGGGCTGGTGTTCTCGCTGCTCGCCACCTTCGCGCTGAAGGTGAAGGTCGGCCCGGCGGTCGACGACACGTTCGAATGGCTGGCGAAGTCGGTGCCGCCCATGACCTACGCCGA
>CAZZGQ010000519.1:0-2100 GCA_964653765.1 uncultured Elusimicrobia bacterium | reverse complement strand
TAGGAGAACATCATGGAAAAGGTCCAAGAGATCAAGTTCGGCACCGACGGCTGGCGCGGCGTGATGGCGCGCGACTTCACCTTCGAGAACGTCAGGCGCGTGGCCCAGGCCATCGCCGATTACGTCAAGGACGAGACGGAGAAGAACAAGAAGAAGCCGCCGTTCACGGGCCCCGTCGTCGTCGGCTACGATCGCCGCTTTCTCTCGGACGCCTTCGCCCGGGAGATCGCGCAGGTCCTGGAGGGCAACCAGCTCAACCCTGTGCTGCTCCAGGAGACGCTGCCGACGCCGGCGATCAGCTTCCTCACGCGCAAGCTGAAGGGCCTTGGCATCATGGTGACGGCCAGCCACAACCCGCCGGCCTACAACGGCATAAAGATCAAGTTCGACGGCCGCGCGGTGATGCCGAACGTGACGACGGCCGTCGAGGCGATGATCGACAAGAACCTGCCGTCGCGCTCCAACGAGTACAAGCAGAAGTCCTTCCGCGACGCCTACATCGACTACCTCAAGTCGCGCTTCGACGGCAAGAAGATCTCGGGCAAGCTCAAGCGCCCCGTGGTCGTGGACTACATGTTCGGCGCGGCCTCCGGGCTGCTCGAGGAGATCGTCCCCTCGAAGCAGATAGTGCCGATTCACTTCAAACACGACCCCCTGTTCGGCGGTCTCCACCCGGAGCCCATCGCCCAGTACCTGGGCGAGCTCGTGAGCACGGTGAAGGAGAAGAAGGCGCTCCTCGGCATCGCCCTGGACGGCGACGCCGACCGCGTGGGCATCGTCGACGACACGGGCCGCTACTTCACGCCCTGCCAAGTGTTCCCGCTCGTCATCGAGTACCTCATGCAGCAGAAGAAGCTCAAGGGCAAGATCGTGCAGTCGGTCTCGCTGGGCTATCTCTCCGCGCGCATCGCCAAGGCCGAGAACGTGGAGTTCGAGGAGATGCCCGTGGGCTTCAAGCACGTCGCCGAGGCGCTCAACGCCGGCGCCGCCGTCATCGCGGGCGAGGAGTCCGGCGGCTACGCCTGGAAGGGCGGCCTGCCCGAGCGCGACGGCCTCGTCACGGCGCTGCTCTTCCTCGAGATGTGCACGACCCTCAACAAGACGCCCTCGCAGCTCTACAAGACGATCGAGGAGAAGTACGGCAAGTCCGTCTTCAAACGCGTCGACTACAAGCTGCACAAGGCCGTCCCGGACAAGGCGGTGTTCGCGGCGAAGATCGCCAAGAAGCTGCCCAAGAAGATCCTCGGCTCCGAGATCAAGAACCTCATCCAGACCGACGGCCTGAAGATCGTCCTGGCCGAGGACCACTGGCTGCTCATGCGCCCGTCGGGCACCGAGCCTCTGATGCGCGTCTACGCCGAGTCCGACAGCGAGAAGCGCACCGACGAGCTGCTGCAGCTTGCCACGAAGTGGGTGTCGGTCTCCCACTAGTCCCGGTTCGCGGTAGGACCAATACCGTCCGGCGGCGGCCCCTTCGCTCCACGAGGGGGCCGCTCTCTTTTGGGTAGGATCGCCGCATGAAGACCATCGCCATCGCCCTCCTCGCTCTCTCTCTGCCCGCCACCGCGCGGGCGATCGACTGCAGCATCACCGTCGACGGACAGCCGGCCGTCGGCGCCAACGGCCCCCTGGGCCCGATCCACATCGGCCCCATGGCGCCGGCGCGGCCCTTCTTCACCCAGTCGGTCACCGACAGCAACGGCAAGGAGCGGCGCCCCGCCGTCACCTTCGGCTACGGCGACGAAGGCGACGTCCTAACGGTGACGATCCTCGACTTCTCGCAGACCAAGAGCGTGGGCTCCTACGACGCCGCCAAGATGCTGGCCACCGGCACCGCGGGCCTGGCACAAGGGAAGGGCCGGTTGAGCGTTCAGACCGGCGATGTGCCGGGCGATCCGGTCGTGAAAGTCGACTGCCGCTAGGGGCCACAAGAGTTATCCACCAACTGGGCATATGCCCAGTTGGTGGATAACTACTACGGATAAGAGGGCCCACCGCCCGTGCCGCCCGAGTCCTTTTTATTCGTATAATCGGCCTCGCTATGCCGATCAAGGCGATGGTCCTCGCCGCGGGCGCCGGCACGCGCCTGCGCCCGCTGAC
>CAZZGQ010000518.1:0-2104 GCA_964653765.1 uncultured Elusimicrobia bacterium | reverse complement strand
AGCTCCTTGAGCTTCTCGCACATGCGCGAGCCGATCGCGTACGCCTTCTCCTTGTGGACGATCTGGCTCAAGGCGTCGACGGGCTCGCCGTGGATGAGGATTTCCATCCGCACCAAATCAGATTCCTTATATCCGATCGGATGGTAATCCATCGAGGCGTAGCCCTTCGAGACGGACTTGAGCCTGTCGTAGAAGTTGACGACCATCTCGGCCAGCGGCAGGTCGTACTTGATGATCATGCGCGTGCCGGAGAGGTACTCGATCCCCTTGTGCTCGCCGCGGCGGTCCTTGATCAGGTTCAAGACGCCTTCCTGGTACTCGATCGGCAGGATGATCGTCAGCGCCACGTACGGCTCCTCGATCTGCTTGATGTCGCCGTAGGCCGGGAATTTCGCGGGGTTGTCGATCACGCGCCAATCCGTGTCGGCGAAAGTCTTCAGACGATAGATGACGTTGGGGGCCGTGACGATCAGCGCCAGGTTGAACTCGCGCTCCAGGCGCTCCTTGACGATCTCCATGTGGAGAAGTCCGAGGAAGCCCAGGCGGTAGCCGAAGCCCAGCGCCTCCGAGTTCTCGGCGGAATAGTTGAAGGAGCTGTCTTCGAGGTTGAGCTTCTCGAGCGCCGCCTTGAGCTGCGGGTAATCGGCGGCGTTGATCGGGAAGACGCCGGCGAAGACGACGGGCTTGGCTTCTTTATAACCCGCCAGGGCCTTAGTCAGAGGGCGGTCCTTTTCCATCAAGGTATCGCCGACACGGACTTGGTGGATGTCCTTGAGGCCGGTGACGAGATAGCCAACCTCGCCGGCCGAGAGCTCGGAAGTCGGGACTTGCTTGGGCGTCAAAACCCCGACTTCCTCGACCGTCACCTCCAAGCCGGTGGAGAAAAACTTCACCCGCATTCCCTTTCTCATGGTGCCGTCCACGACGCGCACGAGCAGCACGACGCCGCGAAAGCTGGAATACGTCGAATCGAAGATCAGCGCCGACAGCGGCTTGGCCGGATCGCCGGTGGGAGCCGGCAGCCGGTTGACGATGGCGTCCAGCGTCTCCTGCACGCCGATGCCGACCTTGGCGCTGGCGCGGATCGAGTCCTCGAGGATGTGCATGACGTCGAAGCACGCTTCCTCGGTGCCGACGACGTCGGCCGAGGGCAGGTCCACCTTGTTGACGACGGGGATGATCTTTAAGCCTACTTCCTCGGCGAGGTGCTTGTTGGCCAAGGTCTGAGCTTGGATGCCCTGAGTGGCGTCGACGACGAGCAGCGCGCCTTCGCAGGCGGCCAAAGCCCGGCTCACCTCATACGTGAAGTCCACGTGCCCCGGCGTGTCCACCATGTTCAGGACATAGTCATTGCCGTCGGGCGCCTTGTAGTTCATCCTGACCGCTTTGGCCTTGATGGTGATCCCCCGCTCGCGCTCGAGCTCCATGGAGTCCATGATCTGCTCTTGCATGTCGCGCTTGGAGATCGTCCCGGTGAGCTCGAGCAGCCGGTCGGCCAGCGTCGACTTGCCGTGGTCGATGTGGGCGATGATCGAGAAATTGCGGATCTTATCGGGTGCCGTCATTACAGGCCTTGATCGGCGAGCATGCGGCGGATCTGCTCGGAGTCGGACGCCGCGAGGGCCTGGGTGACGAGCTTGGAGACCTGGGCGTGGCGCAGCCCGCGCACGGCCTGCTTGATGCGCAGGTGCATGCGCGGCGAGACGGAAAGGCTGTCGACCCCGAGCCCGACGAGCAGCGGCACCGCGTGCGGGTCCGAGCACATCTCGCCGCAGACGCTGACCCACTTGTCCTTCTTGTGGCACGTCTTGACGATGTGGTCGAGCAGGCGGATCACCGCCGGGTGGAACGGGTCGTATAGGTGCGTGACGTGCTCGTTGATGCGGTCGACGGCGAGGGTGTATTGGATCAGATCGTTGGTGCCGATCGAGACGAAGTCGATCAGCGGCAGGAAGGATTCGAGCATCAGCGCCGCCGACGGGATCTCGATCATGATGCCTAGCTCGATCTTGCCCGTCGTGTCCAGGCCCTCGGCCTGCAGCTCCGCCTGCGCCTGGGCGAGCAGACGGCGCACGCCGTTGATCTCGCCGATCGACGAGACCAT
>CAZZGQ010000517.1:0-2115 GCA_964653765.1 uncultured Elusimicrobia bacterium | reverse complement strand
AAGGCTTGAGCGCGCGCCTTCCAGGCGCTATAGTCCGAGGACCGTGCTGCGCTCCCTCGCCTTGGCCGCTCTCGTCGCCGCCGCGCTTCGCGCCGCCGCGTCCGCCGGCGTCGTCCAGGCCGAGGCGGAGGTGCGCGAGGCTTTCGGCGGCGCGCGGCCTTGGGAGGCGCTGCCGCTGGCCGAGGCGCTCTCCGCGCGCTCCGACCTCGACGGGCCCCGAAAAGCCTGGGCCCTGAGCGAGGCCGCGCGCGTGCGTGCGACGATCGGCGACGCCGGCGGGGCCGAGGCGGACCTGCGCCGGGCGCTCGCCGTCGCGTCCGGCGACGCCGTGATCGCTCTCGAGCTCGCGCAGCTGCTGCGGGGCGAGCGGCCGGACGAGGCCCTGCGCTACGCCGGCGAGGCCGCGCGCGCCCCCGACCAAGTCTTGCGGACACAGGCCCTTCGCCTTTCGGGCGAGATTCGTCTCGATATCGGCGATACGAAGGGCGCGGCCGAGGCGCTGACTCTCGCGCTACGGGAAGACGCCGGCGATTTCGACGCCTTGGCGGCGATGGCGCGCGCCGAACGGGAGCGGCCCGCCGGCGCCGTCTCGTGGGCGGAGCGCGCCGAGGCGGCGGCCCGGCAGACCCCGCGCTGGTATCGAGGCTCGGCGCTGCGCGCCGCGGCCCGGCTCTGGCGCGAGCTGGGCGAGGACGCGCGCGCCGCCGCGGCCTACGACGCCGCGCTCGCCGAGGACCCCGACGATCTCGACGCCCTGCAGGGCCTGCTCGGCATACCCGAGCGCGAGCGGGCGCGCTCGACGGCGGCCGCGGCGCCGCTGCCGGAGGCGCCGACGGCGCGGGCGGGAGAGCTGGAGACGCTGCGGGCTTCCATCGATGCCGCGCTCGGCCGCGAGGACGCCGCCGGCGCGCTGGCGCTGGCCGATCGCTTCCTCGAAGCCGCGCCCCGCGCTCCCGCCTGGCGGCAGCCCGACGCCTACCGGCTGATCGCCGAGCGCCTGCTGGCGATGGGACCCGCCGCCCGCTCGCGCGCCCAGGGCGCGTCCTGGCGCGCGTACACCCTGTGCACGCACAGCGTGGCCGTCGCCCGGCTGCTCTCGCGCACGCGCCCGGTCCCGGACACGCCCACCGCCCCCGGCTCTCCGGAGTTCGCCGGGCGGGAATACGCGTCGGCGGCGCAGGCGCGAGAGAGGCTCGGCGACGCCGCCGGCGCCCGCGACACGATCGCGCGCGGCTTGCGGGTCGCGCCGGACTGTCCGGAGCTGCTGCTCGCGGCCGGCCGGCCCGACCGGGCGCTGGCCGCGCTGCCGAGCCTGGGCCCGGGCCTGGAGGTGGGGGTGCGCGCCCGCGTGCTGCGGGAGAAGGCGCGGGCTCAGCGCGCCGACGGAGACGCCGCGGCGGCCGAGCGGACGTTGGACGAGGCCCTGGCTCTCGTGCCCGAAGACCGCGAGGCGCTCGACGAGGCGGCCGACCTGGCCATGAGCCGGAGGCTCTGGCGCCGAGCCCTGGGCTACCTCGAGCCCCTGCTGGGGCAGCTGGCGCTGCGCGCCGACGAGCGCGGCGCCGCGCGCCGGCGCAAGGCGAAAGCGCAGGCCGCCCTGGGCGAGGCGGCCGCGGCGGAGGAGACCTTGCGCCAGGCTTTGGCCGAGGCTCCCGGCGACGCGCAGACGCTGGGCCAGCTCATCGAGCTCGAGCTGGAGCGCGGCGAGGCGCCGGCCCTGGCCGACGCGCGGCGTCTGGTCGAGGCGCAGGCGAAGGCCGCGCCGTCCGATCGGGCCGCGGCGCTCGTGCGGCTCGCCAAGGCGCAGCACGCCGCCCACGACGACGCCGGCGCCGAAGCCGGCCTCGGAGCGGCGCTGCGGCTGGACATCGGACGATGGACGCCATTCGAGAAGGCCGACGCCTTTCTTCTCCAAGCGCGGATATTGCGCGGACGCAAGGACGCCGCGGGCGCCGAGGCGAGCTTGGAACGAGCCATCGCGTTGGCGCCCTCGGAGCGCGGCGCGCTCATCGAAGCGATCGGCCTCGAGCTGGAGCGCGGACGGCCCCGGCAGGCGCTCGCCCGCGCGCGAGAGCTGGTGAGCGTCTCCACCGGCGACGGCGCCGAGGCCCGGGC
>CAZZGQ010000516.1:0-2125 GCA_964653765.1 uncultured Elusimicrobia bacterium | reverse complement strand
TGCCGCCGCGGCTCTCGCGGATCTGGTTGAGCACCTTCTCCTTGCGGTCGGGGAAATGGCGCGAGAGCCAATCCGAGAAAAGGTCCTTCACCCCCCACGGCAGCCGGATGAAGACGTAGCCGGCGCGCGTGGCGCCGGCTTTTGCCGCCGCTTCCAATATAGAGGGGATCTCGTGATCGTTGATGCCGGGGATGATCGGGGCGGCGTTGACGCCGACGGGCACGCCGGCGGCCGCCAGCGCCGCGACGGCGTCCAGGCGCTTCTGCGGGTGAGAAGCCCGCGGCTCCATGACCCGCTGCAGCTCGGGATCGAGCGTGGTGATCGAGACGGTGGCCGCGGCGCAGCCGTCCTTCGCCATGTCCCCCAAGACGTCGGCGTCGCGCGCGATCAGGTGGTTCTTCGTGATCAGGGCGACGGGATTGCGGAACTCGGCGAAGACACCCAGGCAGCGGCGCGTCAGCTCGAACTTGCGCTCCAGCGGCTGGTAGGGATCGGTGACGCCGCTGATCGCCACGACCTGCGGCGACCACTTCTTGGAGGAAAGCTCCCGACGCAGCAGGTCCGGAGCGTCCGCCTTGACCAGGATCTTCGTCTCGAAGTCGAGGCCAGCCGACATCCCGGCGTACTCGTGCGTCGGCCGCGCGTAGCAGTAGATGCAGCCGTGCTCGCAGCCGCGGTAGGGATTGAGGCTGGCCGAGAAGCCGAGGTCGGGGCTGTCATTGTAGGCGATGATGGTGCGCGAGGTGTCGCGCAGCGCCACGGTGCGCGGGGCCGGCTCCTCGGACGGATCGGCCTCGTCGTCGCGCAGGTAGTCGATCTTGTCGAAGCGGTTGGCGGGATTGGCGGCGGCCCCGCGCCCGCGGATCGTCTCGCTCATCGACCGAGAGTGTAGCACTCGAACATCTGTTCGACAAGGCCGGACCCGAGGGCCCTGGCGCTGCGGCGGAAACCGGCTACGCTGGCGCCATGGGTGCCCTGTTGTGGCTGGCGCTGATGGCCAATCCCCTGCTCGCCGGCGCGCCCAAGCTCGTCGAGGTCGAGGCGATCCAGACGCCGCTCGACCGCCCGCTCAGCGCCGCTCTGCCCGACAACGCCGCCGCGGCCCCGATCGCGACGGAGCTGCCCGCCCCCGCCGTGGCGCCGGACGCCGGCGCGGGTCCCGGCGCCCAGGAAAGCCCGCGCGCCGAAGCCGCGAACGGCGTGAGCGAGGAGCCCGTCGACCCCGGCGCGGCCATGTTCGACGGCGTGCCGGCCGAGGTGCGCGACGCCGCGCTGGACGTCCTACGAGACTACAAGAGCCAGGGCCGCGCGCTGCCGTGGATGTTCGGCGGCCGGCCCCAGGACGCGGAGCAGGCGCCGCTCTCCCGTTCTTGGTTCTCCCGCTTCGATCGGCCGGACCTGCCGCGCTATCGCTCCACCGAGCGCATCAGCATGAGCGACCGCTCCAGCCTCGTCATCCGCGTCCGCTCCAACGGCTTCGTCGGCCAGAAGTATTTCCGCCCGATCGACCAGCTCCGCCCCGAGGTCCCGCGCCGGACCTTCGCCGCCTCGCTCCTCTCGGCCGCGCTGCGTCTGGCCGTCTCGCCCCGCGCGCAGCTCGCCTACGTCGACGGCAAGCCGGGGGTCCTGAGCGAGCCGGCGGCCGGGCTCACCGGCGCGCTGCCGCAGATCCTGCGCGGCCGGTGGTCCAACCCGCGCTACGCCGACGCCATGGCCTTCGTCTTCCTGCTCGGCGACTCCGATGCCTCCACCTTCAACTCCAAGACGGGGCTGCTCAGCGGCGCCCGCACCTTCTTCGACGCCGGCGAGGCGTTCCAGCCGCGCCTGGTCCTCACGCGCGAGGCCTCGCGCCTGCCCAACAAATACACGCCGTCCTTTTTGAAGAGCCTGCGCGCCTTCGACCCCGCCGCCCTCCAAGGGCTGCTGACCGGCCCTGAGCTCGACGCGCTGCTGTTTCGCCGCGACCTGCTCCTCAAGGACGCCGCGCGCCGCGGCGACGCCGCTCTCCTGCCGCGCTAGCGAGCGCGCGTCACACCGCCGCAACATCCCCCCGTCGACGGATTTGCAACGTTCCGAGCGCATTTGATTGAATAGCCGCGCTCTCATGACCAACGCCAACATTTAC
>CAZZGQ010000515.1:0-2132 GCA_964653765.1 uncultured Elusimicrobia bacterium | reverse complement strand
CCCGCGGCGTGCAGAAGACGATGTACCGCGGCCGGCTCTGGACCATGCGGCAGTACGCCGGCTTCGGCACGGCCGAGCAGACCAACCAGCGCTTCCGCTGGCTGCTGGAGCAGGGCCAGACGGGGCTCTCCACCGCCTTCGATCTTCCCACGCAGATGGGCCTCGACGCCGACGATCCTCGCGCGGCCGGCGAGGTGGGGCGGGTCGGGGTCCATATCGGCAGCATCGACGACATGTCGATGCTGTTCGATAAGATACCGCTCGACCAAGTCTCGACTTCGCTGACGATCAACGCCACGGCCTCGGTGCTGCTCGCCTTTTACGTGGCGGTGGCCAAGAAGAGAGGCATCGGGCCTGAAAAGCTGAGAGGAACGCTTCAAAACGACATCCTCAAAGAATTCATGGCGAGGGGAACGTACATCTATCCGGTATCGGCGAGCCTGCGGCTCGCCTCGGACGCCATGGAGTGGTCCTTCAAGAACGCGCCGCAGTTCAATCCGATCTCGATCTCGGGCTACCACATCCGCGAGGCGGGCAGCGACGCCGTGCAGGAGGTGGCGTTCACGCTGGCCAACGCCGAGGTCTACCTGCAGGACCTGCTGGCGCGCGGCGTCCCCATCGACACGGCCGGCCCGCGCTTGGCTTTCTTCTTCGGCTGCCACAACCATTTCCTGGAGGAGATCGCCAAGTTCCGGGCCGCGCGCCGGGTCTGGGCCAGGATCATGAAGGAGCGGTTCGGGGCCAAGGACGCGAAGTCCTGGGCGCTGCGCTTCCACGTCCAGACCTGCGGCTCCACGCTGACGAGCCAGCAGCCGCACAACAACGTGATGCGCGTGGCGCTGCAGGCCATGGCCGCCGTCCTGGGCGGCGCGCAGTCGCTGCACACCAACGCTTTCGACGAGGCCCTGGCGCTGCCGACCGAGGATTCCGCCCAGCTCGCCCTGCGCACGCAACAGATCCTAGCCCACGAGACCGGCGTGGCCGACACCGTCGATCCCGTGGGCGGCTCCTACGCCGTCGAGGCGCTCACGGCCGAGCTGGAGAAGCGCATCGAGCAGACGCTCGAGCGCCTCCGTCGCGAGGGCGGGATGCTCAAGCTCATCGAGCAGGGCGTGCCGCAGCAGGAGATCCAGGACGCCAGCTACCGGTATCAGCAGGAGATCGAGAGCGGCACGCGCAAGATCGTCGGGGTGAACACGCTGCAGCTGGATGAGACGAAAGCGAAGAAGCCGAACGTGCTGAAGATCTCTCCGGAGTTGGAGGCGCAGCAGGTCAGGCGGCTACGTCAATTTAAGGAATCTCGTAATACCAACGCCGCCAAGACGGCGCTGGAGGCGTTGGGTGTCGCGGCCACGGGCCGCGACAACCTTTTCCCAAGTATCCTCGCGTGCGCGGAGGGCGGCGCTACTCTGGGAGAGATCTGTGAGACCCTCCGCGCACGCTTCGGGGTGTATGGCAGTTAAAGGCCTCCAGCGCCGCAAGACCGTCTCAGAGGTCCTCCTCGAGCGCAAGCTCATCAACGAGGGGCAGCTCAAGGAGGCGGAGGAGAAGGCGCGCAAGCATGGCGCGGTGCTCCAGCAGGCCGTGCTCGAGCTGGGCTTGGCGCCCAAAGGCCCGCTGCTGAAGGCGCTGTCCGACGAGTGGCAGGTCAAGGCCGTCGATCTCCATCAGATGGAGGTCGACAGCGAGGTGGCCCGCATCATCCCGGAGGCCGTGGCGCGCCGCCATCTGGCCATCCCCTTCGCCAAAGAAGAGAGCACGCTCTTCGTGGCGATGGCGGATCCGCTCGATTTCTTCGTGTCCGAGGACATCCAACTGCGCACGGGCCTCGAGATCCAGCCGTATCTCTCCCTGCCGCAGGACATCCTGGCATCGCTCGACGCCGCCTACGGCCGCGGCGGCGGCGAGGTGGCCAACAAGCTGATCGCCGACGTCGTCGAGAAGCAGAAGCAAAAGGAGTCCGGGGCCATCCCGGAGTCCGACGGCAGCATCCAGGTCCAGAAGGAGGAGCAGAAGACCGAGATCACGGAGGTCGACGCCTCCGCCCCCGAGGTCGAGAAGATCGTCAACGCCATCATCCTGGGCGCGCTCTCGATGAAGGCCTCGGACATCCACATCGAGCCCTTCGAGGA
>CAZZGQ010000514.1:0-2139 GCA_964653765.1 uncultured Elusimicrobia bacterium | reverse complement strand
CGCCGCGTCCAGCGCCTGGGATTCCAGGCTGACGGACGGCGCGGCCTGAGCGGCCCCTGAAAGAACGCCGAGCAGCAAGAAGCCGATGAGCGTCTTCATGCCGGCATCCTAGCCGAAAGGCCCAGACCGTGTCCAGGTCTTTCGACCTATTCCGGCGCCTTATTTTTTGGGGGCGGCGACGAGCGACTCGCGCTGCAGCAGGTGCAGCACGTAGGCTCCGGCGCCGTAGCCGACCATCGGGATGGCGCCGGAGGGATCGCCGACGCGGCCGGGGAAGAGGTCGCAAGGCAGCGAGACGTACAGCTCAGGGATGATATCGTGGTCGGCTTCCGCTCTTTCGGTGATCCTGCGCAGGAGGCTCGCGGCCTTGTCCGACTGGCCCAGCCTCAGATAGGCTCCGGCCAGCGCCAGGTCCGTGAACACGAACTCCTGGCGCTCGTACCAATACTCGAAGATCTTCGGGTCGGTGTAGTTGCTGCGCACGCGCAGGTAGCCGCCGGAGGAGGCGGCGAGGGCCGGCATCCGGGCGGCGGTCGCCGCGATGACGCCGGAGGAGACGCCGATGTCGAGGCCGATCGCCGCCATGGCCGCCCCGTCCACGTCGTTCTTGAGCCCGCTCTCTGCGGCGCCGCGCAGCGAGCCGTCCTTGATGAAGGCGTCGGTGAAGCCGCGGCGCAGGCGCGACACGGCCTCGCTCAGCCGCGCGTGCGTCTTGGCGTCGCGCTGCTCCGCCGCCAGACGGTCGAGCGCGCTCAGGCCGGCGATGGCCGCCGCCGTCGTGAAGGCGAAATGCTTCTTATCCGGCTCGTGCTCCTCCCAGATCGAGGTATCGGCGCGCACGATCGCGCCCTCGCCGCGGACTTCGAGGTCCGCCAGCAGCGGCTCCATCACGAAGGCCTTGGCGCTCTCGTAGATCGAGCCGCGGTAGGTCCGCTCGTGCGTCAGTCCCAGCGCGCCGTAGCGCCGCGAGTATTCCCCCAGCGCCCAGAGGACCAAGCCCCATCCATCGAGCTCGACGTTCGTGGCCCGCTCCATGGTGAAGTAGGGCTCCTCGCTGCCGTCGCCGAAGTAGCGCACCACCGAGACCTGATACGGCGTCCCGCCGGCCTGCTCCTGCATGCGGCCGACCGGCCTGGCGTTGAAGTAAGCCTCCAGCGCCCAGCGCGCCTCGGTCTCGTGGCCCATGCGCGCGAGAGCGGCGGTCGCGTACGACATGTCGCGCACCCAGGGCGTGAACCACAGGCCGTCGGGAAGGGCGGCGACGATCAGGCCGTGACCGTGACGGTCCGGGAGGTCCGGTTCCCGGCTCTGGCCCATGCGCAGCATGGCCTCGCTCTGGCGCCAGAGCCGCCGCTCCGCCTCGTCCTGGAAGCGCACGGACGGCTTCACGCGCCAAGCCTCGAACTCCGCCAGCTCGCGGCCGACGAGCTCGGTGGGCGACACCCCCCCGCGCCAGCGCGACAGCTCGAGCGAGGCCGTGGCGAACTCGCGCTCGTTCTCGAGAGGCACGAGCGCCCAGGCCGCGTGCCCGCCGTAGCAGCCTTCGGGCTGCGACGAAGAAACCCCCCGGTCGAGGGCGATGAGCGCCAGCCGCTCGGGGACGTCCTTGAACGAGAGCTCCCATTCCTCGCGGCCCTCGGCGTGATGCATGTGCCGCTCGGCGACCGAATGGGAGAGCTCGAGGCGAAGGCACGACCGGGCCGCCTTGTCCGCCTCGGGCCGGAGCACGGCGACGAGAGCGTTGCGGTGCAGGCCGAAGGGCATGAAGAAGGCCTGCCTTCCGGCGGCGATCACGTGCGACTGATCGACGTATGCGGCCGTGGAAGCCGCCAGATCCGGAGCTCCTTCCCAGCGCAGGCTCGTCAGGAAGCTCGTCGTCGGCACGCCCTCGCCCAGCGCGTCCTTCGGATCGGGGCGCGCGAACGCGTTAGGGTGGGCGTAGAGCTTCGAGATCGTCCCCGAGCTCAGCGAGAAGACGGCGAAACCGTAGCCGTTGCCCGTGACCAGCGGCGTCGGCGCCGCAAGCGCGCGCGCGGCGAGGAAGGCGAAAAGCGGCGCAAGATTCACGCGCCGATTTTACAAAAGATTACCGGTTCAAGGGGTTGACGCGTCCAGGTCCGGGGGCTATACTGCCCGCGC
>CAZZGQ010000513.1:0-2139 GCA_964653765.1 uncultured Elusimicrobia bacterium | reverse complement strand
CCCTACAGCCTGCGCTGCATGCCGCAGGTCCACGGCGCCGTGCTGGACGTGCTGGCGCGCTCCGAGCAGGTCGTCGAGACCGAGCTCGGCAGCGTCACCGACAACCCGCTCGTCGTCGACGGCCGCGTGATCTCGGGGGGGAACTTCCACGGCCAGGCCCTCTCCTTCGCCTTCGACTCCGCCGCCGCGGCGCTGACCGCGCTCGCCAACATGTCGGAGCGCCGGGTCTTCCAGCTCATCTCCGGCAATTCCCCGGGCCTCAAGCCCTTCCTGGCCAAGGATCCCGGCGTCGAGTCGGGCTGGATGATCGCTCAGGTCGCCGCCGCCGCCCTGGCCTCCGAGAACAAGGCCCTGGCCCATCCCGCTTCCGCCGATTCCGTGCCCACCTCCGCCAACAAGGAGGACTTCGTCTCCATGGGAATGGGGGCGGCGCTCAAGCTCAAGCAGGTGGTCTGGAACGCCGCCCAGGTGGTGGGCATCGAGCTGCTCATGGCCGCCCAGGGCGTGGAGGTCCACGCGCCCCTGAAGCCCGGCCGAGGCGTGGCCGAGGGCCTGCGCCGCCTGCGCGCCGCGGTCCCGGCTTCCAAAGGGGATGAGGTCTTCTCCCCTAAGATGGAAGCGGCCCGCGAGCTCGTGCTCTCGGGCGCTTTCTCGGCGCTCTAGTCCGCGCGGTCGGGTTCCGGCTGGGCGAAGTAGCCTTCCACCTCGGCCTGGAGCGCCGCCCGCCCCCGTGACAAGTAGGTCCGGTACCAGGCGATCCGACGATACGGGGAGGGCAGGCCCTGGACGAGCCGGCGCGAGAAATCTCGGGCGTCCGTCATGGGATCGAGGGAGGGAGAGCCGCCGGCGCGGGTCGTGTAGGCGCCGGTGTCGGCCTGCTTGAGCGGAGCCTCGAGCTCGAAGAGCTGGAGGCCCGTCAGGCCCAAGGGCGCGGCGTAGCGCGCGAAGGCGTCCCCGCCCGAGGCGATCCCGGCGGTCCACTGGGCGGGCGTCCAGCCGGCCTGGGCCTCGGGCCCCCTCGCCTTGCGCAGGCTGTTCACCTTGAAGGGCGGACCGTAAGCGTCGTCGGCGTCGACGATCGTGGCGGCCTTCTCGACGTCGCGCGGGTCGAAGCCGCGCTCGGTCAGATAGCGGCGAAGAAGGGGCGCGGTGAAGAGGTGCTGGTCGGACCTGGGGTGGCCGGAGGCGACGGCCTGGAACTTGCCGATGTCGTGGGTGAGGATCATCGCCAGATACCAGGTCCGGACGTCCGGCGGAAGGGCGGCGCCGTAGTCCGAGGTCAGCAGGTTCCAACCCACCATGAGGTGGTGCTGGTAGAGCGTGTACCCCTCGGCCACGGCGGAGGGCTTGGCCATCTGCTCCGCCAGCTCGGGATCGCGCAGGACGAGCTCCATCTCGCGCAACACCTCCACGTAAGGCGCGTACTTTTGCCAGAGCGGTTCGTCGGCGGCGGGCGGATGATCGCGGAAATGGCGGTCGATCGACTCGAGGAGATTGACGCGCGCGGCGAAGACGGAATCGAAGTCGCCCGCGGCCGCCAGCTCGTCCCCGTCAAGGCGCAGGCCCGCGGCGGAGAAGGCGGGAGCATCGTCGAGGACTCCCTGGGCGAGCCGGCGCAAGGCCGCGGGATCGATGCTCGCTCGCGCCTGGCGGGACCTCTCCACGAGCTCATGGATCTGCTCCGGCGTCAGGGGGACGGCGGGCTCTTTGCTCGCCGCCGGCGCGCTGACCTGAGGGATGGCGTCGCCCGTCGCCGCGGGAGCCGACGGCGCCACGCTCGCCGCGTCGACGGACGGGGCGGACGCGGGCGCCAAGGCGGGGATCGGAGTGGGAAGGGACGGCGGAGCGTCGGAGGAGGCCGCTGGCTTCTCGACGGGCGCGGAGGCGGCGCGAAGGGAAAAGAGCGTCAGGAAAAGCGCGGGGAGGAACATGTTCCGGAGCATGCGGGGAAGCCTTAGACATTATAGGCGACCTGGCCTCCGACGGGAGCGGCAAAAATAATAAGATAGGCCATGTTCATGCGAAAGCCCCTCCACGCGCCGCGCGGCCGCAAGCTCTCCTGCAAAGGCTGGCAGCAAGAAGCGGCCCTGCGCATGCTGATGAACAACCTCGACCCGGCCGTGGCCGAGCGGCCGCAGG
>CAZZGQ010000512.1:0-2140 GCA_964653765.1 uncultured Elusimicrobia bacterium | reverse complement strand
CCTCGTACGGGCGCTGCATCGTCTCCGACCCGAACCTGCGCGTGCGCGACATCCGTCCCGCCCGCCCGATGGGCGTCACCCTGGAGAGCGGCGCCGAGGAAGCCGTGGTCCGCACGCTCAACGGCCAGGTCCGCGTCTTCGGCGGCGACGGCCCGGTCACGCTCTCGGTGACCGCCTACCCGACGCTCAACGCGCTGAAGTAAGACGCTCCGCCGTTCGTTCCTCCGCCCCAGCCGGCCCGCCCCTCGGGCCGGCTTCTTTTCATGTCAGCGCGGACATACTTTTGTGCCCAGGCACAATGCTTAAAGCCTGGCACCAACCGTCTTAGCTATTTCGCGTCGACTAGCCGCGCCAAGCGACGACGTCGACGCCGTCCACTTGCCGGCCGGCGGGGACGAAACCCAAGGCGGAGTGGGCGGCGAGCAACGACTGAGGAGCGAAAATGACGTTGGGCTCGGCGTGCTTCTGCATGTGGCCGGCCAGATCGATGGCGCCGTCGGACATCTGCTCCATGGGAGTCTCATCGTCGTAGAGCACGAGCCCGGCGTTGAGACCGCAGCGGACGCGGAAGTCGGCCTTGATCGACTTGATGGATCGATTGAACTCGGCCAGGCCGCGGATGAGGTCCTGGCCGGCCAGCGCCGCCGACTCGACCGTGGCGAAGCACATCATGACGCCGTCCGGGGTCCAGGCCGCCTTGAGGCCCTTCCGCTGGGCGATGACGGCCTCGACCAGCTTGCGGTATTGCCGGAAATCGCGCTCGGCCAGCGCGGCGTCCTCGCCGTGCTTCATGCCGGTCGAGTCGACGACGTCGACGGCCAGGAATGCGATCGTGCGCTTCTGCTCGTCCAGGATCTTCTTGGTCTGCGCGTAGAGCTCGAGGACCTTCTCGCGGTCCGAGGGCTTGCTGGCTTCCAGCGCGGCCAGCCGGTGCTCGGCGTTGACGAGCCGGGCGGCCTCCTCGGCTTCCGAGAGAGCGGCGTCGTCCTGCAGCACGAGGATGTCGACGCGGATCTGCCGCATCACGGCCGTCAGGCCGAAGCAGGCGGCGACGAGAAGGCCGCCGAGGATGTAGACCGTCATGTCCTGTCCGTCGTACGAATGCGGCAGGAAGGCGCGCACGAGGCGCGCCAACGGCTCGAGCGCGGGCAGGAGGAAGCGATCGGCCACCGCGGCGAAGGCGTAGGTCTCGCCGGGCTTGGGCGGGAAGAAGCGCTCGAGCAGCGGCATGCCCACGATCGTCAGCGCGGCGGTGAACAGCAGGAAGTCGACGGCCTTGATGAGAGCGACCAGCGCCTTCAGGAAGGAGACCTTGGCCGCGTTCATTTCACTGGCCCGCCTTGTTGACCGCCTGCAGCGCCTGCTGGTGGCCGACGTCGCGGCCGGCGATCGTGCCCATGTTGATGTTGACCTGCGTCTGAGCGTCCGAGAAGGAGGCGGCCGTGCCGGGCCGGGTCGAGTTGATGGAGCTGATCGAATCTCTCACTTTGAGCTGGGCGTCGCTGACCAACTGGCCGGTCCTCTGGTTGTTCTGGCTGATCGAGCCCTGGGTCAGATCGTTCTTGAACGCGTCCCACTTCTGCTTGCTCCGCTGATAGGCGTCTCGGGCGGCGGAGCGCTCCTGATCGTATCGGTTCGCGGTGCTGTTGGTCTCCTCGGCCGTCTTCGTAAGCTGGCCATTGTTGACGTTTTCGCGTCTCGCCCGGTCGATGGCGCTCTGGTCCTGCTGCAGCTTCTTGTCGATGAGGGACAGCTTGTCGTCGACGGGCTGCGTCGTCGACCGCTGGGCGAGCTGCCGGCAGGCGGAGGACGCCCGCTCATGCAGGTTCTGCGCCTGCGAGACGGGACCATTCCAGTCGGTCGCCGCGTTCATGGCGGAAGTCCTGTACTTGGTCTGCTGCTCCGATCCGCCCTCCATGCCGTCAGGGACCGCGGCCGCCTGGCCCAGCGGCGTCGTCGCATCGCTCTGGTTGATCTTGCCGATCAGATCGGCCGCCTGCCCGTTGGGATCGACGCATTGGTCCTTGGCGCGCTTGGCGAGCTCCTTGATCTTCTGATCGGCCTCCTTCTGGAGCTGCGAATAGCCCTTGTGGCTGTCCTGGGACGAGGTGGTCCCTCCGTTGTTCTGCGACGCGGGCCC
>CAZZGQ010000511.1:0-2142 GCA_964653765.1 uncultured Elusimicrobia bacterium | reverse complement strand
GAGGAAGTCAACGCCGTCTTCAAGAAGGCGGCCGAGAGCGGCAAGCTCAAGGGCTACCTGACGTACATGGAGACGGAGCTCGTCTCGATGGACTTCAAGGGCAATCCGTCCTCGTGCACGTTCGACGCCACGCTCACCGACGTGAACGGCCCGATGATCAAGGCTTTCGGCTGGTACGACAACGAGTGGGGCTACTCCAACCGCGTGATCGACCTGGCCGCCTTCATCGCCAAGAAGCTGGGAGCGCCGGTAAGGGCGTAGGGCGCTTGAAGCGCAAGGCCACGGTCCTCGGAGTCCCTCTCGACTACGGGGCCAGCAAGCAGGGGGCCTCGGGCGGCCCCGCCGCCATCCGGCGCGCGGGGCTGCTCAAGTCCCTGGAGGACATCGGCGTCGACGTGGAAGACGCCGGGGACCTCTCCATTCCCGCCTCCGTCGTCAAGTCCAAAAAGCTGCGGCATGGGCCCGCGATCCTGAAGGTCTGCCAGGAATTGGAAAGGAAAGTCCATGCCGCCTGTCGCAACGGCAGGATCCCGATCACGTTGGGAGGCGACCATTCCCTCGGCGTCGGCTCGGTGGCCGGCGTCTCGCGCGCCTACCGGGACGAGGGCAAGAACATCGGCCTGATCTGGGTGGACGCGCACGCCGACATCAACACGCCGGAGACTTCCCCGTCGGGGAACGTCCACGGCATGCCCGTCGCGCACATCCTCGGCTTGGGCGATAAGGGCTTCGCGCGGCTGGGGGGCTTCAGCCCCAAGCTCCAGCCGCGCAACGTCTGCCTGATCGGCACGCGCGACGTCGACAAGCAGGAGGCCGTCAACCTGCGCAAGTCGGGCGTGCGCGTGTTCTCGATGCAGGAGATCGACCGCTTCGGCATGGGCGCCTGCGTCGAGCAGGCCATCGACATCGCCAACGACGCCACGGCCGGCTTCCACGTCTCTTTCGACATCGACGTCGTGGACCCGGGCAGCGCTCCCGGCACGGGCACCATCAAGCGCGGCGGCCTCACGTATCGCGAGGCCCATCTTCTCATGGAGCTCGCCGCCGACTCCGAACGTCTCCTGGGCTTGGACCTCGTCGAGGTCAACCCGCTCGAGGACGTCCAGAACGCCACCGCCGTCATCGCCAGCGAGCTCATCGCCTCGGCGATGGGCAAGAGCATCTACTAATGAATACAACCGATAAACCCGCTCTCAAAGTCCGCCGGCTGCAGGAGGTCGCTCTGAAGAACAAGCGAGCTCTCGTCCGCGTCGACTACAACGTGCCCCTCAAGGGCGCCAAGGTCGAGGACAACGCCCGCATCCGCGAGACGATCCCGACGCTCAAGCACCTCATCGAGGGCGGCGCGAAGGTGGTGCTGATCGCGCACCTGGGCCGTCCGAAGGGCAAGCCCGAGGCCAAGTACAGCTTGAAGCCCGTGGTGGCCGAGCTCTCCAAGCTCCTGGGCCAGCCCGTCGCGTGGGTGGATGACTGCGTCGGAGCGGCCGCCGAGAAGGCGGCGGCGGCGCTGAAGCCCGGGCAGGTCCTGCTCTGCGAGAACCTGAGGTTCCACGCCGGCGAGGAGGCCAACGACGCCGCCTTCGCCAAGCAGCTCTCCAAGCTGGGCGACCTCTTCGTGCAGGACGCCTTCGGCGCCTTGCACCGCGCCCATGCGTCGACGGCCGGCATCCCCAAGAACCTGCCGAGCTCGATCGGCTTCCTGGTGCAGAAGGAGCTGGAGTTCCTCGACCGCGTCATCGGCAACCCGACGCGGCCGTTCCTCGCCATCATCGGCGGCGCCAAGGTCTCCGACAAGCTGGGCGTGCTCAGCAAGCTGCTGGAGCGGGTCGACGGCCTGCTCATCGGCGGCGGCATGGCCTATACGTTCCTGGCGGCTCAGGGCGTGTCCATCGGCAAGTCGCTGCTCGAGAAGGACAAGGTCCAGCAGGCGCAGGAGATCGTCGAGAAGGCGTACTCCAAGAAAGTGGAGTGCCTGCTCCCCGCGGACCACCTGTGCGTGCGCGAGATCAAGCCCGACGCCGCCACGACGGTGACCCAGGCCATGGCCATCCCGCCGGACCTGATCGGCGTCGACATCGGCCCGCACACGATCGAGTTCTTCACCGAGCAGATCGAGAAGTCCAAGACGATCTTCTGGAACGG
>CAZZGQ010000510.1:0-2144 GCA_964653765.1 uncultured Elusimicrobia bacterium | reverse complement strand
GCCTCCGAGATGCCGATCGCCACGACGCCGGGGCCGGCGCCGGCCGCGCTCGCGAGGTCCTTGAAGGCGCGCATGACGCCGACCACGGTGCCGAAGAGGCCGATGAAGGGCGCCGTGCTGGCGATCGTGCCCAGGATGGCCACGCGCTGCTGCAGTTGCGCCGCGCCGCGCTCGGCCGCTCGCAGGGCGGAGCGCTTGCGGTCGTCGCGCGCCGTCGGCCCGACCAGGGAGGCCATGATCACGGACGAGGCCAGGCCCTTGTGCGAGCGGCAGACGGCGACGGCGTCGTTGAGGCGGCCGTCGGCCAGGATCTGGCGGATTTTCTCAAGAAACGGAGCCAGATCGCTGAGCGAGCGCGAGTAAAAACGCCAGCGCTCCCAGATGAGCGCCAGCGAGTAGACCGACAGGACGATGAGCAGCATCAGCGTGACGCCGCCCGAGGCCAAGATATCCGTGACGCCGACGTGAAAACCCATGGTCGCGATTATCTCAAAGGCCGCCTGGAAATGCAACGCCGGATCGGCTACACTCCCGGCCGATGCTCGCCTTGATCGCCGCCGCGGCCGCGTTGGCTTGGGCGGCTCCCGGTCCCTACACCATCGACCCTCCCCCCGGCTGGACTCAGGTGCGCGACGCGGGCGCGCCGCCGCAAGTGCTGATCCAGCTGCGCGGGCCGGAGACGAGCTCCTTCGTCCTGACCGCGGCTCCCGCCCTGCCGCTCAACAACCGCGCCGCCGTGCGCTCCTACCTCGTCCAAGTCGTCGACGCGCTGGGGCGCCGCACCGGCCAGGACTTCGGCCCGCCGGGGCCGCTGGTGACGGCGCGCTACGACAACGGCCTGACGCTGCTCTACGTCAAGTGCGACCGGCAAAAAGGCGCCCGGCTGGTTCTGGGCGTGGCCGACTTCGGCGGCTCCCTGGCGCTGGCGACTCTGATCAGCGCCGTCCCCGACACGCTGATGCCCTCCATCTTCGGCGGGCTGCGCGCGCCGTACGACGGGGGCTCCGGCTCCCTCGTCAGCCTCGACGGGCAGCTGCAGCTGTCGCTGCCCTCCGGGATCCATACCCGCGCTCTCACCGCCGCCGAGCGCAAGGACGGCTTCGTCTTGGCGGTGCAGGGGCTGGACTCCGAGGTCATGATCCTCAAGGTGCTGGAAGAGGACGCCGGCCCCTCCAAGGACCAGCCGCAGCTGGTGCGCCAGACCGTGCTGGCCTTTCCGGGCGTAAGCGCCCAGACGTTGAGCCCCGTCTCTCTGATCGAGACGCTGCCCGGGCCGGACTTCATCTACGCGTCCGCCGCCGTGCGCGATCCCGCCGGCCCGGCGCGCTTCATGGCCGGCTACATGCCCTGGGGCTACTGGGGCTATTCCGTCCTGGCCAAAGGCGCCAAGCCCGTGGAGCTTTCGCGCGCCGTATTCGGCGCGATGACCTTGGGCCCGGACGCCGAGCCCAAGCTGGTGGCGGCCACGCTTCCGATCGACGTAGCCCGGTCCTTCCGCTGGCGCAGCCGCAACGGCGCCCTGGCCGCCGGCGCGCTGGCCCTCCTCACCGTCTTCGCCCTGACGTTTTTGCGGCGCAGAATGTAGTAGATTCTCGCCATGCCAACGCAGACCCAGGACGACGTGCGCGCGGCCGAGCGGCTGCAGCGCGCCAAAGCGGACATCGTCGGGCAGCTCGGCTCGGTGATCGTCGGGCAGACGCACGTGATCGAGGAGCTCTTGATCTGCCTCTTCGCGCGCGGCCACTGCCTGCTGCAGGGCGTGCCGGGGCTGGCCAAGACGCTACTCGTCTCCAGCCTCTCGCGCATCCTCGACCTCGAGTTCTCCCGCATCCAATTCACGCCGGACCTGATGCCCTCGGACGTGACCGGCTCGGAGATACTGCAAGAGGACCCCTCCACCAAGCAGCGCTCCTTCCGCTTCCTCCCCGGGCCCGTCTTCTCCAACATGATCCTGGCGGACGAGATCAACCGCACGCCGCCCAAGACCCAGGCCGCCCTGCTGGAGGCCATGCAGGAGTATCAGGTCACGACCGGCGGCACGACGCGCCCGCTGCCGCTGCCCTTCTTCGTCATGGCCACGGAGAACCCCATCGAGCAGGAAGGCACCTACCCGCTCCCCGAGGCGCAGCTCGACCGCTTCTTCC
>CAZZGQ010000509.1:0-2147 GCA_964653765.1 uncultured Elusimicrobia bacterium | reverse complement strand
TGCCCGCCTGGGGCGAGACGCTCAGCGACGACGAGATCTCCTCCGTCGTCGAGTACCTGTGGACGCTCCCGGCGGCGCCGGGCGCCTCCACGGGCAATGAGTGGTAGAAAACTTAATTCCGGGCAGCCTTAAGATTTAAGTTTTCGGGCGCCGCTATCGGCACGACATAGACGTCGCCGGCGGACGCGGCCGGGTTGTCCGAGCGGACGGAGGCGCGCAGCGTGTAGGAGGCGCCGGGCTTGGGCTGCACCAGCACCGAGAACAAGTTGTGCCGCGTCGTCCACCAGTCCAGCCCTCCCGTCGATTGGGCGTGCTCCTCGCGCAGCACGGTTTTTCCGTCCTCCAGGAGCTCGATCCATTGGACGTCGAGGCGCTGCTCCTCCCTCTCGAACTGGAAGAGCACCCTGTACAAGCCCGGCCGCCCGACGGCCGGCGTGACGTCCCAGGTCCGCTCGGCCCAACGCGTCGTCGCCTCGCCCGCGGCCCAATGGCCGACGGGCGACGGGTCCGGCCGCGGCGCCCGGTAGCGCGCGCCGAGAGCGTCCAGCTTCTTGAAATGGAAGTCGAGGCGGCCCATGAAGTCGGGGAAGTCGCGCCCGTCCTTGGCCGTCCAAACGGACTCGGCGAAGGCCTGCAGCCTCGGGGAGGCCTTGTACTCGGCGTCGGCGCCGTTCGGGACGAACTCCCCCCACAAGGCCGTCTGTCCGCCTAGGACGTGCTTGGCCTCATGCGGCGACAGCGCCGGAGGCACCGGCTCGAATCGGTAGGCTTTCTCGAGCGGCAGGTACTGGCCGATCGTCTTCGGCTCGAGGCCGGTGACCTTCGATTGATAGTAGTCGAGGTAGGTGTACTCGCTGGGGTTCATCACGACGTCGTGGCCGCTCTTGGCCGCCGCCACGCCGCCGTCCACGCCGCGCCACGACGTCACGGCCGCGCCGGGCGCCAACCCGCCTTCCAGGATCTCGTCCCAGCCGATGAGGCGCTTGCCCTTCGAGGCGAGGTAGCCGTCGAACTGCCGGACGAACCAGCTCTGGAGCTCCTCCTCGTTCTTGAGGCCCAGCTCCCGCATCCGGCGCTGCGCGGCGGGATTGCTCTTCCACGGCTCCTTAGCGACCTCGTCGCCCCCGATGTGGATGAACTGGCCCGGGAAGAGGTCGCAGACCTCGTCGAGGACGTTCTCCAGGAACCGTATGGTGGCGTCGTCGACGTTGTAGACGTCCTCGCGGCCGCCGAGATGGTTGCCCAGCTCGGGGTAGGCCAGGATGGCGGCGCCGGCGTGGCCGGGCATCTCGATCTCGGGCACGATCGTGATGTGGCGCGCCGCCGCGTAGGCCACGATCTCCCGGATGTCGTCTTGAGTGTAGTAGCCGCCGGCGCGCTCGCCCGGGGCGCGGGTGGCGTTGCCCGGATCGAGGGCGGAGAGGTCCATGGCGCCGCCGATCTCGGTCAGCCGCGGGTAGCGCTTGATCTCGACGCGCCAGCCCTGCGAGTCGGTGAGGTGCAGCTGGAAGGTGTTGAGCTTGTAGAGCGCCATCAAGTCCAGATACTTGAACAGGAACTCTTTGGGCAGGAAGTGACGGGCCGGGTCGAGCAGCGCGCCGCGCCAGGAAAAGCGCGGCTTGTCCTCGATGCGCGCGCACGGAGCCGTCCAAGCGACGTTTTCCACCGGCGCCTGGCGGAAGATGTCGGGCGGCAGCATCTGCCGCAGCGTCTGCAGGCCGTAGAACGCTCCCGCCGTCGCCGCGGCGCGGACGCGCACGCGCCGCGCCGTCACCTCGAGGCTGTAGCCTTCCGCGCCGAGGTCCAGGTTTCGGTCGCGCCGCAGCTCGATGACGTTGGCTGCGCCGCGCGCGGCGAGAGGCAGCCGGTAGCCCGTCGCCGGCGACAGCGCCAGCCGCGTCTGCCGCGCCACGTCGGCGAAGGCGTCGTCGGCCACGATGGCCGTGCGCGCGTTCAGCGTGAACGAGCAGGCCTGCGTCGTCTCGGAGAGCGGCTGCGGGATGATCGGCAGCTCCGCGGCCCGGACGACGACTGCCGTCAGCAACAACGCGGCGATCATCGAGCCGATTCTGCGAAAATTTGTGCCTAGGCACAATGCCGGTCACTTAAGCCGGTTCTCCGACGAGAATCACTTGGGATGCCGGTCG
>CAZZGQ010000508.1:0-2150 GCA_964653765.1 uncultured Elusimicrobia bacterium | reverse complement strand
CGCGCACCTTCGGCTCGGCCTTCTTGATGCGGTCGAGGTGGGCGCGGGCGACGTCCTCGGCGGAGAACTTGCCCTGGGCCACGCCTTGGGCGATGTCGACGGCGGAGAGTTCGGTAGTGTTCATGTCACTTGATGAAGAAGGTGTCGTCCTGGGTCGAGGAATGCCGCTTGGGCTGCTCGGGAAGGGTCTCGCCGACCAGGGGTTTCGGCCCCTCCGGCGCCGCCGCGCGCTTGCGCTCGACGATGGAAACCGTATCGGCGGCGGGAGCCGTCTCCGCCGGGCGGGCGGTGGGGGCGTTCAAGGCTTCGATCGCGGCCTCGATCTTGTCGCGCCGCGACGGATCGAGCTCCAACGCGCGGCGCAGATCGGCCAGCGCCCCCGCCTTGTCGCCCAGCATCGCCTTGGCCTGGCCGCGGTTGGAATAGGCCAGCCCCTTGCGCGGGTCGAGCTCGACGACGCGGTCCAGGTCCTCCACGCAGCCGTTGTAGTCGCCGAGCAGGAACTTCACGTTGCTGCGCAGGTAGACGGCGTCCTCGCGATCGGGGTTGGCCTCCACGAAATCGTTGAGGTCGTCGAGGGAGCGGCGGTAATCCTTGAGCTCGCGCCGGCTCTTGGCGCGGTAGAGCTTGGCCCACCGGAACGAGGGATTGATGCGCAGCACCTGGGAGTAATCCTCCGCCGCCGCGGAGAACTCGCGCAGGCGGTCGTGGACGGTGCCGCGCACGAGATAAGCGGCGGCGAAATCGGGATCGAGACGGACGGCGTTGGCGAAGGGCTTGAGCGCCGCGCGGTCCTGGCTTTGGGCGCTCAGCACGCTGCCCAGGCCGAAGTGGGCCGCGGCCTCGTCGGGCGCGAGATCGATCGCCTGGCCGAAGTCATGCGACGCCCCGGCGTAGTCGCGGGTGACGAGCTTGGCGTAGCCGCGCGACACGAAAGACTCGGCGTCGCTGGGCTTGAGCTTGAGCGCCAGCGCCGCGTCCTCGGCCGCCCCCGCCCCGTCGCCCAAGGTCCAGCGGCAGAGCGCGCGAAAGCCGGCCGCCGTCTTCCAGGCCTCGACGCGGCCCATCGCCTTGTCGTATTGGATCAGCGCCTGACGGTATTGGGCCTTGGCATAGAGGGCGTTGGCCCCCTGGAGGAGCTGGCGCGCCTCGCGCGTGGGAGCGGCCGCGGCGGCGGGAGCCGGCGGCAGCAGCAGCGCGGCGAGGACGAGCGCCTTGCTCACTCGATCACCTTGCGCACCTTGTAATAGGGGCCCTCGCGCTCCGGAGCGTTCGACAGCAGCGCCTCGACGTCGGGAAACGGCGCCGGAGCGTCCTGCCGCATCACGTTGGTGGCCCCGAGCACCGACGTCGTGGGCTCCACCTTGGCGGTGTCGACCTTCGACAGCTCCGCCATCGAATCGAGGATCTTGAGGAGCTGCCCCTGGTAGAGCTTCACCTCGGCGTCGCTCAGCTCCAAGCGGGCGAGCTTGGCGATCTTGCGCACGTCTTCTTCGGAAATGGCCATAGCGGTTTATATAAGGATAGCTGCCCCCGATTTTAGAAATATTTCGACGGGCGGGCCATAGTACCGACCGGGACTCGTCCACCGGCGATTGTGGACGGCTAGCCCAGGCTAGCCATCCACATTGTCTCCGCGCGGAGAGTCTTGTGAATAACTCGCGAGGACGCCGCTTACGCGGGTTCCAGCGGGGCGTAGCGGACGAGCAGCTTGGTCATCCGCCCGTCGTCGAAGCGGACCGAGACCTTGAGGCTCTCCCCCGTGCCCGCCACCTCGACGACGCTGCCCAGGCCGAAGCTCGGGTGGCGCACGCGCTGGCCTTGGCGAAAGCCGGTGGCGCGGCGGGGAGCGGCCGCGGACGCGGAGCCGAGCCCGTTGGACGGGTTGGAAGGGGCTGGGCGGGGCGCGCCGTGCGGCAACGCGCGGGCCGCGGCGTTGGGGGCGCCGGGCTCGCGGTGCGAGAAGAGCTGCGCCTCCAGGATGAAGCGCGACGGCAGGTTGGCGTAGACTTGACCGAAGATGCGCCGCGTCGCCGCGTGCGTCAGATAGAGGATCTCGCGGGCGCGCGTGATGCCCACGTAGCACAGCCGGCGCTCCTCTTCCAGGTCGTCGGGCGAGGAGTTGCCGCCGCCGATGGGGAAGAGCCCCT
>CAZZGQ010000507.1:0-2154 GCA_964653765.1 uncultured Elusimicrobia bacterium | reverse complement strand
CGTACTGGCCGCGATCCAGGTTCTTCACCGCGGCCTCGAGGTAGCGCACGCCGCCGTGGGCGAGCTTGGTGCTGCGGCTGGAGGTCCCCGAGGCATAGTCGCGCGCTTCCACCAAGGCCACCTTCAGCCCGCGGCTGGCCGCGTCCAGCGCCGTCCCCGCGCCCACCGAGCCTCCGCCCACCACGACCACGTCGAAGCTCTCCGCGCCCAGCCGCTCCACGTCCGCCTCCCGGTCCAGCCGCGGCGCCCCGTCGAAGAGATCGGGCAACGACTTAACAAGGGTGTCAGGCTCGCCTGTTAAGTTGTTAACAGGGGTGTCAGGCTCGACTGTTAACTGGTTCGGCGAGCCGGCGGCCGCGGGGAGCTCGGGCACGGAGGCCAGGGGCGCCGCCAGCGTCGGGAGCGCCGGTCTCGCGGGCGCTTCGAGAGGCCCGGCGGACGCGGCCGAGGCCAGGAGAGCGGCAAGGAGCAGGCCCCGCATGGTCCCATCCTATCATCCCGCCGGGGTCTCTCCCGTGGGCCGTTTGTCGCCGGGCGGGACGGTCTTTGGACCCAAGCCCACGGGACCCGCTTCGCGGTAGGATGAGTCATGCCCAAGCTCCTCGCCTTGCTCGCTGTCCTCCTCGCCGCCGCGCCAGCGCGCGCCGACCTCCCGGCCGGCTCGTTCCCGTGCAGCCCCGCCGAGCTCGTCCGCCAACCGAGGATCGTCTTCCTCGCCGAGGACCACAAGGATCCGCTTTCCATCAAGGTCAAGGCCGTCGCCGAAAAGGGCGCCGCGGCGGGACGCTACTATCTCGCCCTCGAGGTGATCGAGCAGGAGCGGCTGGCCTTCACGGGGCCGCTCGAATCGCTCGACGCGGAATTGGGCGCCTCGAAGGACACGGCGCGGCTCTTCGGCCTCGAGGGCTCTCCGGGGACCCCGTACGCGCTGCTCTGGATCTACACCAGCGAGAACAACGCCGTTCCCTGGGCCGAGGAGGACGGCGCGTACATGTTCGGCGCGATCGGCCGCTTTCCGGGCCTGAAGGACGCCTTCGCCGCCGCCTTGGCCTCCGGGGCGCTCGACGACCGAGCCGCCTTCCTGGTGCGCGCCGCGATGGGCCAGCCTTCGGCGGGCGATGAGGCGCAGCCGGCGCCCTTCTCGAAGGCCGAGGATTCGGCGGCGATGCTGCGCGCCTCGATCCAGGCTCGCGTTCAGGCCGCGCGCCTGATCCACGAGAAGGAGAACGACGCCTGGGCCGACTCCGTGCTCGCCGGGCTCGACGGCCATGCCGACACGACGGACATCATGCTCGCCATGATGGTGAAAATCCGCGACCGCGACTTCGCCCGCGAGCTGGCCTCGCTCTACTGCGCGGCCGGCCGTGAAGGCCGCGATCTCGTCGCCGCCGTGGGCTACCAGCACCAAGCCGGCATCCAGCGGCTGCTGGAGGCCTGGTCGTCGACGCCGCTCGCCGTGAAGGTCTTCAACAGCCGGGACTTCGACGAAGCCGACGACGCGCGCGAGCTGTTGCGCTCCTGGTCCAAGTAACTATGCGCCGCGCCGCCGCCCTTCTCCTCGCGGCGGCGCTCGTGTCGTCGACGCCCGGTGCCGGGTTCTACGCGGTCGCGGCGGCGCTGCCGGGGCCTGAGGCCGTCGCCGGTCGGCTCCCTGAGCTCGCTGCTCCGTCTTTGCCCGGGCCTGGGCGCGGCGACATCTCCCAGGGAGATGTTCGTCCGCCGGCGATGCCCGTGGACGGCATGCCCGGGCCGTCCGTGGGCGCCCCGCCGGCCGCCCAGGCCGCCGCCGCCGGCGAGCTGAGCGCCACTGGAGCCCAGGTGAGCGCCGTCGTCGACCGCTTGGCCGCGCCGGAGACGAGCGCCGAGGACAGCGCGCAAGCGGGCGCCGACCTCGCCGCGGCGATCGGCGCGGAGCCGCTGCCGCGCAGCTCGCTCTATCGCGAGCTGCTCGCCGAGGAGCGCACGCCCGAGGACCTGCGCAAGGCCGGATACGTGGCGGACTGGAGCGCGCTGCGCTTCTACCGGCCCGCGCGCATCGTCAAGCCGAAGACGGAGGCCGAGATCGCCGAGGCCCTGAGGTTCGCGCGCGAGCGCAAGCTCACCGTCTCGATGGCGGGCACGCGCCACAGCATGGGCGGCCAGGCCATGCGCGAC
>CAZZGQ010000506.1:0-2159 GCA_964653765.1 uncultured Elusimicrobia bacterium | reverse complement strand
CGGTGGGCGACGCCCTGCGCCTCGATGAGCGTCCACGGGCCGTGGCAGATGGCGGCGATGGGCTTCTTCCGGCCGACGAAATGGGAGACGAAATCCACCGCGGCCTGGTTCATGCGCAGCTGATCGGGATTGGCCATGCCCCCGGGCAGAAGGAGGGCGTCATACTGGGAGGGATCGGCCTCCTCGAGCACCACGTCGACCTTGAACGAGTCGCCCTTTTCGAAGTGCTTCCAGGCTTGCACCTGCTCGGGCTTGGGAGAGACGATCTGGGTCCGGGCGCCGGCCTCGTCGAGAGCCTTCTTGGGCTCGGTGAGCTCCACCTGCTCGAAGCCGTCGGTCACGAGGATCGCCACCTTCTTGCCGTCGAGTTTCTTCGCCATGAGAACCTCCTGATAGACTTTTAAAGGAGCCGCAAGCCTAGCAGTTGGCGACGACGGCGGTTCGACGGCGGGGAAAAAGTTATCGCGGAGCAGCAGCTGCATTTTAGTTAAGATGTCACGAATCCGTCACCGGAGCGTCCCATGGAAGAGATCGAGGTCCCGACCGAGCATCTTCACGAGAACATGCATCATGCCGCGCGCCACGGGGGCGCCAACTGGCTGTCCTGGGTGGCGCTGAGCTCGGCGCTCCTGGCCGCTCTGGCGGCCGCGGCCGCCCTGCTGGCGGGCCACTATGCCAACGAGGCGATGATCGAGCGCATCCAGGCCGCCAACCAGTGGTCCTACTACCAGGCCAAGAGCGTCAAGTCGAACCTGCTCGACACCAAGCGCGAGCTTCTCCTCGCGCTGGGACGCAAGCCCGCCGAGGGCGACGAGGCCAAGGCGCAGGAGTACGAGCGCGACCGCGAGGCCATCGCCAAGAGAGCCGAGGACCTCGAGAGGGAGTCCGAGGCGCACCTCGCCCGGCATACCGGGCTGGCGCGCAGCGTCACCCTCTTTCAGATCGCCATCGCCGTGGGCGCCATCGCCGCCTTGACGGCGCGCCGGCCCTTCTTCTGGGTCAGTTTGGTCTTCGGGCTGTTCGGCGCCGTCTCCTTCGTCCATTTCCTGCGCTGACATGGACGACTCCTTGCGCCGGGTCCTCGCCGCTCTGCTGATCCTGGCCTCCGGCGTCTGCGGCGCCGCCGCGTCGACCTACGTCATCGGCGTCTCCCTGCCGCTTTCCGGCCCGCGGCAACCGCGGGGCGAGGCCTTGCTCCGCTCCATCCAGATGAAGGCCGACGAGCTCAACGCCGCCGGCGGCGTGAACGGCCATCGCCTCGAGCTGCTCGTGCGCGACGATCTCAACTCCGCGGAAGGCGCGCGCAAGGCGGCGGAAGAGCTGGCGGCCAATCCGCGCGTGCTGGCCGTCATCGGCCACTACGACGTCGAGGCGGCGTCCGCGGCTTCCCGCGTCTACGACCGCGCCCAGGTCCCCGCCTTCCTGCCGGCGGTCGGCGACGGGGACGTGCTGGGCGGCTCGCCCTGGGTGTTCAGCGGCACCTATGACGACGCCACCGAGGCCCAGACGATGGCCGCCTTCATCAAGGCCATCCGCCATCATAGTTCGGTGGTCGTGCTGCACAACGACGCCGGCTACGGACGCTATTTATGGAAGGCGTTCTCCGCCAAAGCGGAGCGCGTGGGCTTGAAGGTGAGCCAGGTGGAGTTCCCGGCCAGCTTCATGCGCACCGGCAAGACGCTCGCCAAGGACTTCATCGCCAAGCACGCGGCCGCTTTCCGCGGCGCCGATTCCGTCGTGATCTTTGGCCACAGCGACAACGCCGCGGCGCTGATCCACGAGCTGCGCGACGCGGGCATCAAGGCGCCGGTCTACGGCAGCGACCGCACGTCCTCCGGGGATCTCCTCGACCAGCTCGGCTCCAACTACATGGACGACGTTCATTCGGCCTTCCCGTTCATGTTCGATCTCGGCACGAGCAAGACCGAGGATTTCGTGCAGGTCTACCAGAAGCGCTACAAGGCCTTCCCGAACGTCTTCGGCCTGTTCGCCTACGACGGGCTGGGCATGATCGCCGAGGCGATCGCCAAGAAGGGTCCGGACCGCAAGGCGATTCGCGACTTTCTCGGCAACGTCGACTCCGAGAAGCGCGCTTACGACGGGACCTCCGGCCTCCTGTATTTCAACAAGCAGGGCGCCATGGTCCGCGACACGGTGAT
>CAZZGQ010000505.1:0-2162 GCA_964653765.1 uncultured Elusimicrobia bacterium | reverse complement strand
CCGCCATCGGCCCGTCGTCGACGCCGGAGGAGGCCTCGATGACGAGCGCCTGGCGCGGCTCCTGCTTCTCGTCGCGGGCGATCTCGACGCGGGCGCCTTGGACGGCGAGCAGGCTGTAGCGCCCCGGCACCGTCACGGGCAGCTCGAGCGTCCGCGGCGTGCCGTCGCCGCCGCGCCACGACCGCGCACCGGCCGCCAGGCGCAGCAGCACGGCCGCCTCCTTCTCGGGGACTTCCAGGGGCTCGGAGGTCACGAACGCCTTTCCTCCGAGCTTGTCGACCTTGACGCGGAAGCCCAGGGACCGGGGGCGCGCCCCGTCCTGGCGCAGCTCGAGGCCGAGCCTCTTCTCGAGGTCGTCCTGATCGACGGGGTGAGAGAACTGGAGCGTGGCGGAGACGCGCTTGATCCGGGCGTCGTCGGGGTCGACGTAGAACTCCCCGGAGACGAAGCGCGCCGTGAACGGCGCGGTCACGAAGCCGGCCTCGGCCTCCTCGAGGCGGACGCCGGGCGCGAGGACGGCCGCGTCGATGAGGACGCGGTAGCGGCGCCCCACGCCCCAGTCCTCCGCCGGGACGAACGTCAGCCGGCGGTCGCTCTCCCAGGTCCAGACCCCCCGCGTCGGGGGCGCGAGCCTCACGCCGGCCTTCACCTCCTTGCCCACCCGATCCAGGCGCGCCGCCGGCCCGGAGACCTCGACGATCAGGGGAGCGGGCCGCGCGCCGTCCTCCAGCGGCGTCGCTTGCGGCGCGTCGACGAAAACCCTCAGGGGCCGCGGCCGGCGGCTCGACGGCAGGCGCAGCAGCGCGACCGCTCCGAGACCCAGCGCCGCGGCGACGAGCACTCCGGCCTTGACCCTCATGCCCACTGTACCCGCCGCGAGGCCTGCAGCTTACGGCCGCCGTTGGCCTATAATGGGCTGAGGGGTTGAATATGAGCCGACGCGTCGCTCTCTGCGCCGCCCTGGCGGCCGCGTACTTCGCTCTCGCCGCGTGGGGGTTGAGCTCGGCGCCCGTCGCCGGGATCGAGACGCCGTTGTGCGCGCCGACCGGCATGTCTCTGGCCGTCCTCTTCATCTTCGGAACGGACGTGTGGCCCGGCGTCGCCCTCGGCTCGCTGCTGGCCAGCCTGTGGATCGGCCGGCCGCCGGCCGTCGCCGCGGCGATGGCGGCCGGCCACGTCGTCGAGGCCGTCGCCGGCGTTCTGCTCCTCAGGCGGGCCGGCTTCCGACGAGAGCTCGACCGCCTGCGCGACGTCGCGGCCCTCCTCTTCCTGGCCGGGGCCCTCACCGCCCTCATCAGCACCACCGTCGGCGTGCTTTCGCGCTGGATGGCGGGCTGGACCCGGCTGGCGACGTCCGGCCACGCCTGGCACGGCACATGGCTGAGCAATTTCGTCAGCGTCACGGTGGTCGCCCCCTTCCTGCTGACCTGGAGCGCGGGCGGGGCGTTCAGCCGCTCATGGCCGCGCCTGCTCGAGGCCGGGGGCCTGGCCGCGGTGGTGCTGGGCACCGCGGCGCTGCTCTTCGGATGGAACACGCAAGCCTCTCTCTATCTCGGCGCGTATCTCCTGTTCCCCTCCATGATCTGGGCGGCCCTGAGGTTCGGGCCGCGCGGCAGCTCCGCCGCCGTGCTGGCCGCCGCCGCGACGGCCGTCGCGGGCACGAGCCTGGGCCAGGGGCCCTTCGCCCGAGCGACGCTGCTGCAGAGCGTCCTCTCGCTCCAGATCTTCCTCGGTGTCGCCTCGACCACGGCGATGACGCTGGCGGCGGCGCTCGGCGAGCGCGACCGCGCGCGCCGGCGGGCCGGCCGGCTGAACGTGGAGCTCGAGGCCCTCAACTACTCGGTCGCCCACGACCTGCGGGGCCCGCTGCGCAGCATCGATGCCGCGAGCGAGGCCCTCGAACGGCATCCCGAGCGCCTCAAGGCGCTGGTGGCGCGCATCCACGAGACCGTGGTGCGGATGGCCGCCCTCATCGACAGCCTCCTGCGCCTGTCCGGCCTCGAATACGCCGAGCTGTCGTTTCGGCCGGTCGACCTCACGGCCGTCGCCCGCCAGACGGCGGACATCCTGGCCGCAGCGAGCCCGGAGCGGCGAGTCCGCTTCACGATCGCCGACGGCATGACGGCCGACGGCGATCCCGATCTCTTGGGCGTGCTGCTCTG
>CAZZGQ010000504.1:0-2167 GCA_964653765.1 uncultured Elusimicrobia bacterium | reverse complement strand
GCGTCGCGGGAGATGCCGACCAGCTCCTTGTAGAGGGGTCTCGTCTTCATCAGCTCGGAGTGCTTGCCGGAGGCGACGACCCGCCCGTCCTCGAGGACGATGACGCGGGTCTTCTTCTTGTCGAAGCGCAGGTTATGGTCGATGAAGACGGTGGTCCGGCTGCCGTCGAGGGCGCCCACGGCCTTGCCCACCTTGCGCTCGGTCTCCTGGTCCAGGGCGGAGGACCACTCGTCGAGCAGCATCACCTTGGAGTCGCGCAGGAGGGCGCGGGCGATGGCGATGCGCTGCTCCTGGCCGCCCGACAGCTCGCTGACGTTGACGTCGAGGGACTTGGACTGCATGAAGTCGTAGGCGCCGGCCTTCTTGAGCGCGTCCTCGATCTGCTCCGGCGTGGCGGAGGGCCTGACCGCGAGCAGGTTCTCGCGCACGGAGGCGTCGATGAGGCCGCTCTCCTGAGGGACGATGGAGAGCTGCTTGCGCAGGGTCGAGATCTTGAGCGTGGCGATGTCCTTGCCGTCGACGAGGATTTGGCCCGAGGAGGGCCGATACAGGCGCGTGAGGAGCTTAAAAAGCGTGGACTTGCCTGAGCCCGAGGGGCCGACGATGGCGATCGTCTCGCCGGGCTCGATCGCGAGGCTCACGTTCTTGAGCACAGGGTCGCTGTCGTCGTCGTAGCTGAACGTGACGTCCTTGAACTCGATGCGGCCTTGCAGGGGGCCCAGCTCGACGGCGCCCGGCGGGTCCTGATCGAGCTCGCCGGCGCGCAGGCGCTTGATCTGGGCGCTGCCGCCCAGGTTCTTGCGGAAGCTGGTGTAGTCGCTGGCCAGCCCCTCGACGCCGTTGGAGAGGCCGACGGCATAGGCGGTCATCGTCGTGATCATGCCCACCGTGGGGAAGCCCTCGAAGAACAGCAGCGCCGAGGTGGCCAGCGTGATCAGGAGGTCGGTGGAGAGCAGGCCCAAAACGCGCTCCTTAAAATGGAAGCGCTGCTCGATCTTGGCCTGGGCGTTGCCCAGGCGCGCCAGCGACCAGGCCTTCTCCTCGAAGACGGCGATGGCGCGGCTCTCGATGCCCATCGAGAGGTGGATCTCGCGGTCGTTGAGGGCGCGCTGGGCGTGGGCGGCCATCTCGGCACGCTGGGTCTGATAGTCCTCCTCCATCGACTCCTGCTGGGTCGCCGCGCGCGCCGTGATCATGCCGTAGAGGACGAGCACGACGACGAGCAGGGCCGTGATGGCCAGCGCCAGCGGCCGCGCCGCGGCGTTCTCGATGTCCGGCGAGAAGGCGATGTGGAGGTTGGTCCAGAGCAGCAGCGCTAGGCTCGAGACGGCGTAGAGCAGGTTGTAAGGCGTGCGGATCGGGATGTCGATGCCGGTCGACGTGAGGCTCGTCACGTCCTCGTTGAGGCGGTTGGCGATGGTCTCGGCGTCGTGGTCGTGGAAGAACCTCTGGGGGAAGGAAAAGAGCTTCTTGAAGAGGTCGACGCGGAACTCGGCGATGATCTCGTTCTCGATGACGGCGGTCATCAGCATGTACTTGAGATCGCTGATCAATTGGACGACCGTCAGGGCCACCAGAGTGCCGCCCATGGCGATGAAGGGCTGCATCGCCGCCGGCGCCTCGCCTGCGTTGGCGAGGTCGATGAGCTGGCCGGTGGCCACGCCCACGCCCAGGGCCAGGGGCGCGTCGAGCAGGTGCAGGAACTTGGCGAGGAGGATCTTGCGGCGGCGGGGGCGCGTGAAGTCGTCGAGCGCCGCGTCGCCCAGGAGCATGCGCTTGAGGGCGCCGCTCACCGCGAGCGGGCCGCGCAACGCGCGCTTGAACCCGGACGGAGCCAAGGCGCGGCCCTCGCGGCGGGCGATCAGGTCGTCTTTAAGCGCCGCCAGCTCGCGCGCCGCCCCGTCGTCGTAGAAGGCGGCCACCCTGAGGCCCTTCGTGAAATCGCGCAGCTGCGCCAGGGAGAGGGAACGGCGCTGACGCAGGTCCAGGCGCTTGGCGCGCCGCTCGGCCGCGCCCTCGGCCATGGCGGCGGCGGCGTCGCGGCGGGCCTTCTTGAGGACCTCTTCCGCCACGGCGGCGGCGGCCGGGTCCTCGGCGGCCGTGCGCGCCAGGGCGGCGAAATCGGCGGGCAGGGCGGCGGCGAGGGGCGCGAGGGCGTCGGCGCCGC
>CAZZGQ010000503.1:0-2177 GCA_964653765.1 uncultured Elusimicrobia bacterium | reverse complement strand
CTTGACATCGAACGTCCGTTCGATTATACTCGGTCTTCGCCGCGCCGAGAAGGAGAACGGAACATGACGGAAGTCACCCTGACCCCGCAGCAGCAGTCGATCCTCAAGCTCGTGAAGGAGTTCATGGCCGATCACGGCTACGCGCCCACGGTCCGCGAGCTCTGCCGCTTGGCCGGGCTGAAGTCGCCGGACACGGTCCAGTACCACCTCGACAACCTGCGTGCCAAGGGCCTGCTCGCCTCGCTGAGCGGCAAGCCGCGCACGCTGGCCGTGGCCGCCACCGAGCGCGTCGCCATGATCCCGATCCTGGGCTTCGTCCCGGCCGGCCCGGCCCACGCCGCCTCCGCCGAGGCCGAAGGGCATGTCCCCGTGGCCATCGAGCGCGAGCCCGTGGAGTCTCTCTTCGCCCTCAAGGTGAAGGGCGACAGCATGGAGCCCACCCTGATGGACCGCGATACCGTGGTGGTCCGTTGGCAGGAAGTCGCCAAGAACGGCGAGATCATCGTGGCCCGCTTCGAAGAGGAGGAAGCCACGGTCAAGCGCTTCAAGCTGCGCCCCAACGGCGCTCTGCTCGTCCCCGACAACACCAAATACCCGCCTTTTCCGCTCGGCGAGGGCAAGATCGCGGGAAAAGTGATCTCCCTGATCCGCCGCCTAAGTTAACTTGCGGGCAGCCTTAACATTTAACTTATCCCCGGATAAGTTAAATGTTAAGGCTGCCCGCAGTTAAGTTAAGCGCCTTCGGAGAGCTGGGCGAGGGCGCGCAGGCCGGCTTCGACGAAGGCGTCCGCGGCGCCGGACGGCAAGGCGGAGGCGCTCTTGTGCAGCTTGCGCAGGCCGCGGCTGAGGAGATAGCGAGCGCCTTCTTCGCCGCCGCCGGAGAGCTTGTGGATGCCGGCGCAGATCTGGATGAGGCCCTGCAGCGCCACCTTCTGCTCGCCTTCGGCCGTCATCCATATGGCCTCGAGCGTGTCGTGCGCCTCGAAGGCCTGGCCGGCGCGCAGCTCGGCGCGCGCGCGGTCCAGCCCCTCGTCTAGCGCTCCCGTAGGGGCACCTTCTTGACGAGGACGTAGAGCTTGCCGTCGGCCCACTGCAGGGGCGCCATGACGTCGGCCTGCTTGCCATGGCCGACGTAGATGTCGACGCGGCCCGGGCCCTTGATGGCGCCGCCGGTGTCGAGCGCCACGGCGAAGCGGGCGTTGGGGAACTGGCCGAGGAGCCGTCCCTGCTTGTCGACCTGCGGCGACGTCGTGGCGAAGAAGGTGAGCGCGCCCAGCGGCACGTACGCGGGATCGATCGCGATGGAGCGGGAAGGGACGAGCGACTGCTCGGCCGCGCCCACCGGCTCGCCGTCCGGAGGCAGCGGGGCGAGCGTGAAGAAGGTGTAGCGCGGGTTGCTGGAGAGGATCCAATCCACGCTCTCGGGGTGCTCGCGCAGGTACTGGCGCAGTTTCTCCCGGTTGATCTCCTCCTTCGTGAAGACGCCGGCCTTGATCAGGGTCAGGCCCACGGCGTTGAAGACGCGCGCGTTCGTGCCGGCGAACTTGGCCAGCATCTCCTTGCCGTCGGTGAACTTCACGATGCCCGAGCCCTGGATGTGGAGGTCGAGGGCCTCGAACTTGTCCTTGAGCCAGGCCAGCTCCAGGCCTTTGCCGGCGAGGGCCTTGTGCACGTCGATCTGATCGCGCGTGAAGTAAGGCACGACGCGCTTGTCCTTGCCCACGCGCCCGATCAGGGCGTCGCCGCCGCCCTTCTGGCCGAAGGCGCCCAGGTCGACTTCCACCATGTCGGAAGGGCGCTTGTAGATCGGCACGTCGTACTTGGCCGTGCGCTTGCGGCTGGCCTGCACGACGGGCTGGTAATAGGAGGAGAAGACGACCTTGCCCTGCCCGTCGGAGCCCACGGACTGGAACACGTCGAAGCTCTCGCGGATCCGCGCGTTGAAGTCCTCGGCGGTCATGGAGCTCTTGGCGAGCTTGACGATCTCCTTCAGCGAGTCGGCCAGCATGGCCGGCCCGTACTCGCGGTCTCCGACGCGGACGTAGCGGCCGCCGGAGTAGTTCTCGAGGTAGGCCAGCCCCTTGTCGGCGGCCTTGATCAGATCCTTCTTGTTCTTGAACGTCTCCGCGAAATCGGGATATTCGTTCTCGGACAACAGGCGCAGCGCCGGGCCCTGC
>CAZZGQ010000502.1:0-2177 GCA_964653765.1 uncultured Elusimicrobia bacterium | reverse complement strand
GCCGTTCGATGCTCGGCGGGATTCTTGCGGGGGCGAGCGTCGTATGAAGGATGCCGTTCTTATGCACGTTCTCGGCGACGGGATAGACGGCCGTCTTGCCGTCCTCTCCGCGCGCCAGGATCACCGAGACTTCCTTCTTAAAGGAGACGTGCTTCTCGAGGATGTGGTTGAGCGGCTCGGCGAGCTTGCCCAGATCGGAGGCGCCGCCGAGCCGCGATTGCCCTTTCCCGTCGTAGCCGTGCCGGCGAGTCTTCAGGATGGACGGAAAGCCGAGGGCGTGGACGGACTGCTCGAGGGCGACGGCGCTGTCGACGGAGCGGAAATCGGTCTGGGGGAAGCCGTGCTTGGAGAGGAACTGCCGTTGGACCAGGCGATCCTGGACGACGGCTAATACGTCAGCTTCCGGCCGGACTCGACGCTTCGCTTGCAGCCGTTCGACGAGTCCGGCCGGGACGTTCTCCCACTCGAACGTGATCGCGTCGCACGATTCGGCGAACTTCTCGGCCGCCGCTTTGTCGTCGAAGGGGGCGACGACGGCGTCGTCGCAGACGCTTTCGGACGGCGCGCCGGCCGTGGGATCCCAGCAGACGAAGCGATAGCCGAGAGAACGGCCTTCCAGCGCCATCATGCGGCCGAGCTGGCCGCCGCCGAGCAGGCCGATCGTGGAGCCGGGGGGCAGGGGCTTCAAAGCTTCTGGGCCAGGACAGCGTCGGTCTGGCTCTTGCGGAACGCCGCGACGCGGGCGCGCAGCGCCGGATCGTTCAGCGCCAGGATCTGCGCCGCGAGGTGGCCGGCGTTGGCCGCGCCGGCCTGCCCGATCGCCAGGCAGCCGACCGCGACGCCTTTGGGCATCTGCGCGATCGAGAGCAGCGAGTCCAGGCCCTTGAGCGCCTTCGATTCGACCGGCACGCCCAGCACGGGCAGCGTGGTCTTGGAGGCGGTCATACCGGGAAGGTGGGCGGCGCCGCCGGCGCCCGCTATGACGAGCTTGAGGCCGCGTCCCGCGGCGGAGGAAGCGTACTTGAAGAGCAGGTCCGGCGTGCGATGGGCCGAGACGACCTTTTTCTCGTAAGGGATGCCGAAGGCGTCGAGGACGTCGGCGGCAGCCTTCATCGTTTCCCAGTCGCTGGTGCTGCCCATGATGATGCCGACGAGCGGCTTCTTCATGCCGCCGCCAGCTCACGCGCCGCGATGTCGCGGCGGCGCTGCAGGCCGTCGAACTTGACGCGCTCGGCGGCGGCGTACGCCTTCTCGCGCGCCTGGGCGATGTCGCGGCCCAGGCCGCAGACGGTGAGCACGCGGCCGCCCGTCGTCACCCAGCGCGGGCCTTCGCGGCGCGTGCCGGCGTGGAATACGAGCGCGTCCGAAGGCAGATTCTCGAGGCCTTCGATCGGACGGCCCGTCATCGGCCGGTTGGGATAGCCTTCGGAAGCGAGGGTGATGCCGACGCACGCTTGGCCGTTGTCGCGCGGCGAGACCTTGGACAGCTCGCGGTGGGCGCAGGCCAGGGCGAGCTCGAGCAGGTCGTCGGCCAGCACGGGCAGGATGGCCTGCGTCTCGGGATCGCCGAAGCGGCAGTTGAACTCGAGCGTCTTCGGGCCGTCGGGCGTGAGCATCATGCCGGCGTAGAGCACGCCGCGGAAATCGAGCTTCTCCTTCTGCAGGCCGGCGATGGCGCGCGCGAAGACTTCCCTGCCCACCTTGGCGAGCAGCTCCTTGGAGAGCCGCGCCGGAGCATAGGCGCCCATGCCGCCCGTGTTGGGGCCCTGATCGTCGTCGAGCAGGCGCTTGTGGTCCTGGCTCGGGGGCAGCAGCCGATAGTCCTTGCCGTCGACCAGGGCGAGCACGGAGACCTCGGGCCCGGTCAGGCCCTCTTCGATGACCACGGTCTCGCCGGGCACGCCCAGCGTCTTGCGCACCATCAGGTCCTCGACGGCCGCCATGGCCTCGCCGGCGTCCTTGCAGACAAAGACGCCCTTGCCGGCGGCCAGCCCGTCCGCCTTCACCACGATCACGCCGCTCTTCTTGGCGACGGCGGCGCGCGCCTTGCCCGCGTCGTCGAAGACCTGGAAGCGCGCCGTGGGGATGCCGTGCCGCTCCATGAAGCTCTTCGAGAAGGCCTTGGACGTCTCGAGCCGCGCCGCGGCCTGCGTGGGCCCGAAGACGGCGAAGCCCGC
>CAZZGQ010000501.1:0-2179 GCA_964653765.1 uncultured Elusimicrobia bacterium | reverse complement strand
CCCTCGAAATAGTCGCCGGCGTCGTCGGGGCCGCGGTGGGCGATGGCCTCGCGCATGGCGAGGACGCGCTCGCGGGCGACGGGCGCCCCGGCCGCGTTGAACATGCCGCACAATCCGCACATCAGCGCGCCCTCCCGAATATCAGCCGCCGGGCTTCCAGCCAGCCGCGGGGATGCGTGAAGTAGACGTAGGACTGCCCGCGCGAGGCGAGCCGCCGCACCGAGGACAGCTCGCCGTCGGAGTACTGCTGGCCGGGCAGCCGGTAGTAACGCACGCCCTCCCCCGCGGGCTCCGGGTCCTTCAACGGGTCGAGCGCCCGCACCAGGCCGAGGTCGCGGCAGACCGTCTCGACCATCTTGGGCTGCCAGGAACCACGCGGCTGCCAGACCGACGTCCACGAGCCGCGCCGCATGGCCTTGAAGAAGCGGTACATGTCCCGGAGGTGGTTGGCGTCGGGATAGAAGGACGCCGGCGTCTCGAAGACGACGAAGCGGGCCTCGAGCGCCACGGCCAGAGCGCGCGTGGCTTCCCAAGCGAGGCCGACCTCGGGCGTGTCGCGGAAGTGGCCGCAGAACGGCCGCCGCCGCTCGGGGATTTTCGCGCGGATGCGGTTGTAGGTCGCGCTGTCGGTGGTGTGGGTGACGACCTGCGACGCGGGCAGGGAAAAATCGAAGCCCTTCGGGGCCTCCTGCCGCCACGTCTGGGCGGTCTCGGGCCGCATGGGCTCGATGAACGCGGGGCCGATCTCGACGGTGGGCAGCGCCGAGAAATAACGCGCGCGCGCGACGGCGAAACGGCCGCAGCCCACCTTCATGCTAGTCGAAGAGCTGCAGGTCCGGCTCGCGGCGAGCCCGCTCGATCCACTCGGGAAGGAAGCGGGAGTAGCGCCACAGACCCCAGGCCAGCAGGAGACAGGCCAGGCCGTACGCCAGCTCGAAGCCGCCGTAGCGCAGCCACTGCTCCTGCGTCACGAACTGCCATTTCTGCGCGGAATAGATGTTGGCCTCGGGCTCGCCGGCGAAGAGGTCGTAGAAGGCCTTCGCAGCCACTGCGACGCCCCAAACGCCGAGGATCGCGGAAGCGATCCGGGGCAGCCCTTTGATCTTGATCTTCTCGGTCTTGGCCGTCATCGTCGTGCGACGATCATTTTACGAAATCGCGACGCGATGTATGGAAACTGTGTTCGGCCACACTTTCCATACATCGCATGAAAGAAGAGCGCCGCGCACTCTCGTGCGCGGCGCTCTGACCAATCGCTCGAACCGGATCAGCGCTTGGAGTACTGGAACCGCTTGCGCGCCTTCGGCTGGCCGCTCTTCTTGCGCTCGACCATGCGCGGGTCGCGCGTCAGGAAGCCCTCGGCCCGCAGGGGCTTGCGGTTCTTCTCGTCGGCCTTGACGAGAGCGCGAGAGATCGCGTGCCGCGCCGCGCCGGCTTGGCCGCTGAGGCCGCCGCCGACGATCTTGATGATGAAGTCGAACTTCGTCGCGCCCTCGATCACCTTGATCGGCGCCATGACGTCGCGCGTCTGGTGATCCAGGCCGCGGAAGTACTCCGTGCACGGCTTGGAGTTGATCGTGACCTTGCCCTCGCCGTTGGGGACGAGGCGCACGGAGGCGACCGACGTCTTGCGACGGCCGGTGGCCCAGATGTGATTGCTGTTCTTGGGGCTCATGTTGACTCGACTTACTTCGCGGCGGCGGCGGCGGCCTTCACGCCCGCCTCGGCGCCCGTGTAGATCTTCAGCCGCGCCAGCTGCTTGCCGCGCAGACGGTTATTGCGGATCATGCGCTTGACGGCGAGGTAGACCACCTTGCGGGGGTCGCGCTCCATCTGGCGCGAGAGCGGCGTCGTCTTGGCGCCGCCGGCGTAGCCCGAGTGGCTGAAGTAGAACTTCTGCTCGAGCTTCTTGCCGGTAAGCCGGATCTGCGAAGCGTTCGTGATCACCACGAAGTCGCCGCAATCGACGAAATCGGTGTAGGTCGGCTTGTGCTTGCCGCGAAGGTAGTTCGCGGCCTGAGTCGCCATGCGGCCGAGGACGAGGCCCTTGGCGTCGATGCGATGCCAGCGCCGGTCGGCGTTGGCCTGAGTCGGTTTATGGATGTAGCTCTTCTGAGGCATAACCTGGAAATAATACATTATTCGAGCGCCCGCGTTCAATTGTTTTTCCGACGAGCCC
>CAZZGQ010000500.1:0-2194 GCA_964653765.1 uncultured Elusimicrobia bacterium | reverse complement strand
TTCCAGGACATCCTGCGCCACCGCGTGGAGCGGCTCAACGAGCAGTTCCAAAAGAGCATCGGCGACGCCAAGTACGGCGGCAAGTACATGGGCGTCTATCCGATCAAGGTCAACCAGTTGCGCGAGGTCGTCGAGGAGATCCTCGACGCCGGCCAGAAGTATCAGTTCGGCCTGGAGGCCGGCAGCAAGGGCGAGCTGATGGCCGTGCTCGCCATGAACGGGCCGGAAGCGCTGACGATCGTCAACGGCTACAAGGACGAATCGATGATGCGGCTGGCGCTGCTCGGGGTCAAGCTCGGCAAGAAGGTCATCGTCGTCATCGAGAAGCCCAGCGAAGTCGGCACTCTGATCAAGGTCTCGCAGGAGATGGGCGTGCGGCCGCTGATCGGCCTGCGCAGCAAGCTGCAGACGCAGGGCAGCGGCAAGTGGCGCTACTCCACCGGCCACAACGCCAAGTTCGGCCTCACCACGCCCGAGATGCTGGGCGCCATCGAGGAGCTGGGCGCGGCCAAGATGCTCGACTGCGTCAAGCTGCTGCACTTCCACATCGGTTCCCAGGTCACCGACATCCAGACGATCAAGAACGCCGTCCGCGAGGCGGCCCGCGTCTACGCGAAGCTCGCCAAGCGGGGCCTTCCCCTGGAATACCTGGACTGCGGCGGAGGCTTGGGCGTCGACTACGACGGCACGCACACGGCCGTCGACAGCTCGATGAACTACAACCTCCGCGAGTACTGCAACGGCGTCGTCGGCACCATCAAGGAGGTCTGCGAGCAGGAGACGGTGCGCGAGCCGCACATCGTCACCGAGTCCGGCCGCTCGCTCGTCGCCCATCACTCGATGCTCGTCATGAACGTCTTCGGCTGCATCGAGGCGGCGGCGACGCCCGTGGAGCTGGCGGCGGAGCCCGGCGAGCACGCTGTCGTCGGCCAGATGCGCGACGTGTTGAAGGGGCTGACCCCTAAGACTTCCTTGGAAGGCTACCATGACGCTGTGGAGATCAAGGAGGAGGCCTTCACCCTCTTCAAGCTGGGCTACCTCGAGCTCGACGACAAGGCCAAGATCGAGAACCTGTTCTGGCGCGTCTGCGTCGAGATCGGCAAGATGATGCCCAAGGCCAAGTACGTGCCGGAAGAGCTCGCCGAGATGGCCAAGAGCCTGCGCGACCAGTACCTGTGCAACTTCTCGCTCTTCCAATCCCTGCCGGACTCCTGGGCGATCGGCCAGCTGTTCCCGATCATGCCGCTGCAGCGCCTCAACGAGCAGCCGTCGCGCCGCGCCGCCCTCGTCGACATCACCTGCGACTCCGACGGCAAGATCGCCCAGTTCGCCTGCCACCGCAAGGCGGGGGGAACGCTGCCGCTGCACGAGCTGCGCCCCGGCGAGCCTTACTACCTGGGCGTCTTCCTGATGGGCGCCTACCAGGCGACGATGGGCGACATCCACAACCTCTTCGGCCGCGTCAACGAGGTGCACGTCTTCGAGGACAAGGATGCCCCCGAGGGCTACTACCTCGAGGAGATCATCCCCGGACAGCGCGTGAAGGACGTCCTCGAGAGCATCCAGTACGAGGACACCGACCTCGTCAAGCGGCTCAAGGACACGATCGACGCCCAGGTGCGCGCCGGCTCGCTCAAGCCGCGCGAAGGCGTGGATCTGCTCAACGCCTACGAAGCGGTGATGAAGGAATACACTTACATCGAGCAGGCCGGAGCGGCGAAGCCGGCCGCCGAGCCGGTCAAGGCCTAGGCTTCAGCGCCGCGGCGAGCAGCCGCGGCAGCTCGGCCCCGTCGAGCGGGGGGTCCAGCACGAGGACGGCCACGCCGCGCCGCGCGGCGATCTCCTTGAGGCGGCCCGCCCCGTCTCGCAGCTTGGACGAGACCACCAGCGCCTGGACCACGCCGCCCTCCAGATGCTCCAGGGCGGGCTTCACGCCGGGCGTTTGGAGCACGCAAGCGCCGGCCGCGAGGAGGCGGCGCGTCGCCTCCTCGATCTCCGCGGCGACGAAGCCGGCGACCAGGACCGTGGCTTTCAAGAGAGGCTCTCCGCGTCCAGGATCTCGACGACGCCCCGGCTCACCTCGATCACGCCTCGGCGGCGCAAGGGCGCCATCGACCGGCTGACCGTCTCCATCGTCAGGCCGGCGACCATGGCGATCATCTCGCGCGTCATCGGGATCTTGGGGCCGATCTTG
>CAZZGQ010000499.1:0-2195 GCA_964653765.1 uncultured Elusimicrobia bacterium | reverse complement strand
ATCGACGGCGTGCTCGAGACCCTCAGCGATCCGTCCTCCCAATGGAAGGCCGAGGCGCGGCGGGCGGCGATCGCCTTCTTCGACCAGGCGCTGTCGAGCCAAGAGGCCGGCGACCGCAAGCCGCTTAAGACTTTCATGGAGACGGCGGCCACCTATGAGCAGTCCGGCGACGTCCCCCTGGCCCAGGACCTGTACGGGACCCTTTTCGGCGGGCGGACCGGGGCGGCCCGCCTGCGCCGCGCCTTGCCGGCCCTGAAGAAGGCCGGCGCCGCGTCGCCCGAATTGGCGTTCTTGGCGGCCCTGGGGCAGCGCCTCGAGGCCGCCCGCGGCGCCGAAGACCGCCTGCGCCTGGGCTACGGCGAGAGCTACCGCCGCGCGATGAAAGCGGAGGTCGGCGCCGCCCAGGACGCGCTCGCCGCGTTCCAGGAAGCCCGGCTCAGCCGCCGCCTGACCAAGACGATCGACCTCAAGGCCATAGAGGAGGCGCTGCGCCAGGACAAGCTGGACGAGGCCGCGCGCCTTCTGTCGCAGGGCCATCCCTACGGGTCGCTCTTCCTGCGCCGCGAGGAACTCCCCCCGTCCTACGAGGAGATCGTCACCCTGAAGAAGGTGGACGAGATCGCCGGCTTCCACAGCAAGGGCCGCGCGGAGAGCCTCCTGGGATACAAGGAGGGCTACCTCGAGTCGCTGAGCGAGTCGGAAGTCGGCACGCTCTCCTCGTACCTGGAAGGCTACGCCTCCGGCCGCTACAACGACGCCCGCCACGTCCGCGAGGCGCTGCAGGCGTTGGAGAGGAACGACGCCGCCAATCACCGCGGCGCGGCGGCGGCGCTGGAAGGGCCCGTCTTCGATCGCGCCCTCAAGCAGCTGCTCGATCCGAGGTACGGAGAGGACTCGATGTCCTCGGTCCGCTACCTTGCCGGGGCGCTCATCGAGAACGGCTTCAAGAAGATGCGCGAGGGCGGCGACGACTCGCTAATCGAGAAGCACGCCCTGACCGCGATCCGCTCGCTCTACGACTCGGGCGACCTCGCCGGCTTCCTGCGCGTCTTCAAGACCCTCTACCCCCACCATGACAGCGCTCCGCAATGGCGGGAGAGCGCCGCGACCCTGGCCAAGAAGGATCTGGCCGGCCTCAGCCGCGACATCGAACTGTCGCTGCTGGGCTTCCTGGCCGTCCGCATGGACTCCGCCCGCGACTACGACGACCGTTTGCGCGGCGGCCACGGCTACCACAACGCCGAGGGCGTCAGCAAGGAAGCGGCGGCGGCCGCCAGCGCGGCGCGCTCGTTCGCCCTGTCGACGCGGATGCCCCCCAGCCACGACGCGATCGCGCGCGCCAACGCCGACAAGCTGCCGGCCGAGGGGCCGTTCGCCGGCATCCATCAGAGCGCGCTGACGGCCAACGTCGACTGGTGGGTGGCCGAGGTCGGCTTCCTGGGCCTGCGCTACGACAGCAGCGGCCGCCGCTGGTGGGGCGACAACATCCAGCCCGGCCAGCTGCTGCCCGATTTCGCCAAGATGGACCCGAAAGTCCAGGACGCCTACCGCAGGTCCTTCGGCGGCGCCAAGGACCGCGATCCGTACGAGGAGCTGACGGCCTTCATGACGCCCGGCGACCCCAAGCTCGCCCAGCTCTTCGAGCGCCACAGGCCCAAGACCGACTCCTATATGTCCTTCGTGGGCCGGCCGCTGCGCCAGCGGCGCGCTCCGGATCCCGACGCCAAGGCCGCCGTGCCCTCCCCGGACTCGGAGGCTTCGTCGGATGCCTCGCAGGGCGGGCTGCGCGGGATGATCGGCCGGCTGCTGGGCCGCTAGACCTTGGCGGCCGTCTCGAGCGGCCTGAGGGCCTTGTCGAGCCGCGCCGTGAGGTCGCCCACGACGGAGGCGTCCTTGAGCCCGCCGAGGTTGATGCGCACGTTCTCGGCGGCGCAAAGGCCCGCGGCGCGCAGCAGGTGCAGGGCGCAGTTCATGTCGGACGCCACGGCGGCGCCGCAGAGAGGCAGCGTCTTCTCCACCAGGACGTAGGCTTCCCCCGCCTTGGCGGCCGTCTGCAGCGGCACCTCGGCGGCGTGCTTGAGCGCGGCCTGCATCTTCGCGGCGCGCTCCGGGCTCTCCTTGGGCAGGCCGGCGGCGGCCATGAAGGCGTCGAAGGAGGCGGCGTCGTCCTTGGTCAGGCGCTCGAAGTCGCCCTT
>CAZZGQ010000498.1:0-2198 GCA_964653765.1 uncultured Elusimicrobia bacterium | reverse complement strand
TGACGGCCGAGGACGTCGCGGAGACGGTCTTCTGGGCCTGCACGCTGCCGCGCCATGTCAACGTCAACCGGCTGCAGGTCATGCCGGTGATGCAGGCGTTCGGGCCGTTCGTCTACAAGCGGTCCTAGAGCGGCTGGTCTCATTGCCGCCGGACGCCTCCCCTTCGGACCTAATGGATCTCCCGGAACTGGTGCGATAATCATCCCATGACCCTGCGATCCTTCTTCCCTCTTTTCGGCGCCGCCATCCTCGTGAGCGCGCTTCACGTCCGCGCGGCGGAGGTCGCCGAGACGCCGGCTCGCGCGATGGAGGTCTCCGGCCCGTCTGCCGGCGCCGTCGACGCGCCGCTCCTCGCCCCGTCCGCTCTTCCCGTGTCCTCCCTTTCCACGGACCTGAGCGCTCGCTCGCTCGAAGCGGTCTCCGCCCTTGCGTCGCAGGCCGGCCCCGCCGCGGCCGCCGGCCCCGAGACCACGTCCCAAGCGGCGCCGGTCGCATCGCCATCGTCATCGGCCTCATCGCGGGAATGCTTTCCGTCGGCCCCGCGCTGAATTACCAACACGAGGAAGCCGTCGCCTCGGGCTTCCTGCTCGCCGGCGGCGTGCTCCTGCTGGGCGCCATGTCTCCCTACTACCTGCTCGTCGGCGCCTTATTGGGGGCGCTGACCGTGGCCATGGCCATGGGCAAGACCAGCCGCTCCATCGAAGGCCTGACCTTCCTGGTCGCCGGCTTGGGCGCGTTGGCGGCGCTGCTCGCCGCGCCCGGAGGCATCGACGGGTTCGGCGTGGCCGTCGGCGCCGCGGTCGCCCTGCGATCGATCTATCTCGCGGTCGGCAAGCTGGCGCCCCAACGCTGAGAGCCGAACATCTCCCTGGGAGATGTTCCGATCCACGATCCGCGTTGGATGAACGCGCTCAACGCGCCGCTTTCAGGATCGCCGCCCACTCGGCCGCCGTCACCGGCTGCACGGAGAGGCGGCTGCGCGTGAACAGGAGCATGCTCTTGAGCGCGGGCATGCCGCGCAGCTCGTCCAAGGAGATCAGCCGCGGCAGCTTCTCGACGAACTTCACGTCGACTTGGTCCCACATCGGGCGGTCCGGCGTGGACTTGGGCTCGTAGTAGTCGTTCCTGGGGTCGAACTGCGTCGGGTCGGGGTAAGCCTCGCGGGCGATCTCCATGACGCCGGCCACGCCGGAGGGCTTGGCGTTGGAGTGATAGAACAGCGCGCGGTCGCCCTTCCTCATCGCGCGCATGAAGTTGCGGGCCTGGTAGTTGCGCACGCCGTTCCAGCCTTCGGTCTTCTTCTTCGCCAAGTCGTCGATGCCGAACACGTCCGGCTCCGACTTCATCAGCCAGTACGCCACGTTATCCCTTCTTGGCTTTGCGCGGGCCGTACGGGTACCACCACGGCTTGGTCTTCTGCTCGAAGTCCCAGTGCACGTGCTTGGACTGCCGGAACTCCTCGAGGCCTTCCTCGCCCAGCTCGCGCGATCCGCCCGTGGCCTTGTAGCCGCCGAAGGGGCCGGCGTCGTTATCGGTGAGCGGATCATTGATCCAGATCGTTCCCGCCTGGACCTCCTCGAAGAACTTCTTCACCTTGCGCGAGTCATGGGTGTAGATGTTGGCGCCCAGGCCGTAGATCGAGTCGTTGGCGAGCCGGATCGCGTCGTCGAAGCTCTTGAACGGCATCACGGGGCAGACCGGCCCGAAGGTCTCGTCGCGCATGACGCTCATCGAGTGGTCGACGTCGGCCAGCACGGTCGGCTTGAAGAAGTAGCCGGGACGGTCGAGCTTGGCGCCGCCGGCCACGACCTTGGCCCCGCGCTTGACGGCATCCTTGACGTGCTCTTCGACCTTCGCGCGGTACGGGGCGCCGATCATCGGGCCCACGTCCGTGGCGGCCTCCATGCCGTCGCCGACGACGAGCTCTTCGGCGAACGCCGCCAGGCGTTCGACGAAAGGTTTATAGATCTCCTTTTGGACGTAAACCCTCTCCGCGGAAGTGCAAACTTGCCCTGCGTTGAGGTATGAGGCCCACGCAACCGCCCTTACCGCGATGTCGAGGTCCGAGTCCTCGCAGACGACGAAGGCGTCCTTGCCGCCCAGCTCGAGGTGCGCCTTCTTCACCATGTCGGCGCAGATGTGCGAGACCTTCTTGCCGGTCTCGAGCGAGCCCGTGAAGGCGATGAGGGCGGTGTCGG
>CAZZGQ010000497.1:0-2202 GCA_964653765.1 uncultured Elusimicrobia bacterium | reverse complement strand
CGCCGCGCGCTGGGCCTGGACGCCGCGCGGCCGACGCTCCTCGTCTTCGGCGGCAGCCAGGGAGCTCGCGGCATCAATCGCGGCGCGCCGGCGGCGCTGGCGAAGGCCGCGGGCGCGGCCAAGCCGCAGGTCCTGCACTTGGCCGGCAAGACAGAGAGCCCGGAGGTCGAGGCGGCCTATCGCGCCGCCGGGCTCGACGCCAAGGTTCTGCCGTTCCTCGACGCCATGGAGCAGGCCTACGCCGCCGCCGACCTCGTCCTCTGCCGCTCGGGCGCCAGCACGCTGGCGGAGCTCGCCGCGCAGCGCGCTCCGGCCGTGCTGATCCCGTTCCCGTCCGCCGCGGGCAACCATCAAGAGATCAACGCCCGCGTGCTGGAGCGCGCCGGCGCCTGCCGCGTCCTGCTCGAGCGAGAGCTCCCGGAGCGGCTTCCGGGCGTTCTGGGCGAATTGCTATCATCGCCCGCCGCGCGGCGTTCGATGGTCGATGCCTATGCCAAGGTCGGTTTGCCGCAGCCGAAGGATTGCGCCGAGACGCTGGCGGCTGCCGTCGAAAGCTTGGCGAGCTGAGAGCCACGAAGAGCGATGAGAAAGCCCCGGATCTTGGTCTGCAACGACGACGGCATCAACGGCCCCGGCCTGCGCCCGCTGATCGCCTCGATGCGGCGGGTGGGCGAGGTCACCGCCGTGGTCCCGGCCCAGGAGCGCTCCGCCGACAGCCATTCCTTGACGCTCCATAAGCCCATCCGCGTCCACGAGGTCGCGCCCAAGATCTTCACCCTCAACGGCAAGCCGGCCGACTGCGCCCGGCTCGGGATCTTGGAGATCCTGCGCGGGCAGGTGGATCTGGTCGTCTCCGGCATCAACCGAGGCTACAACCTGGGCGAGGACATCGTCTATTCGGGCACCGTGGCGGCGGCGCGCGAGGCGACGCTGCTGGACCTGCCCGCCGTCGCTTTCTCGCAGGACCCGGCCTCGGAGGACTACAAGCTCGGGGCTCTCTTCGCCGCCAAGCTGGCGCGGCTGGTGCTGCGCAAAGGCATCCCCAAGGGCATCTGCCTCTCGGTGAACGTCCCGGCGGCGCAGAAGGGCCGCGTAGGGGAGCCCCTCGTCACCCGCCTCGGCAAGCGCGTCTACAGCAAGGAGGTCACGCTGCGCAAGGACCCGCGCGGCGGGGAATACTACTGGCTGGCCGGCAGCTCGGTGACGAGCCTCTTCGAGCCCGGGACGGACGTGGACGCCGTCGCCAAGGGCCACATCTCGCTGACCCCGCTGCACATCGACGTGAGCGACAAACCCATGATCGAGACCCTCAAGAGGTGGCCTCTCTAAGGGCGGAAAAGCTAATATCTCCCTCGTGCTGAAGTTCCTGCGCAAGGTCCCGCTGCTCAAGCAGCTCGACGACAAGAACCTGCGGGAGGTCTACAAGATCTCGCGGGTCCGGGAGTTCGGCCCCGGCGAGACCATCTTCCAGAAGGCGTCCCAGGCCAGCGCCATGTTCGTCGTGCTGGAAGGCCGCGTGAAGATCTTCACGCGCTCCAGAGGCAAGAAGCGCAAGACGTTCGCCTACCTCCAGCCCGGCGACTTCTTCGGCGAGATGGCCCTCATCGAGGGCAAGCCGCGTTCGGCCGGCGCCGAGGCCGCCGCCTACAGCAAGCTCCTCGTCATCGAGAACCGCGATTTTCAGCGCCTGCTCAAGGAAGACAAGAACTTGGCGATCTTCCTGCTCCAGACCGTCTCCGCGCGGCTGCGCAAGGCCAACGAGGAGATCGAGGCCCTGCTCTTCCGCAACATCCTCGGCCGCGTGGCCAAGACGCTCCATGAGCTCTCGCGCCGGGGAGAGAGCATCGACGGCGGCATCCTGCTGGGGGAGCGTTACACCCAGCAAGAGCTGGCCGACCTCGTCGGCACCACGCGCGAGCCGCTGACGCGCGCCGTTTCCGCGCTCCGCCGGGCTCAGATGATCGAGCTCCGCGGCGAACGTTATTTCATCAAGGAGCCCGGCAAGATCGAGGCTCTCTGTATCGTCGAAGGATAGTCCTCTCATAAACATGAAAAACCCGTTGCCCACCGCACTGAGATCCCATTCCGCCGCCACCGTGTCCGCCAAGGACGTCGGCCAGACCGTCACGCTGGCCGGCTGGGCGCACTCGCGCCGCGACCACGGCGGCCTCTACTTCTTCGACCTGCGCGACCGCTCCGGCC
>CAZZGQ010000496.1:0-2205 GCA_964653765.1 uncultured Elusimicrobia bacterium | reverse complement strand
TCTGCCGGGCGTCGTCGCTGTTGGCCGCCTGCACGAGGACGTCGGCGCCGAGGCGCTGCGCCTCGGCTATGAACAAGTCGCGGTCGCGGTGCCAGCGCTCCTCTTTGAGCGTATCGAGCGACAGGCCGATCAGAGGCCGCGCGCGCCCCTCGTTCGAGCGCGCGGCGCCGCGCCCGGCCCACAGGCCCAACGCCGCGCTCGCCGCGCACACCGTGACCGCGATCGCTATCCTCACGGCCGGATTCTACTTAACAATATAGGCCTTCTGTCCGGCTCCGGGTGGGTCCGACGGACGCGGCGCGAACGGCGCGGGTTGTGTACGCTGGGGCGATGAGCCTCGGGTTGCTGCTCGCTTTCGCCGGCGCCGCGCGCGCCGCCGTCCTCTCCGCGCCCGCGCCGCGCTTGGACCCGCCGGCGGCGCCCGTCCTGGCCGCCGCCGCGCCGCTCGATCTCTCGCCGGCGGCGGGCGGCTACGAGCGCCGCGGGGTCGGGCTGCTGGTCGTCGACGTCGTGGACTCGACGCCGCTGCATCTCTCGGAAGGCAACCGGCGCGCCCACGCCGTCGTCGCTGCCGCGCTCGAGTACGCTCAAGCCTCGGCCGCCCTATTCGACGGCGTCGTCATCCGGCGCCTCGGCGACGGCCAGCTCATCGCCTTTCCCCGCCATCAGGACGCCCAGGACGCGGCGCAGGCGATCCAGAACGGCCTGCCCGCGTGGCGGCGGCGCGTCGGCGCCCCGCCCTTGGCGTTGCGGGCCGGCGTGCACGCCGGGCGGGTGATCGTCGACGCCTCCGGCCCGCGTCCCGAGATCTACGGCCAGGCGGTGGAGCGCGTCCTGCGGCTCGCCTCGGCCGGACGCGGCGGCGAGATCGCCCGCGAGGACGCGGCAGGCCGCCCGCGCCTGGAGGCCCCCGACCGCCGGCCGCCCGTCGAGCCGCCCCCGGGCCTGCAGCCAGCGCTCGCCGTCGTGCGCCTGACCCGCGCCGCCACGCTATTCGCCTCCCTGGCGGACTGGACCTCGACCTACGAGCGTTACGGCCGCCGCTTCGCCTACGCGACGGTGAAGGCCTTCCACGAGCACGCGCGCCGGATCGTCGAGGCGCACGGCGGCTTGTTCGTGAAGACGGAGGGCGAGACGGTGATGGCGAGCTTCGCCTCGGCGAAAGACGCGGTGCGCGCCGGGACCGAGCTCCAGGCCCGTTTGGGCGAGCTGCGGGCTGCGGCGCCGCTCGGCGCCCTCGCGGACGCGCGCGTCGGCATCAGCTACGGCCGCGTGCTGCGCCGCGACGAGCTCGAAGGCCCCGACTTCTTCGGCAACACCGTCAACGCCGCCGCGCGCCTGATGCGCCGCGCCAGGCCGGGCGAGGTGCTGGTCAGCGGCTCGGCCTTGGCCGACGCGGGCTCCGAAGAAGCGTTGCGGAAGGCTCGGCGGGAGACGATGCCGCTCAAGGGCTTCGTCGAGCCCATCGAAGTGCGGCGCCTGCGCCCCGAGCCCGCGCCGCTCGATCCCGCGGGCGCGGCCCGGCTGCGCGCCGTGGTCCAGGACGCGATGGCGCGTCTCAAGCGTCTGCCCGGCGCGCTTACGGCTCGGCGTGATGGCGGCGCGGACTGAGGTTCCAGGACGGCGGATCGCTGGCCGGGAACGACTCCTCCGCCGCCTCGTCGACGTCGGGCATGGGCTCGGGCTCCGGCTTGGCCGGGCTCGGCCGCTTATCGGGCGGACCGAAGCGAGAGAACGTGGATAGGATCATGGTGAATGCCTCCCACCCTCATGATAGCTCCGCTTCCAGCCTTTTGACGACCGTCTCCAGCACGCGGACGCGAGCCCAGTTCTTGTCCTCGGCCTCGATCAACGTCCACGGCGCGTCGTCGGTGCTCGTGCGCTCGAACATCTCGCAGGCCGCGGCCTCGTAAGCTTCCCAGCGCGAGCGGTTGCGCCAATCTTCGTCGGTGAGCTTGTACTGCTTATAGGGCGTGCGTTCGCGGCTCTTGAAGCGGCGCAGCTGCTCCTCCGAGCTGATCGCCAGCCAGAACTTGTGCACGATCGTCCCGGAGTCGCAGAGCTGCCCCTCGAAGGCGTTGATCTCGCCGTAGGCGCGGCTCCACTCCTCGCGCGAAGCGAAGCCCTCGACGCGCTCGACCAGCACGCGTCCGTACCACGAGCGGTCGCAGATCGTCACGCGCCCCTGCCGCGGCAGCACGCGCC
>CAZZGQ010000495.1:0-2205 GCA_964653765.1 uncultured Elusimicrobia bacterium | reverse complement strand
CCGCGGCTGCCGCCCACCACGAGCACGTGGCCGAAGACGCCCTTGTGATCGTCGGGGCGCCGCGGGACGAGCGCCCGGCGCAGCTCGGCGCGCGAGAGCGGCTTGAGAGACATTTGGGGATGGTAGTAACTACGGGACGCGCAGCGCCACGGCCACGGCGTAGCGCTCGCTGTGCGACAGGGACAGCTTCACGCCTTTTTGGGGACGTCCCTTCACGAGCACCCGCGGCTTGCCCGTGGGCCCGCTGGTGACGGCGATGTCGCGCAAGCCGATGTCGTCGCGGCCCAGCGCCTTCCAGACCGCCTCCTTCGCCGCGAAGCGCACGGCGAAGTGCTGCCACTGCCGCTTGCGCGACTGGCAGTAGGAGATCTCCTCGGCGCTGAAGACGCGGGCCAGGAACTTGGGCTGGCGACGCGCCAGCGCGCGCACGCGGGCGATCTCGACGATGTCGAGGCCGAGGTCCAGATTCATGGCCGGTCGACGTACTTGAGCGTCACGAGATTGGGCTTTCGATCCACCACGACGGCGAGGACGTTCTGACAGTGGCCCACCTTCGCCTCTGGATAGAACGGCGGCGGCTCGACCCAGGCGATCGGACGCGAGGGCCGTCCCTCGAGATAGGATTGTCCGCCCGTGTAATCGACGCACCAGATGACGGGCTTGCCGACCTCGGCGTTCTCGTAGGTCATCGGCTCGCGCTTGGCCTGCTCGACGAGCGGATTGGAGGCCTGCATCCGCCGCGCGCGCTCTTTGAGCCCCGTGAGGGAGGGCCAGACGAGCCGCAGATAAAGGGCGAAGACGGCCAGGCCGACGACGGCGCCGACGGCCGTCGCGAGCTTACTCGACGGTGACGGATTTGGCGAGGTTTCTGGGCTGGTCGACATCGCACCCTCGGAGATCGGCGATATGGTAAGCCAGCAGCTGCAGCGGAATGATGTTGACGATGGGCGAGAGGATCTCGGGCATGTCGGGCAGCGCGAGGAAGTGGTCGGCGCCGCGCGGCTTGGCGTCGCCCTCGGTGCCGATGACGATCATCTGCGCGCCGCGGGCCTTCACCTCTTCGAGCGAGCTGCGCATCTTCTCCTGCACGCGCGAGCGCGTGTTGAGCGCCACGACCGGCATGTCCTCATCGATGAGGGCGATCGGGCCGTGCTTGAGCTCGCCGGCGGCGTAGCCCTCGGCGTGGATGTACGAGATCTCCTTGAGCTTGAGCGCCGCCTCGAGCGCGATGGCGTAGTTGACGTACCTACCAATGAACAGGAAGTGGTTCTTCTTGGCGAAGTGGCGCGCGATGTCCTTGATCTGCGGCTCAAGCTTGAGCACCGTCCTGATGTGGCCGGGAAGGCGCAGCATCTCGTCGACGAGCTCCTTGGCCTCGGCGTCCGTCACGCCGCCGCGCGCCACGGCCGCGTGCAGCGTGAAGACGGCGAGGGCGGTCAGCTGGCCCACGAAAGCCTTCGTGGAAGCCACGCCGAACTCCGGGCCGCAGTGCGTATAGAGGTTGTAGTCGGCCGCGCGCGTCAGGGCGGAGCCGATCGTGTTGCAGATCGCCAGCACCTTGGCGCCGCGGTCCTTGACCAGCTTCACCGCGGCCAGCGTGTCGGCCGTCTCGCCCGACTGGGAGACCGTGATGACGAGGTCGCCCTGCGCCACGTTGATCTCTCGGTAGCGGAACTCGGAGGCCGTCTCGCAGTGGACCGGCACCTTGGCCAGCTTTTCCAGCCAGTACTTGCCGACGAGGCAGGCGTGGTAGGCGGTGCCGCAGGCCACCATATAGATCTGCGTCACGCCTTTCAGGCTCGCCGCGTCCAGGCCGCAGTCGCGCTTGAGGACGCCGTCCTTGAGCGGGAAAAAGCGGCCGCGCATGGTGTCCTCGCAGGCGGTCGGCTGCTCGTGGATCTCCTTGAGCATGAAGTGGCGGAAACCGCCCTTCTCTGCCATCGTCCGGTCCCACTGGATCTGCACGGGGTTCTTCTCGATGCGCTTGCCCGCCAAGTTGAAGTAGGTGACCTTGTCGGCCTTGAGGACGGCCATCTCGCCGTCCTCCATGAAGACGGCCTTGCGCGTGTGCGCCAGGAAAGCGGGGATGTCCGAGGCGAGGAAGTTCTCCTTCTCGCCGAGACCGATGATGAGCGGCGACGCCGTCTTCGCGGCGACGATGACGCCCGGGGCGTCGGCCCAGAGGACCGCCAAGGCGTAGGCGCC
>CAZZGQ010000494.1:0-2215 GCA_964653765.1 uncultured Elusimicrobia bacterium | reverse complement strand
GATCAACATGGACTTGAACGACCTGCGCGCCATCATGAAGGACGCCGGCGACGCCCTCATCGGCATGGGCGAGGCCTCGGGCCGCGGGCGCGCGCTGGCCGCCGCCAAGGAGGCCATCCACTCGCCGCTGCTCGAGAACGTCGTGATGGACGGGGCGCGGGGCCTCATCGTCAACATCACGGCCAAGGAATCCACTTTCAAGCTCGCCGAGATCGAGGAGGCGACGGCCATGATCACGGGGGCCGCCAGCCAGGACGTGAAGATGAAGGCGGGCTACGCGTACGACGACACTCTGGAAGACCGTATCCGGATCACGGTCATCGCCACCGGCTTCCCGAGCCGGAGGCGGACCCTGGCGCGGCTGGGGTATAAGCCCGGCATGATGGGAACGGCGACGAGACGACCCCTCGATTTCGAGCCGGAGCCGAAGGCCGCGCCTTCCGCTCCGGAGGATTGGTCCAAGCCCGCGTTCCTGCGGCTGAAGGTGAGGAGGCTAAAATAGTGGGGAACGGTCTGCAAGAGCTGCTCCAGGCGATGATCAACAAGCGCGGAAGCGATCTTCACATCCGCGCGGGGGGGCCGGCGTTCATCCGCGTCGACGGCAACCTCGAGGCGGCCGCGCCCGACGTCCTCTCTCAGGCGGACGTGGAGGGCATGCTCAACGCCGTCGTCACCCCGCGCGCGCGCAAGATCTACGAGGAGAAAGGCGAGTGCGACTTCTCGTTCCAAGCCGGCGAAGTGGCGCGTTTCCGCGTCAACGCCTTCAAGCAGCGGGGCCGCCTGAGCCTGGCCGTGCGCTTCATCTCCACCAAGATCCCGACGATGCAGGACCTGCGCCTGCCCGTGGCGACGATGCGCAAGATCGCCGACAACGGCCGCGGCCTGGTGCTCGTCACGGGCATCACGGGCTCGGGCAAGTCGTCGACGCTGGCTTCGATGGTCGACTACGTCAACGAGAACCGCGCCGAGCACATCATCACGCTGGAGGACCCGATCGAGTTCGTCCACAAGGACAAGAAGGCGATCATCTCGCAGCGGGAGATCGGCGAGGACACGGGCGACTACGCGGCGAGCCTGAAGATGGCGATGCGCCAGGACCCCGACGTCATCATGGTCGGCGAGATGCGCGATCTGGAGACGACCTCGGCGGCGATGACGGCGGCGCAGACGGGCCACCTGGTCTTCGGCACGCTGCACACCATCGACGCCATCCAGACCATCACCCGCATCATCGACCTCTACCCGCCGCACCAGCAGCCCATCATCCGCATCCAGCTCGCCGAGACGCTCAAGGCCGTCATCAGCCAGCGCCTGCTGCCGTGCACGAAGGGGGGGCGCGTCCCCGCCATCGAGATCCTCATCGTCACCGCGCACGTGCGCAAGCTCATCGAGGACAACAAGTCCAACGAGATCATGCAGGCCGTGTCCAAGGGCCAGTTCTACGGCATGCAGACCTTCAATCAGTCGCTGGTGAAGCTCTTCAAGGACGGCCTCGTCACCGAGGGCGACATCCTGGAGGCGGCGACGAGCCCTGACGACGTGAAGCTCGCCCTGCGCGGCATCGAGCAGGAAATCAAGCCGGCCTGAGCCGGCCGTTCAGTGCTTCGTCGGCGGCTTGGACGGCTCGCCGGAGCCGCCGAGGTCGACGACGGCGGCCATGCTGAACAACCGCTGCGTCTTCAGCGCCCGGATGAGCTCGAGGAGCTTCTGCTGCGATCGTTCCAGGGGCTCTTGGCTGCGGCGCGCGAGCTCGGCGAGGATAGGGGGAGTGTCGAGGCCCTTGTCGTACTCGTAGCCGACGGCGATCTCGCGGGCCGTCAGCCCCTTCTCCGTGCCGATCGGCGTCGTCCGCGCGTCCACGGGCGAGCCGGCGCGGATCAGGATCTCGGCGGCCGCCACTGAGAAGCCCATCAGGGCGTGATGCAGCTCCGTCAGGCCCTGCTCGTCCGGCTTCCCGAGCGGGCTCTTGGCGGCCAGATAGGCGAGGACCTTGACGTGCTCGGCGAGGTCGTGCATGTACTCGTTGTAGGTCTGCGCGCCGGAGGAGAGGGGCGTCTCGCCGCGCTCGTTGAGCAGGGATGTCGACGCGCCGGCGCGCACGAGGCCGCGCACGGCGGCGAAGTTCTGATGGAACGCCGCGACGTGGAGCAGCGAGTCGCCGCGCGGTCCCACGACGTTCGGCGTCGGCAGCGCGGCCAGGAAGGCGCTCACTTCG
>CAZZGQ010000493.1:0-2226 GCA_964653765.1 uncultured Elusimicrobia bacterium | reverse complement strand
GCTGGGTGGCGCTGGACCGCGCGCTGCGCCTGGCCGACAAGCGCTCCTTCCCGGCGGATCGCGACCGCTGGCTGCGCGAGCGTGACGCGATCTACGAGCAGATCATGAGCGAAGGCTGGAACGAGAAACGGAAGGCCTTCTCCCTGTTCTACGGCAGCGACAGCCTGGACGCCGCCAACCTGATGATGCCGTTGGTATTCTTCGTCTCAGCCAGCGATCCGCGCATGCTGAGCACCCTCGACGCCGTCTCGGCGCCCCCGAGCCGCGGCGGCCTGCTCTCCGATAGCCTGCTTTATCGCTACGATCCCGCAGCCAAGCTCAGCCGCTTCGGCGCCGAGGGCAGCTTCAACATCTGCACCTTCTGGCTCGTCGAGGCGATGACGCGCGCCGCGCGCACCGAGCCCGGCCGTCTCGCCGACGCGCGCCTGATGTTCGAGAAGATGCTGGGCTACGGCAACCACCTGGGACTCTTCAGCGAGCAGACCGGCCCGCGCGGCGAGGCTCTGGGCAACTTCCCGCAGGCGTTCACGCACCTCTCGCTGATCAGCGCCGCCTTCAACCTCGACCGAGCGCTGGGCCCGCGGCGGTAGGGCTCCTTATCCGCCGCCGCCGAGGTCCTTGATCCGGATGTGGAAGTGGTTGTCGTGGCCGGGCCAGAAGTGGATGGTGCCCCGGCCGCCGTCCATGCCGAAGAGCCGCCTGACGTTGGCGTCCTTCTGCTTCTCGGGCGGCAAGGCGCGAAAGAAATCCTGCCTGCGGCGGTCGCTCAGGAAGATCCGGGTCGCGCCCATCTTCTCGGCGGCCGTGACGATGAACTGCGCGGCGCGCTGATCCTCGGGCTTCTCCGTGCCGCCCGGGAAGAAGACGTCGACGTCGACGCCGTGCTGGTGGGAAGCGTGGCCGCGGATCGGGCCGCCGTTGCGGTAAGACAGGTCCCCGACCTCGATCGGGGTCCCTTGGTTCACCGAGGCCAGCGAGACCATGAGGCCGGTGACGAGCTTGGGCGTGCCCCATTGGCCGTACCGGGCGAACTTGTAGCCGGGTCCGCTCGAAGGCAGCATCTTCCAATTCTTGGTGTCGTAGGGGTTGATGGTCTGGTCGACGTTGGCGTCCGGGGCCATCGGCGCCGGCGTGGCCGCCTCGCAGGAGGGGTCGCGAAAGCAGCTGATCTTGTCCTTGAGGCTGTTGTAGTTGCCCGCGACGGTGTCCGCGATGCCGCTGACGAAGCCGCGCAAGCCGGTCTTCGGCGCCTCGGCGCGGCTCTCGGCCTCCTCGGAGGCTTCGAAGGCCGGCACTTCCCGGATGCGGGGCGCTCTCTGCTGGAGCTGCACCTCGCTGACGGGATGGCCGGCGAGATTGAGCTTGCCCGGGGGCGCCGCCATCACGGCGGCGTCGGCGCCGGGGTTGACCGAGACGCCTTCCATCGACGCCAGGATGTCCGTGAGCGGAGCGTTTTGGCCGCGCAGCTTCTCGAAGAAGTTGTCCAACGTGGACTTCGACGCTTTGTCGAACTGGATCTCCTTCGCCTGCGAGAAGGAGAGGCTCTGCTTCTCGAAGCTGCTCTCGATCTTGCGCGGGTCGTCGGTGCCGCGCGCCACCTCCAGACGCTCGCCGCGCTCGCCGAAGAGGCTGAGCTTGGCGAAGGAATCTTCGCAGCCTTCGCCGGCGGCGATGCGATAGGTGTGCGGCTTCGGAGCCTTCGGCCCGCCCTTCGGGACGACGCCCTGCGGCTCGGGCGCGGGCTGGGGACCGAAGAACGAGAGCCCGGACTCGTTCTGGAACGCGGCGCCGTCGACGGCGTCTCGGGCGTGGTAGCGCACGAGCAGGCCCGGACCGTCCTGCGCGCAGGCGACCTCGGAGAAGGAGTGCTTCTTCTTGTCGGGCGGCGGGTCGGCGGCGAAGACGAGAACGGCGGTGAGCAGCGTCAAAGCGCAGAGGGTCGCTTTCACGCCGGTAGGATAGACCGTGGCCGCCTTTTTTGCCAGTCCGAAAGGCCTAGCTGTTATTGGCCCTTAAGGCCTAATGAGCGGGCAGCCGCTGGCGTGCGCCTTGCAGGCTTCGACTTGGTCCAGGCTGCTCAAGCGGTACTCGTTGCAGCGCACCATCCAGCCGCGCAGGAAGCTCCTCTCGGCGTTTTGCTGCTTGCCGGGCGGAGCGTTCTGCACGCGGCGGGTGAGGATCTTCATGCAGGAGTCGGCGAAGGCGGCGGTGGCCGTCTTGCCGGGA
>CAZZGQ010000492.1:0-2231 GCA_964653765.1 uncultured Elusimicrobia bacterium | reverse complement strand
TCCGCGGACGGCGGCTGCGCGGCCATCACGGTCGAGGACAGCGGCCACGGCATCGAGCCTTCGGTGCTGCCCGAGATCTTCGATCCTTTCCGGCAGGGCGAAGACTCCCTGACCCGCCAGCACCGCGGCCTCGGGCTGGGCCTGGCCATCGTGCGCCATCTCATCGAGATGCACGGCGGCTCGGTGGCGGCCTCGAGCGGGGGGACGGGACAAGGGGCCGCCTTCACGGTCTTGATCCCGCTGCTGCCGGCCGGCTCTTCCCAAGCCGAGCAGCCCAAGGAAGTCGACCGGGCCGAAGCCCGCCGCGAGATCGACGGCGCTCTGCCCGGCGTCACCGTCCTCGTCGTCGACGACGAGCCGGACACCGTCAACGTCCTCGTCGAGCTGCTCAAGCACTGCGGCGCGATCGTCTCCACCGCGTTCTCGGCGGCCGAGGCTTTCGAGCACATGCGCAAGACCATGCCTCAGCTGCTGGTCTCGGACCTGGCCATGCCCGTCGAGGACGGGTTCTCGCTCATCAAGAAGGTCCGAGCCCTCAACGGCGGCCGCGACGTGCGCTCGCTGGCCCTCTCGGCCCACGCCGGCGACGAGGACCGCATCGCCGCCCTCGAGGCCGGCTTCGACGACTTCCTGTCCAAGCCGGTCGACCTGCGCCACCTGGTCCAGGTGCTGCGCAATCTGCTGATCCCCCGGTAGAAAGGAAGCGCCTCAGGCGCCGTTGTTTGACTCTTCCTCTTATATCTTCATATAATCTTCAGATCATGATAACGAAAGAAAACAAGGCCGAAACGGCCAAGAAATTCGGCAAGACGCCCGGCGACACGGGCAGCGCCCAGGTTCAGATCGCCCTGATCACGGAGCGCATCAAGCATCTCTCCGGCCACATGAAGGGCAACAAGAAGGACTACGCCAGCCAGCTCGGGCTGCTCAAGCTCGTCGGCCAGCGCCGCCGCCTGCTCTCCTACCTGAAGAAGTCCGACCTCGCTGCTTACAGCAACATCCTCAAGCAGCTCGACCTCAGGAAGTAATACGATGGCGATCCAGAAAATTTCCCTACAGGAAACTGTAGGCGGGAAGACCATTTCCATCGAGACGGGCACCATCGCCAAGCAGGCGGGCGGCTCCGTCACGACGCATCTCGGCGACACGGTGACGTTCTCGGCCGCCACGGCCAACGAGCAGCCGAAGGACATCAGCTTCATGCCGCTGACGTCGGACTACCGCGAGCGCACCTACGCCGCGGGCCGCATCCCCGGCGGCTTCTTCAAGCGCGAGGCCCGGCCCCGCGACAAGGAGACGCTGACGTCGCGGCTCATCGACCGCCCCATCCGCCCTCTGTTCCCCGAAGTCTGGCGCTACGAGACGATGGTGCAGACCCTCGTCATGTCGTCGGACCTCCAGAACGACCCGGACGTGCTCGCCATCAACGGCGCCTCCTGCGCGCTGCTGCTGTCGGACATCCCGTGGAACGGCCCGGTCGCCGGCGTGCGCATCTGCCGGATCAACGATCAGTTCGTGCTCTTCCCGACGTTCGAGGAGCGCGAGAACGCCGAGCTCGAGCTCGTCGTCGCCGGCAAGAAGGGCGCGCTGCTGATGGTCGAGGGCTCCTCCAACGAGGTCACGGAAGAGATCTTCGTCGAGGCGCTCAAGATCGCCTCCGAGGCCATCGACAAGCTCTGCGACCTGCAGCTCAAGGTCGTGGCGGCCTCCGAGGCCGCCGGCCGCAAGGTGGCCAAGCGCGAGCTCAAGCCGGTTGCGGCCCCGGCCAACGTCGAGGAGTACGTCACCTCGAAGGTCCTGGAGCCCATCAAGAAGGCTCTGCGCGCCAAGCACGACAAGGACGGTCTCGATTCCGCCATCGCGGCGGTGAAGGATCCGCTCAAGAAGGAGCTCGAGGAAAAGGGCAAGACCGACGCGGCCTGGGCCGGCGCGGAGAAGTGGGTCGGCCATGTCATCGAGAACATCCTCTATCGCGAGAGCCGCAGCCTGACGATCAACGACCGCATCCGTCCCGACGGCCGCGGCTTCGAGGAGATCCGGCCGATCACGATCCAGCTGCCGATCTTCCCGCGCGTGCACGGCTCGGTGCTCTTCACCCGCGGCCAGACGCAGGCGCTCTGCACGGCCACGCTCGGCACTCCGGGCGACATGCAGATCATGGACGTGCTCGAGGGCGAGTACAAGGAGCGCTTCATGCTCCACTACAACTTCCCGGCCTTCTCGGTCGGCGA
>CAZZGQ010000491.1:0-2237 GCA_964653765.1 uncultured Elusimicrobia bacterium | reverse complement strand
TCTCTAGCCTGGGTTTACGGCACGAGTGTGCCGTAAACCCTCCTCTGAGCTATTCAAAACAAAAAAAGGAGCAATGGAGAGTTAGTAAACAATCGAGCCTGACACCCTTGTTAACTAGACGCGGATGAAGATGCGCTTGCGGTAGAGGATCGCCATCAGGGTCAGGCAGAAGAGCAGGTAGAGCAGGGCATAGGCCAGGGAGGCCGCGGGCGAGCTCAGCCAGTCGAAGAAGCGCTCGACGATCCAGAGCTTGAGGTTGCCCGATTGCCCGCCGCGCAGCGGCAGCGATACGAACTCCTGGAGGCCGTAGAACATCTCCGAGGCGAAATAGGCCACCAGGGCGTTGCGTCCGAAGATCTCGAACGGCAGGCCCCAGGCCTGCCAGCCGAGCCCTTCCACGATCCAGTGGCACAGGCCCAGCCCGCAGAGGGTGAGGCCGCCCGTATAGAGGGCGAAGGAGCTGGACCAGAGGTTCTTGTTGAGCGGGAACCAGCGCGCCCAGAACAGCCCGGCGGCGACGCCGAGCGCCCCCGCGGCGATGAAATTGAGCGCGCGCCAGCCGGGGGAGCGCTCCCGGCGCAGCAGCCAACGCCCGGCCAGCACGCCGATGAGCGTGGTGGCGAGCGCCGGCAGCGTGCTCACGATGCCCTCCGGATCGTTGTTCTCGGCCATCGTCCTGCCCAAGATGAGCCGATCGACGTAGGCGGCGAGATTGCCGTGGGAAGAAAGGTCTCCCGCGCCGTGGCCGGGCACGGGCACGTAGCGCATCAGCAGCCAATAGCCTATCAGGAGCGCGGCGCAGATGAGCGCTTGCGCCGAAGGGCCGGTCTCCAGGAAGAGAACCGAGGCGCCGAGATAGCAGACGGCGATGCGCTGCAGCACCCCCGGCAGGCGGAAGAATCCCAGGTTCTTGATCATGACGAGGGAGGCGAGCATGCCCAGGCCGAAGATGGTGGCCGCGCGCTTCATGGCCTGGGCGATGATGGCGCCGCGACGCTCGCCGTAGCCGACGCGCCTGCCCAAGGAGAGGGTGAGCGAGACGCCCATGATGACGAGGAAGCTCGGGAAGACGAGATCGGCCAAGGTGCAGCCGTCCCAAGGGGCGTGGGCGAGGATCGGGTAGACGGCGTCGCTGCCGGGGCAGTTGACGAGGATCATCGCCGCCACCGTCATGCCGCGCAGGATGTCGAGCGACGTCAGCCGCTGGGCCGGCGCGGGCGGCTGCTTCATGGGCGCGCTACTTGCCGCAGGGATCCGGCGGGACGAGCGAGTCGAGGCTGACCGTCGCGGCTTTCGGTCCGCCCGAGGACAGGTCGAAGACGTCGAGCGTGCCGGATTGCCCGCCCGACACGCTCAGGCCGAAGCGCTGCTGCGGCATCGTGCGCAGAGCGAGCGAGACGAGCTTGCCGCTCGCGCGCTCGACCAAGTCGAGCGGCACCGGACGAAGGCCGCCGGCGGGCTCGGCTCCGAAGATCGCCGCCGAGATCTTCCCGGAGCCGGCGGGCGCGTCCTCGTAGACGACCAGAGAAGCCTGCCCCTTGGAGCCCTTGAGCGTGATGCCGGCGCGCTGGGTCTGGGAGAACGCCTCGGAGATGGAGAACTGGGCGGTATGGGCGGCGTCGTGATGGGCGAAGGCCCAGACCTCCACCTGAGACTTGGGCTTGGCGCTGCATTCGCCGTCGCCGGTGTCGGCGTGCAGCGTCACCCCGAAGCGTCGTCCCTCCACGTCGAAGCTCTCCAGGCTGCCGCCGCCGAACATCGCGAACAAGCCGTTGCTGAGCTTGATGCTGCGGATGTCGAGGAAACCCGGCGATCGCATGCCCTGCCGATAGAAGACGAGGTAGGCCGTGGATTTCCCTCCATCGAGACGGGCGGCCTGGGCGCTGATCGTGTATTGGACGCCGTCGTCGGCCCTGACCTTGAGGCTGGAGCGGCCGAGATGCGCGCCCACGATCTGGGAGAGCGGGACGCTGACGAGGGCCTGCGTCTCGCCGGCGCCGACGGGCGGGCGCGGCGCCGTGGCCTGCTTGTGCGCCTGCTGATAGGCGGCCGACAGGGCATCCGGGTCCTTGTTCACGTTGGGGATCGCGGCCGGCGGGCGCTGCGGCGCGTCCGCCGGGCGCTCCGGCAGGCGGCGGTCCGGCCGGGGCGCGGCGAGCGGCGCTTCGGCGCCGAAGCGAGGCCGCACCGCGTCGGACATGCTCGGCGCGGGGGAAGTGGTCAGGGGCTCGCGGTCC
>CAZZGQ010000490.1:0-2250 GCA_964653765.1 uncultured Elusimicrobia bacterium | reverse complement strand
TCTTCAACGAGCCCCTTTTCGTCGGCACCGTCGTGGCCTTCGCCATCGTGATGGAGCTGTCGCCCGTCATGACCTCGCTCGTCGTCGCGGGCCGCGCCGGAGCGGCCATCGCCGCGGAGCTGGGCACGATGAAGGTGACGGAGCAGATCGACGCCCTCTACACGCTCGGCACCGACCCCGTCCGCTATCTCGTCATCCCGCGCGTGATCGCTTTCTTCTTCGTGCTGCCGATCCTGACGATCTTCTCGGACTTCACGGGCGTCATCGGCGGCTACGTCGTGGCCTCGGTGAAGCTGCGCGTGCCGGCCAACGTGTACTGGCACGACATCATCGACAACATGCGCGTCCGGCACTTCGTCCACGGCTACATCAAGGGCTACGTGTTCGCCTTGGTCATCGCCTTCGTCTGCTGCTACAAGGGAGTGACGACGCGCGGCGGCGCCGAGGGCGTGGGCCGCTCGACGACGACGGCCGTCGTCTTGAGCATGGTATCGGTCTTGATCCTCGACTATTTCGTCACGGCTGTCCTCGTGGCGATAGGGATAACATGAGGGCCGCCGGCATTCCGCCGTGTCCCGGAGAATTTATCCACCGGACTCTCAGCGCTGAGAGTCCGGTGGATAACTCGATTTGGAGCGCCCGGTGATCGAGGCGAAAGGCGTCAAGAAGCGCTTCGGCCAGCGCCAGGTCCTGCGGGGCATCGACCTGACCGTCAAGGACGGCGAGACGCTGTCGATCATCGGCGGCTCGGGCACGGGCAAGAGCACGTTCATCAAGTGCGTCATCGGGCTCGTGCGGCCGGACGAGGGCTCGATCGCCGTCGACGGCATGGACATCACCAAGCTCAAGGGCGAGGAGCAGGTCGCCGATTATCGCCGGCGCTTCGGCTACTGCTTCCAGGAAGCGGCGCTCTTCGACTCCATCTCGGTCTGGGAGAACGTGACGTTCGGCCTGAGGTACCTGACGGACATCCCGCCTTCGAAGTTCCGCGAGATCGCGCGCGAGAAGCTGGCGCTGGTCGGCCTCAAGGACGTGGAGGATTTCCGGCCGGCCGAGCTGTCCGGCGGCATGAAGAAGCGCGTCGGCCTCGCCCGGTCGATCGCCGCCGACCCCAAGTATATATTGTATGATGAGCCGACGACGGGGCTGGACCCGATCATGTCGGACGTCATCAACGACCTGATCCTGGACCTCCAGAAGAAGCTGAAGGTCACGTCGATCGTGGTCACGCACGACATGAAGTCGGCCTACAAGATCTCCAGCCGCATCGCGATGCTCCATGAAGGCCACCTGCTCGCCGTGGCCGAGCCCGAGGCCTTCAAGTCGTCGAAGGATCCCTACATCCGCCAGTTCGTCGACGGCAAGAGCGAGGGCCCGATCAAGATGAAGCTGCGCGAATACGAGCCCGACGCGCCCGCCGCCAAAGGGAAGGGCAGTTGAGCCTAGAAGCCAAGGTCGGCGCCTTCGTCGTCGCCGGGCTCATGCTCATGGGCACGGCGATCTTCCTTCTGGGCGACTACACCTTCGAGAAGCGCTACACGATCTACGCCCAGTTCCATGACGTCGCCAACCTGACCAAGAACTCGCCGGTGAAGCTCTCCGGCGTCGAGATCGGCCAGGTGAAGGACATCATCCTGGTCGACAGCCACGCCAAGGTGATCTGCGCCATCCGCCAGGGCGTCGACGTCTACAAGGACGCCGAGTTCGAGGTCGGCTCGACCGGCATCATCGGCTCCAAGTTCCTGCAGATCAACCAGGGCCATCCCGAGTCCGGCGTCATCGCGCCCGAGTCGACCGTCATCGGCACCGATCCGGTCTCCATCGAGAAGGCCCTGACCAAGGCTCTGGCCTCGGTCCAAGACCTGCTCAACCAGCTCAACCAGGAAGGCCCGCGCGGCTCGCTGGTCGGCAACATGAAGGACACGGTGGCCAACGTGCGCGAGCTCACGGCCAACCTCAACGATCTGATCGAGGAGACCAAACCCAGCCTGACGCGCGCGATGGACCGCGCCGACGACATCACCGCGAAGCTGGATCAGGTCCTGGCCAAGGCCAACACGATGATGGCCTCGCTGGCCACCGACAAGGGCACGGTCGGCGCGCTGCTGCACGATGAGAAGATGAAGCAGGACGTCCAGCAGACGGTGGCCTCGGTGAAGGAGGCGGCCGGCACCGTCAACGATATGCTCGGCCGCCTCAACCAGTTCAAGGTCTACTGGAACTACGACTGGCGCTACGAGAGCGCCATCC
>CAZZGQ010000489.1:0-2254 GCA_964653765.1 uncultured Elusimicrobia bacterium | reverse complement strand
CGCCGCCCAAGAAGTTCCTCAACGCCATCGTCTCGCGCCTGAAGATCATGGCCGACCTCGACATCTCCGAGCGGCGCCGGCCGCAGGACGGCCGCATCAAGGTCCGCGTCGACGGCAAGGAGATCGACCTGCGCATCTCGATCTGCCCGTGCTCTCCGGGCGAGAAGGTCGTCATGCGCATCATGGATTCGACCGCGATGACGCTCGATATCGGCAAGCTGGGCATGGACCCCGAGAACTTCGCGATCTACACCAAGCACATCGAGGACCCCCACGGCATCATCCTGGTCACCGGCCCCACCGGCTCGGGCAAGTCCACCACGCTCTATTCCACGCTGCACACCCTCAACTCGCCGGACGTCAACATCATGACGGCCGAGGACCCCGTCGAGTTCCAGCTTTCGGGCATCAACCAAGTGCATTGCAACGCCGAGATCGGGCTCAACTTCGCTCTGGCGCTCAGATCCTTCCTCCGCCAGGACCCGGACATCATCATGGTCGGCGAGATCCGCGATCAGGAGACGATCACGATCGCCATCAATGCGGCGCTTACGGGGCACCTCGTGTTCTCGACGCTGCACACCAACGACGCTCCCGGCGCCATCACCCGCATCCTGATGATGGGCGTCGACCCCGTGCTGATCTCCTCCGCCCTGACGATGGTCGTCGCCCAGCGCCTCGTGCGCACGATCTGCAAGGACTGCAAGGAAGCCTACGAGGTCAACACGGCTTGGCTCACCACCATCGGCGTCCCGCAGAAGAAGCTGCCGCAGACGCCGAAGATCACGCTCTACCGCGGCAAAGGCTGCGAAAGCTGCGCGGGCACGGGCTACCGCGGCCGCCGCGGCATCCACGAGGTTCTCGAGATCACCGACGAGATCCGAGACCTGATCGGCCAGCGCGCCACGGCCGTCAAGATCAAGGAGATCGCCGTCAAGAACGGCATGATCACGCTGCAAGAATCCGCCATCCGCAAGCTGATGGAGGGCTCTACGACGGCCGAGGAAGTCATCCGCGTCACGGGAACGCACGTCTAAAACCATGGGCATATCGATGAGCGAGCTGTTCCTGCTGATGCACGAGCGGGGAGCGTCGGATCTGCATCTCACGGTGGGCGCGCCGCCCATGCTGCGCATCGACGGCCAGCTCGTCCCGACGCCCTTCGAGAAGCTCTCTCACGAGACGGCGCAGAGCCTGATCTTCACGCTGCTCACCGAGCAGCAGCGCCAGCGCTACGAGGCCAACAACGAGCTGGACCTCGCCTTCGGCCTCAAGGGCATCGGCCGCCTGCGCATGAACATCTACCGGCAGCGCGGCTCGGTGGGCGCCGCCGTGCGCGCCATCCCGTCCGCTTTCAAGACGTTCGAGGAGATCGGCCTGCCGCAGGTGATCTACGAGATCATGAAGATCCCAAAGGGCCTGATCCTCGTCACCGGCCCCACGGGCTCGGGCAAGTCCACCACGCTGGCCTCGATGATCGACTATATCAACGAGCACCGCGGCGGGCACATCGTCACCGTCGAGGATCCGATCGAGTACGTGCACACGCACAAGAAGTGCATCGTCAACCAGCGCGAGGTGGGCCAAGACACCGAGACCTTCTCGGCCGCGCTCAAATACGTGCTGCGCCAGGACCCCAACGTCATCCTGATCGGCGAGCTGCGCGACCTGGAGACGATCAGCGCCGCGCTCAACATCGCGGAGACAGGCCACCTGGTGCTGGCGACGCTGCACACCAACGATTGCGCGCAGTCGATCAACCGCCTTATCGACGTGTTCCCGCAGCACCAGATCGAGCAGGTGCGCGTGCAGCTCTCCTTCGTCCTTCAGGCCGTGATGTGCCAGCAGCTTTTGCCGCACGCCTCCGGGGCCGGCCGCGTCCTGGCCGCAGAGATCCTGACGGTGACGTCGGCGATCCGCAACCTGATCCGCGAGCAGAAGGTGGAGCAGGTCCAGCTCGCCATCCAGACCGGCGGCAAGTTCGGCATGCAGACGATGAACCAGTCTCTGGCCGAGCTCTACAAGCAGCAGCGCGCCACTTTTCAAGAGGTCATGTCCCGTTCCCTCGACCCCGAGGACCTGCGCCGCCTCTTGCAACGGTCGATGGCGTCGGCGTAGGAGAGTGCGGAGGAGTGAATGCCAGCGTACGAATATAAGGCTAAAGGGATGGACGGCAACGTGCTGACCGGCGTCGTGGAAGCCGACGAGCAGCGCGCCGCCGTCGAGCGCCTGCGCTCCCAGAAGCTGGTCATCC
>CAZZGQ010000488.1:0-2276 GCA_964653765.1 uncultured Elusimicrobia bacterium | reverse complement strand
GCGCGGAAGGCGGCCTCGCCGATCCGGTCGGCCAGGCCGGGCTCGTCGGTGTACGGGTTGCGGTTGCCCTGCTCGATCTGCGCCATGTCGTTGCTCCGCTTCTCCTCGCTCGTGGGCGGGAAGCGGCGGTTCCAGTCGAGCATGAGGGGGAGCTGGCGGTTCCAGAAGCGCGACGTCTCCTCGGTCTTGGCGATGCCGCGGTCCTGGTAGCGGGTGTAGAAATAGAGCATCGCCCGGGCCACGCGGCCCTTCGCGGCGTCCGGCGGCTCGAAGGCGTCGGGGCTCATGCCGTAAGGCTTGTCCCCTCGGGCGGCGTTGCTCGCGGCGAGCGTGGAGAGCAGGCCGTGCAAGTCGGAGCGCATCGGGGCTTGCGAGCCGTAAAGGGACTGCGGCCAGACGTGCTCCACGCTCAGCAGCGAGGGATCCTCGATGAAAGCGTCGGAGTAGGCGTCGCGCACGCCCGGCCGGCCCTTCACCTTCACGCGGTCGACGGAGGCGAAGAGCGCGCGCTGCGCCGACTCGTAGCCGATGGGGCGAAAGCCGTTCTTGGGGCCGGTGACGTCGCTCAGCTCGCGCAGCAGCGCCGCGCCCGACAGCCGCCGCGCGCGGCTCAGGTAGTCTCGGGAGGAAGCCCCGGCCGGCGCTTCCTTGGTCTCGATGAAATCGGCCTTCGGGACCTCGCGCCCGCCGTCGTAGACGCGGGTGGTGACGGCGCCGACCGCCGCGCGGGCGCCCGGAACCGACGCGGCCTCGAGGACGCGGCCCGCGGCGACGGCTTGGGGCGCGCCGGCCGCCTGCGCTTGCTCCGGCTTGAGCGTGAAGTACTCCGCCTTCAGGCCCATCGCCGTGTTGGGGACGGGATTGGCCATCGCGGCCTGGACGGAAGCGTCGAGACGCAGGTCCGGCCCTTGGGGCAGCAGGCTCAACGCCGGGTCGGGCATGCTGGGGAAGCTCGGTGTGACGCCCGGCGCCGTCGGGAAGGGACGCGCGGCTCCGGCCGGGACGGACGTTCCCGATTGCTCCACGGAAGCGGAAGGGGCGGCGCTCGCCGGGAGGGCGGCGCAGCAGGCGGCGAGCAGCAGGGCGATACGGCGCATCGACGATATGGTAGCGGGCCGGGCGCCCGCCGGCCTGGGCCCTAGGTCCTAGGCGGCGAGAAGCCAAAGGACGGGGCCGCCGGTCCTGATCGGCTCAGGCGGGCCGCCGTCGCCGCCGCTACCCTTGCGGGCATGAAGCGCGGGCTCGTCCGCGTCGTCGCCGTTTGGCTGCTCGTCCCGGGCGCCGCCTTTGCCGGCGGCCCCTCCGAGCGCGGCCTCGCTCCGCCCGCTCCCGTCGAAGGCCCGAGCTTGCCGGCGAGGGATCTCGCCGCCCCCGCGCTGCCCGCCGTGGACGCCGCCGCCATCCCTGCGGCCGTGGCGGTCCCGGCCGTCCCGACGCTCGAGCAACTGGGGGAGGCCATCCAAGGGACCACGCCCCTTCAAGGCCTGCCGGAGGTCCGCGCCCGCCTCGCGCGGCTGGGCGCTCTGCGCTCCACCGATTTCGACCACGCCGCCGACGAGCCGGCCTTGCGGGAGCTGGCGCAGGCGCTCTGGTACGAGGCGGCGCCCATCACGCCGCGGCTATTCCCCGTCGACCGGACCGGGCCCGTCCCGGCGCTCAAGGTCGAGGCCGGCGGCTCCACGTACTACGTGCACGGCGTGGCGCACGCTCCCAGCCTGAACCTCCCTTCGCGGCGGCGCTCCGAGGTCCGGGCGCTGGTCTCCGAGGCGCGCCGGCGTGAGGAGCCTCTCGTCTCCGAGCTCAACCTGCCCGCCGCCTATTCTTTCGATTACGGCACCGAGGTCGTGGACGACGGCCCGAGCGTGTCGGAGCGGCCGGCGTTCAAGGACGTCATCGTCGCCGCGGTGCAGCGGGCCTGGCTCGGCGCCAAATGGGCGGCCGTCGCCGCCCCGGCCGCGCTTGTCGCCGCGTCGCCCTCCTCTATAGGCGCCTGGGTCGCGCTGGGAGGCGGCGCCGCCGCGGCGTATCTGATCCATCGCTCCTTCGCTCCGGCGCTGCGCGCCGCCTACCTGTGGCGCTCGCTCGTGGCCGCGCCGGCGCGGGCGGCGGGGTTCAGGGGAGCGTGGTTCATGCTGAGGCGCGGCGGCGAGACGGCGCTCCACGCGCGCCGATGGGCCGCGGCCGCCTACGCGCCGACGCTCGATCTCGACGCTCTGCGGCGCGTGCAGCTCCCCGTGGCGACGCCGGGGGCGAGGAACAAGAGGAGAGCCGCCGCT
>CAZZGQ010000487.1:0-2292 GCA_964653765.1 uncultured Elusimicrobia bacterium | reverse complement strand
GCCTGCGCGCCACCTTCGAGGCCCGCGGCTACACGGCCTGGGACCCGACGTCTCCGGCGTTCATCCTGGAGACGCCCGGCGGCTCCACCCTGTGCATACCGACGATTTTCGTGTCCTACACGGGAGAATCCTTGGACACGAAAACTCCTCTATTACGCTCGATCGAGGCGCTCAACAAGGCCGCCCTCGGCATCCTGAGCTACTTCGACAGCGACGCGCGCAAGGTCTTCTCCACCCTCGGCGCCGAGCAGGAGTACTTCCTCATCGACGCGGAGTACTACAAGAAGCGCCCCGACCTGCTGCTCGCCGAGCGCACGCTCTTCGGCGCCGCGCCCGCCAAGGGCCAGCAGCTGGAAGACCACTACTTCGGCACGATCAAGGACCGCGTGATCGCGTTCATGATCGACCTGGAGAGCGAGCTCTACAAGCTGGGCGTGCCGCTCAAGACGCGCCACAACGAGGTGGCCCCGCACCAGTTCGAGTGCGCGCCCGTCTTCGAGGAGGCCAACGTCGCCATCGACCACAACCAGCTGGTCATGGACATGGCCAAGCGCGTCGCGGCCCGGCATAAGCTCGCCTGCCTGCTGTACGAGAAGCCCTTCGCCGGCGTCAACGGCAGCGGCAAGCACAACAACTGGTCGCTCGGCACCGACACGGGCAAGAACCTGCTGACCCCCGGCGACACGCCGCAGGACAACCTGCAGTTCCTGCTGTTCCTGGCCTCCATCATCAAGGCGGTCCATGACAACAGCCTGCTGCTGCGCGCTTCCATCGCGAGCTCGGGCAACGACCACCGCCTGGGCGCCAACGAGGCCCCGCCGGCGATCATGAGCGTCTTCCTGGGCGCCCAGCTCACGTCCGTGCTCAACGACATCGAGAAGGGCAACGTCTCCAAGGCGACCCCCGAGGAGTGGATGGAGTTCGGCATCGACAAGATCCCACAGATCGCCAAGGACAACACGGACCGCAACCGCACGTCCCCGTTCGCCTTCACCGGCAACAAGTTCGAGTTCCGCGCCGTGGGCTCGTCCTTCAACAACGCCGGCCCGATCACCGTGCTCAACACGATCGTGGCCAACCAGCTCATCGAGACCAAGAAGGAGATCGAGGCGCTGCTCAAGGCGAAGAAGGACGTCAAGACGGCCGCGCTCGAGGTGGTCCGCAAGCTCTACAAGCAGAGCAAGGGCGTCTGCTTCGAGGGCAACAACTACTCCGACGAGTGGGCCGCCGAGGCCAAGAAGCGCGGCCTGCCCAACGTCAAGACGACGCCCGAGGCGCTCGAGGGCTTCCATCAGAAGGAGTCCGTCGACGTCTTCGAGAAGATGAAGGTGATGTCGAAGGTCGAGAGCCACTCTCGCCATCACATCCGCCTCGAGAAGTACGCCAAGGACATCGACATCGAGGCGCGCCTGGTCACCGAGATGACGAACACGCTGTACATCCCGGCGGCGATCCGCTACCAGAAGGACCTGCTCAAGACGGCGCAGGGCCTGACCGAGGTCCTCGGCAAGGACGCGGGCAAGACGCAGACCGAGATCCTGCGCGCCGTCTCTCAGAAGGTCGACGAGGCCAAGAAGGGCGTCGACGCGCTGCTCAAGGACCTGGCCGCCGCCGAGAAGGTCGAGGACGTCGAGAAGAAGGCGCAGGCTTACTGCCACAAGGTCAAGCCGCACTTCGACAAGATCCGCGGCGCCGTCGACGAGCTCGAGGGTCTCGTGCCCAACGACCTCTGGCCCGTCCCGAAGTACCGCGAGATGCTGTTCCTGATCTAGTCCAGGACTCGTTGCGAAAGGCAGGGGCCCGGGCGAAAGCCCGGGCCCCTTGCTTTTTGCTATCATTGACCAGTCGTCCCTCCGAGGTGTTCCATGCCGACTAAAGAAGAAGTCCTCAAAGCGCTTTCCACCTGCATCGAGCCCGAGCTGCACAAGGACATCGTGTCGCTCAACATGGTGCAGAACCTGACCGTCGAGCACGGCGTCGTCAGCTTCGACTACGTCCTCACGACACCCGCCTGCCCGCTCAAGGGCATGATGGAGCTCGAGGCCAAGACCGCCGTCGAGAAGGTCCCCGGCGTCAAAGAGGTCAAGATCAAGATGACCGCCGCCGTGCGCCAGGACGCGCGCCTGCAGAACGTCCTGCCGCCCGGCATCAAGAACGTCATCGCCGTCGGCAGCGGCAAGGGCGGCGTCGGCAAGTCCACGGCGGCGTGCAACATCGCCGTCTCGCTGGCGCTGGAAGGCGCCAAGGTCGGCCTCATGGACGCCGACATCTACGGCCCCAACCAGCCGCAGA
>CAZZGQ010000486.1:0-2295 GCA_964653765.1 uncultured Elusimicrobia bacterium | reverse complement strand
GGCGGCTTGCCGCCCATCCCGGGCGGCAGCGGAGGCTTGCGCGGCTTTTCGTTGTCGTCGGCCATGATGTTTTACCTTGCCTGAGCCTTGAGTCCCTCGACCCACTGTCGCAGCTGAGGATCCGGGTTGTATGCCAGCACCTGCTCGAACTCCGCGACCGCCTCGGCGATCCGGCCGAGGCCGTAGAAAGCGTTGCCCAGATACTGATGCGCCTGCCAGAGCTCCGGGTTGAGCTGGACGGCGTACTGCAAATATTGAATGGCAGGCTCGAACTGCCCGGCGTCGACTTGGGAAACGCCATAGTCGAAATACTGTTGGGCCTGCTGAACCTGAGCGGGATCAACGGCCGCCGCGGCGGGCTGCGCGGCCTCGGCCTTTCTCTCGGGATGTAGTATGGCCTCGGCCTTGCGCCTGGCCTCGTTGAAGGCCTTCTGGCGGCGCTCCATCGCGCCCAGCTCCTCCTGCATGCCCTCGACGAGATGGTAGCCGCCGCCGTCGTTCTTCTGGCGCACGTTGACCTTGCCGTCCTTCTCGAGCGTCTTGACCAGCTCCATGATCTTGCTGCGCTCTTCCTCGATCTGCAGCTGGGAGAGCTGGCCCACGTATTCCATGGACTCCTTGAGCAGCGAGGCGGCGCCGGCCGACATGCTGCCGAAGAACTTCTGCACGACCTCGGGCGGGGCGCCCTGGAGCGCGCGCGCCATGACCTCGGTCTTGAGCTCGCGCACGATGACCTGCATCTCGCGGTCCGGGAAGTTGGCGATATCGTCGAAGACCAGGATGAAGCGGCGCACGCTGTCGTAGACGAGCGGCTTCTCGTTCTTGAGATAGGTCAGGATGTTGTTGCGCGTGAAGACGTCCGCCTCGTCGAGCAGCGCCGTCAGGCGCTCCATGCCGCCCACGACGAAATCCACGTTCTCCTTCACGTCGGCGTCGATGGCGTTGACCTGGTCCTTGGTCACCTGGCGCACCGTCAGCGCCTCGACCGCCACGCGCGCCTGCAGCTCCACGGGCAGCATCATCAGCATCTGGCGCGCCAGATCCGGGCGCAGGTAGCTCGCCACCGTGGCGATGACCCACGGCTCCTCCTTGCGCAGGATGAACAAGTAGGAGAGCCGCTTGACGTTCTCCTCGTTGATGTAGGTGAACGGCTCGAATTTCTTGTTCATCTCGTCCTCCTCGTCCTCCGGCGGCGGCGGCGGGGGCGGCGGAGGATCCGACGGCTTGCGCTGGATCGTCATCGCCAGCTTGCCGTCGGAGGTCACGTTGCTGTCCTCGTCGCCGTCCCCGTCTCCGTCGCCGCGCTCGTCCTCGATGTTGACCTCGGCACCCGGCTTCTCCTTGAGCGCCTGCACGTACGCCCGCAGGAAGCGCCACAGCGGGCCGAACAGGAAGATCAGGAACAGCAGGGTGAGCAGCGCGTAGAGCAAGGGGAGATAGACGCTGGGCTTCTTGAGGTCGTCGCGCCAGTCGATCTTGAGCTTCTTGAAGCGGGTCGGCCGGAACGCCACCTGATCCGGCGCCAACTGGTATTGGGACATCACGTCGACGATGCGGCTGCGCACGAGGTCGACCTGCGCCTTGTCCTTGAGGACGTCGTCGTCGTGGATCACGGTGACGCCCAGCTTCTTGAACACGGGCTTGACGGCGAAGCGCTGCTCCTGGACGCCCTTGATCTGCTGGGCCTGCGTGGCCTGCGCGGCGTCGGGCTTGGGCGGGTTCTTGTCGCCGCTGGAGATGGTCTTCGGGGTCGGGACGCCGGGCAAGACGTAGGTCGTCTGCATGCCGGCCTTGGCCTGCATGCTCTGCTTCTCGCGATACCGCTCCGCCAAGCCCATGCCGGTGCGGGTCGACTCCTCGCTCTCGACCTTCACTTCCATCTCCACGTCGACGAAGGGGATCGCCGCGCCCTTGCCGAGGATCGGATCGAGGACGTCCTCCTGGATCTTCGCCTCGGACTCCTGCTTGACGCGGTTCTGCTCGTCGAGGAGCTTGAGGTCGGGGGCTTGAGGGGTGGCGGCGACGGCTCGCTCGGCCGTCAGGCCGAGCGAAAGCAAAAGAAGAAGCGCAAGACGCCCGAGACGCCTATCCATATAGAGCCATCGAAGTGTAGGCTGAGGGTGTTACAAATTCAATACGGGGAATGAGGAATTCCCCCTATCCATCGCCGGTCCGCTAGATCGTTATTTGACGGACTGCATGAACTCGCGGACCGAGCGATTGTTCGGATCAATCTCAAGCACCTTCTTCCAGACCGCCATGGCCTTGTCCTTCTGCTCCATCATGTAGAAGGCG
>CAZZGQ010000485.1:0-2304 GCA_964653765.1 uncultured Elusimicrobia bacterium | reverse complement strand
GCGCATGTCGTTGGTGTGCACGGCGTGGATCACCGAGCCCGCGCCCAGGAACAGCAGCGCCTTGAAGAAGGCGTGCGTGGTCAGGTGGAACAGGCCGGCCGTGTAGCCCCCCGCGCCGAGGGCGCACATCATGAAGCCCAGCTGCGAGACCGTGGAGAAGGCGAGCACGCGTTTCAAGTCGTAGGCGACGACGGCCATGGTGGCGGCGATGAGGGCCGTCGCCAGTCCGATCCAGGCCACCGTCTCCATGGCCACCGGGCTCGCCAGGTAGACGAAATAGCACTTGGCGACGAGGTAGATGCCGGCCGCCACCATCGTGGCGGCGTGGATCAGGGCGGAGACGGGCGTCGGGCCTTCCATGGCGTCGGGCAGCCAGATCATCAGCGGGAACTGGGCGGACTTGCCGGCGGCGCCGAAGAGGATGCCCAAGCCGATGAACGTGGCCGCCGCCATACCGAGGTAGCCGCGCTGCACGAACTCCTGGAACTGCGTGATCTGGAAGCTGCCGACCTTGATGAAGATCATCAGCATGGCCAGGTAGAGGCCGCAGTCGCCGAGCTTCGTCGTCATGAAGGCCTTCTTGGAGGCATAGGCCGGGCCCGGCTTCTCGAACCAGAAGCCGATCAAGAGGTAAGACGAAACGCCCATGAGCTCCCAGCAGGTGAACGTGATCAGCAGGTTGCTCGCGACGACGAGGCCGAGCATCGACGCCGTGAAGAAGGACACGAAGGCGAAGAAGCGGCGGAAGCGCGGATCGCCGTGCATGTAGGCCGTGGAATAGATCTGCACGAGCGAGGAGACCAGCGTGACGACGACGAGCATCACCGCGGCCGGGCCGTCGATCAGCACGCCCAGAGGCATGCTGTAGGCGAAGGAGCGGCCGCCGATGTCGACGGGCAGCTTGAACCACTCCATGTTGGCCTCGTAGGGCAGGTGGATGCCCCCCTTGGCCACGCCGTAAAAGATCGCGCAGGACTGGACCAGGCACCAGAGCATGGCGGCGATGCCGACGTACGGCGCCGGCGAATGCTCGCTTTCCTTGAAGGCGAACAGCATGATGAACGCGGCCGCGAGAGGGAGCAGCGGGATGAGGTAGACGTGCTCGAGCATTTCGTTATCCCTTCAGGAGATTGAACTCTTCGACGTAGACGGTGTCGGTGTTGCGGTTGATCGCCAGCACGAGCGCCAGGCCCACGACGACTTCGGCGGCGGCGATGGTGATGATGAACAGCGCCAGGCACTGACCGGCGACGCCTTGCGGGTGCAGGAAGCGGTTGAACGCGGCGAGGTTGAGGTTGGCCGCGTTGAACATGAGCTCCACGCCCATCAGGATGCCGATGAGGTTGCGGCGCGTCAGCGCGCCGAAGATCCCGAGCAGGAAAAGCAGCCCGCTCATGATGAGGTAATCGGAGAGATGCACGTTATTTCTCCTTCCCGAGCTCTGAGAAGAACACCGCTCCGAGGAGGGCGGCGGTCAGCACGAGGGAGACGAGCTCGAAGGGCACGGCGTAGTCGCCCATCATGAGCCGGCCCAGGCGATGCGTGGTCGGCGCCAGCGCCGCGGGAGCGCCCGCGACGGCCGCCGACATCGCCACGCGGTAGAGGCCCACGCCGGCGATGGCGCAGACGAGCAGCGCCGCCATCCACTGGCTGTTCACCTGCCGCAAGTGCAGGTCCGAGGCGCGGCCCAGCAGCATGACGACGAACATGACGAGCAGCGCCACGCCGCCGACGTACACCATCACCTGCCCGGCGAAGAGGAAGTCCGCGCCGAGGAAGGCGAAGAGGCCGCCCACGCCGGCCAGGCACAAGCCCAGGAAGAGCGCCGAGTGCACCGTGTTGCGCATCGTGACGACGGCCAGCGCGGAGAGCAGCGTGAGCGCGGCCAGCGAGTAGAAGACGATCTGTTGGAATACCATGGTGCTACCGCCTCACGTTGACTTCCATGATCGGGACCTGGCCGGGCGGATCCTTGAACTCTTTCGCCTTGCGGTCCCAGTACTTGCCGACCCAGTTGATGCCGGCCTTCCAGCAGCGCACCATCTCGTCGCGGCTGTAGAACACCAGCTCGTAGTCGAGCGAGTGCCACACGCTCTTGGGCTTGGTGGGGCAGGCCTCCTCGCAGAGGCGGCAGAAGTTGCACTTGCCGAAGTCGATCGAGTACCAGTCGACCTTGGCGACCTTCTTCTTGACCGCCGGGTTCTTGGGGTCCGGGACCGTGGCGTTCTCGAGCTGGATGCAGAAGGACGGGCAGGCCTTCACGCAGAGGTTGCAGGAGATGCAGGTCTCGGCGTCGAAGAGCAG
>CAZZGQ010000484.1:0-2308 GCA_964653765.1 uncultured Elusimicrobia bacterium | reverse complement strand
AGCGTGTACGGCAGGCCGACCAACGAGAAGAGCCCGATGGTGGTCAGATCGATCTTCTCGTCCACCATCCACGCCTGCAGCGTGGACGCCGTCAGGAGTAATGGGACGCCCGACGAGAAGCCGAACAAGAAAACGGCCGAGAGCCTCTTGAGCCTTTCCATAGCCGCCGAGGTCGAAGTATAGGGCCGCGCTGACGAAAGCTCAAGGGCGGCGGCGAGCGAAGACCCGCGCCGTGCTGGGCCTGCGCCTCTCGAGCCTTCCTCTACAATTTTCTAGTATAGACGTCCGTGACCCCGAGAGCGCTCGCCGTCGCATTTCTGCTCACGCTCGCCATGGCGGCGGCCGTGAGCGCTTCGCCCGTCGAGGACGTGAAGATCACGATCCTTTCCGACATGATCGCCGGCCGCTGGACGAGCGGCGAGTGGGGCTTCTCCGCCTTCGTCGAGGTGAAGACGTCGGGAGGCTGGAAGAAGCTGCTGTTCGACACCGGCGGCGCGCCGGATACCGTCGCGCGCAACGCCCGGCGTCTCGGCGTCGACGTCTGCGGCGCCGACGCCGTCGTGCTCAGCCACAACCATCAGGACCATACGATGGGGCTGTACGAGCTGCGCAAGCGCTGCCTCCAGTCGCGCGGCGACGCGCTGAGCGTGACCTATGTCGGCGGCCCGCAGATCTTCTGGGCTCGGCCGTACGCCCCCGGCCAAAACCACATGGGCCGGCGGGACGACAACGTCATGCTCCCCAACAACGGCATCTCGGCGGCTCTCGGCCTGGGCGCCGAATACGAGCGAGGCGTCGAGCAGCTCTACGAGGGCGCCGGCGGCCGCTTCGTCGCAGCCTCCGGCCCTTTGCAGCTGCCGGGCTTCCCCGGCGTCTGGATCACCGGCGCGATCCCGCGCGTCTATGACGAGAAGACCTATCCCGGCTCGCCCAAGATCGTGGACGCCGCCAGCGGGACGTCGGCGTTGGACACGGTGCCCGAAGACCAAGCGCTGGTGATCGAGACGACCCGGGGCCTCGTCGTCCTCGTCGGCTGCGCGCACGCCGGCGCGATCAATACGATCCAATACGCGCGCGGTCTCTTCGGCTCGCAAGCCAACGTCTACGCCCTCGTCGGAGGTTTGCATACTTTCCAGATGCCGGAAGGCAGCCCGACGTCCGTGGGCACTCTGGCCTGGGAGGCGGCGCAGCTGAGCGCGCCCGGCATCGGGCTGCAATGGCTGCTCGGCAGCCATTGCACGGGTCTGGCGGCGGTCCGCTACTTGAGCGAGCACATCGCCGGGTTCGATCCGACGCACGGCTTCGCCAGCGCGATCGGGACGGTATTCACGCTCTCGGGCATCGCCCCGCCCTCCGGCATCACCAGCCCCCTGCGTCGCGCCGGCCTGGGCGGCGTCCTCAACTTCACCGCGGCTCACGCGGCGATCGCCGGAGCCGCTCAAACGGTTCTGCCGTAAGAGCCGGCTTCGCAGCCCGCCCTCAGCCAGATTTGGCCAGATTTGGCCTTGCGAGACGTTATCAGAATCCCCCGCTGACCAACTGTGGTCAACCACAGTTGGTCAGGCCGCGAAACCGCTGGAGCGGGACCGTAAGCAACTATGGTCGACCATAGTTGCTTACGCTGCTCGAACCCCGAAAACCTCTGCGCGTGAAAAGAAAAAACCCTCCGTAAAGAGGGCTTTACGTCAGATTTGGGCTTTGTGGGACGCTATCAGAACCGTGGATGTCTGATCCATTAATAAGCGCCTTGATTATTAAACAATAGGCCGATATACTTTAATAATGTCTGAGGCTATTAAACCCTCCGCCAATGCCCGCGCTGGCCGTTGGGAGAAGCAAGCAGGACCGGAGCCCTTCTATTGCTTCATTCCCGCCGATCTCCCCCCAAACCCCGCAATCGACCTCAATAGGCTCTACAACCTCAGCGAGCGCGCCAATCGAGCCTTAACCCGCCTAGACGGCATCGTGGCCCACCTCCCAAACCCGCAGCATCTGCTTTACACCTACATTCGAAAAGAGGCCGTGCTCTCATCCCAAATCGAAGGAACCCAATCATCTCTCTCGGATCTCCTGCTCTTCGAAAACGCGCAGGCCCCTGGCGTCCCCATAGACGACGTGCAGGAGGTTTCGAACTACGCGGCGACCCTTGAATACGGGGTTCAACGACTCAAAGAGCTGCCTCTGAGCCTCCGCCTGATCAAGGAGATCCATGCCGCGCTGATGAAGAACAGCCGCGGCAGCGACAAAGACCCGGGCGAATTTCGCCGTTCCCAAAACTGGATCGGCGGCTCTCGTCCTGGAAACGCGA
>CAZZGQ010000483.1:0-2318 GCA_964653765.1 uncultured Elusimicrobia bacterium | reverse complement strand
TCATGGCCGGCCGCGCCGCCGAGAAGCGCATCTACGGCAACTACTCCTCGGGCGCCGACAACGACCTCGAGGTGGCCACCCGGATCGCTCGCGCCATGGTCCAGCGCTTCGGCATGGGCCAAGGCACGGGCTTCGCGCAGACGACTCCGGACCAGAACTCGTTCGTGTCCCAAGTCAGCGAGCAGACCAAGCGCGAGGCGGACATCGAGGTCCGCCGCCTGCTGGACGAGGCCGAAGCCACGGCCAACCGCATCCTCGACGAGCACTGGGCGACGCACACCCTGCTGTCCAAGAAGCTGCTCGACGACGAGACGATGTTCGGCGAGCAGATCCAGAAGCTCGCCGGGCCGCGCTAAGGCTCGGCTAGTCCGCCCCGTGCCATGCCCATAGCGCCAAGCCGAGCAGAGTCTCGGGGCTGAAAGGCTTGGCGAGCGTCCGCCAGGCTCTCGGCAGGGCGCTCACGCGGGACCGCTGAACGTCGGCGCTGGCCACGATGACGGCCGGGGACAGCCCTTCGCCGCGCAGCCTCAGGCAGGCCTCGACCTCCTCGAAGGATTCAGTCCCGTCCAGATCGAGGACGACCAAGGAAGGCCGGAACCGGCGGGCGGCCGTCATCAACTGCCGGGCGTCCTTGCAGCCGATGACCAAGAACCCCGCCCTGACGAGGACTTCCTCCGTCCTCTGACGCGCCACCGCGTCGGCGTCGGCCACCACCGCCCACATCGTTTCATCATAGCGTTCAGCCCTCTCCTTGTCAATACTATAAGGTTTTATCATTAAACCTTATGGATGCTTCCACGACTCGAATGACGCTAATAAAATGACGGCAGTGGATAACATCTACGTCCGCATGGGCCGCTCGGTCAAAGACCGCCGTCAAGCTCTGTCCTGGACGCAGGAGGAGTTGGGCGAGGCCTGCGGCCTGCACGCTTCCTATATCGGGCAGATCGAGCGCGGGCAAAAGAAGGTCAGCTTAGCCACGCTCATGCGGCTGGCGGAGGCCTTGAGGTGCAGCGCCGCATCTCTCCTGGACGAGCCGCCGCAGACCCTCAGCTCTTGGTCGGCCAAGATCGACGTCCTGCTGCGCGATAAGCCCGAAAGCCAGCAAGCCTTGCTCTATTCGACCCTCAGGCACATCGCCCGAGAGATGAAAGGCCGCTCCAATCGCTAGCCGGCGCCCGCCGGCGCCTCCCCGCCGGGGTCGTTGGCGCGCAGCAGGAACGAGAGCGCGAACATGACGCAGGCCGCGCCCGCCAGGAGGAAGAACGTGTCCACGTACGCCAGCGTCTGGGCCTGGGCCAGCAGCGCCTTGTACAAGCGGGCGTAGAGCGGCCCCGGCGCGCCCGGGGCGGCGGGCGCCGCCGCCACCAGCCCCGCGACGGCGCGCAGGAATACCGGGTTGTAGACGGAGTCGTGCCCCGCCAGGATGACTTGGTGATATTGCGAGCGGCGGGCCAGCGCCGTGACCACGAACGAGGTCCCCACGCTGCTGCCCATGTTGCGCATGAAGTTGAGCATGGCCGAGGCCGCGTTGCTCTTGTCCTTCGGCAGGCCGACGTAGGCCGCGTGCGTCAGCGGCACGAAGAGGAAGGGCAGGCCCACGGCCTGCGCCACCCCGAGCCAACTGGCCGTGCGGAAAGCGATCTGCAGGTCCAGGTGCCGCGCCGTGTACCGCATGGCCAAGCCCAGCGCGAGCCAGCCGAACATCACCAGGCGCCGCGCCTGGACCTTCATCGTCAGCCAGCCGATCAGCGGCATCGCCAGCAGCGACATCAGCCCGCGCGCCGACAGCACGAGCCCGGCCTTCTCGGCGGTATAGCCCATCTGCGTCTGCAGGAACTGCGGCATCATGACCAGGGCGCTGAAGAACGTGACGCCGAGCATGAACATCATCACGTTCGTCGTCAGGTAGTTGAAGCTCTTGAACAGGCGCAGCTCCACCACCGGATGCTCGGCGAGCCACTCCCAGACGACCAGGCTGCCGAGGCAGCCGGCGGCGATCACGGCCAGCGTGCCGATGAAGCGCGAGCCGAACCAGTCATCCTGTTGGCCCCGATCGAGCAATATCTGAAGCGAGCCGACGCCCAGGGTGAGCAGGGCGATGCCGATATAGTCGATCGTGACGCCCCCCTCCTTGCGGTGCGCCCAGGGCGGCTCCTCCAGCAGCTTATGGACGAGACCCAGCGCCGCCAGGCCCACGGGCAGGTTGATGAAGAAGATCCAGCGCCAGGTGTAGTTGTCCGTGATCCACCCGCCCAGCGTGGGGCCGATCGTCGGAGCGATGACGGCCGTGACGCCGTAGGCGGCGAAGGCCATGC
>CAZZGQ010000482.1:0-2322 GCA_964653765.1 uncultured Elusimicrobia bacterium | reverse complement strand
GGCTGCTGATCCCTTTCATCATGATCGCCGAAGGCGCCATAACCCAGCCGGTCCTATACTTGAGCCTGTATTTCAAGAAGAACCGTCAGGACTACTATGACGCCCTCCAGCGAGTAAGGACGCATGCCGACTGGGAGAACTGGCTTGCGTTCTATCTTCAAGGCGTGGAGGATGTCTCCACCCAAGCCGCCGAGACGGCCAACAAGCTCGTCAAGATGTTCGCGGTCCACCGCGAGCAGATCAAGAAAATCGGCAGGGCCGCGGGAACAGCCCTCGCCCTGCACGATCTTTTCCAAAAGCACTGCTTTCTTTCAGTCTCGGCCGCGCAGAAAGGACTGGGCTCGACGTTCCCGGCCACGAGCGCCTCGATGCAGCACCTGCTCAAGCTGGGGTTCGTGAAGGAAATCACGGGCAAGCAGAGGAACAGAGTGTTCTCGTACGATCCCTACCTCAAAACGCTTCAGGAAGGTCTCTAAAAAAGAGAAGCCCTCCTCAAGAGCTCCGATCCCAAGCTGGCCGCGAACAAGCGCCTCGCCTACGACTTCTTCCGCGTCGTGCTCCGCGGGCGCGGCGGGTGAAAGTGCCTGGGCTAGAGCTTCGCAGGCTTGTCGAAGATCTGGTCCAACGACGAGCGAAGGTCCTCGATGGACCCGTCTCCCACGCGACGTACGCCGTGCACGAGCACGCCTACCCAGTCGCTGAAGTCCTTGGCTCGACCGGATTCGTGGAGCGTTTCAGCCAAGCGCTCAAGCTTCGTGGCCGCTTCGCCGTCGACGCCGGCGACGGCTTCCACGATCAGCGGAGCGGCCTTACGGTCGGCGACGGCTCTGGTCAGGAGGCTGGCGCTCCAAATCTCGGCCCTGGCCGCATTCGCCGTCGGTTCGTCCACATAATCGTGCTCATGGGCGGCTTCAAGCACCGGGTGAATGCGGTCCTGCATGGCTTGAGCGAGCCCCATCGCCGGCTGCATGGGCAAGTCAGGGAGCGACAGAAGCATGTGCGCCTGGGCACCGATCGTTTTCGCCACCGTCGCCGAAGACGGCTCCAATGCAGCCTGCCCGCGGTCCGGCAAGCAAACAATGACGGCGAGCGCCAACAGAAATCTCATCCTTTTCTCCTTCGTCGTCTCCTGTTCGTAATCTAGCACAGTATCGCGCGATGAATGAGACCTTGAGTCCTAAAAGCGGCGGCGCAATGGACCCGGGACGAAAGGAGCCTTGGGCCCAGGCGGCGGCGCGACGCCTGGAGTACACTAAGCGCATGAAGATCCTGTTCGCTCTCATTTTCCCGATCGTCAGCGGCCGCGCGTACGCGGCCGCTCCCTCGCTTATCGACTATCAGCCCGCCTTGCTGACCTATTCGGCGAAAGCGCTCAAGAGCGACGCGCTGCCCGAAGCGCTGAAAACGCTCGGGCTCGAACCCTGGGCGGCGGATATGATCCACAGCCAGGCCCAGTCCCTCAAGCATTATGCAGCGCAAGAACTGGGCCTACGCCCGAGACAAGTATCCCTGACCGTCGGCAAGATCGAGGACCATCGTGGTCCAGGCCATGAGGCCGCGATCGTCGTCCTGCCTCATCCCGGCCCTGGCGTGTATGCGATCCAAACCGTATACGCCGACGGTCTAGTCGGGACGTCGATGGGCTTGCTGACCGCCGAACGCGCCGGGCACATCCAAGCGCTGATCCGCGCGGGCCGAGCCCGCGACGCGCGCGAGGCCATCAACGCTATTTACGAAGGCGCGGTGTCGGAGCGCCTCATGAAGCTGGTCGACAACGTCCCCGAATAGGCCGGGCTATCGAGGCCGCAGTCATGCCAGTGCCGGGACGCCGACCAGGCAGCACAGCGTGAAGTAGCCCCGCCAATCGAGCGCCTGGGCCAGATAGCCCGAGGGAGCGCCGGCGATGAGCGCGGAGAGCTCCAACCCCTTCGTGACCAGCCCGATGTCCGTCTTGCTGAAGCCGAGGCTCATCGTGAACGGCGTCGTCATGGCTGTCGTCAGGTTGTAGTCGACGCGGTAGATCGTCATGAAGGCCGGCCATAGTTGCTTACGCTCGGACGGAAGGAGCTCTCCATGGAGGCGGGAGACCTGAGGGGCTGTAGGATTCGAACCGAAAAAGCGTGGGAATTCCCGGCGGTCTCATCCTCGCGGCTCACGAGCGCCTTCCCACAGATTCTCGGCGATAGAACTCAAGATTTTGCAAGAAATTCAAAACAAAAAACCCTCCGGGCGGAGGGTTTTTCTCAGATATGGGCAGTATAGGATTCGAACCTATGACCCCTGTCGTGTGAGGACAGTGCTCTACCGCTGAGCTAACTGCCC
>CAZZGQ010000481.1:0-2330 GCA_964653765.1 uncultured Elusimicrobia bacterium | reverse complement strand
ATCGAGCTGTGGCCGGTCAGCAGCATGACCAGGCGGTCGATGCCGATGCCGATGCCGCCCATCGGCGGCATGCCGGCCTCCATGGCCTGGACGAAGTCCTCGTCGAGGATGTCGGCCTCGGCGTCGCCCTCGGCGCGCTGCTTGGCCTGCTCCTTCAAGCGGTCGCGCTGATCGTCGGGATCATTGAGCTCGGAGTAGGCGTTGGAGAGCTCTTGGCCCGCGGCGTAGCATTCGAAGCGCTCGACGATGGAGTCGCCGCCCGCCTTGAGCTTGGCCAGCGGCGTGATCGCCGTGGGGTGGTCGAAGACGAACGTCATGTCGTCAAGCATCGATGCGATTCTCGCGTCGAAAAGCCGTTCAAACAGCTTGGCCGACGGCGTTTTCTCGCCTGCCGGCACGCCGACTTTCTCGGCCAACTTCATCAGGCCCGCGCGGTCGAACCCTTTGCCCTTTAGGACGTGATCGATCGGCTCTCCGAACTTGTCCTTCCAAGCCTCGGGCAGGTATATCCGTTTGAAGGGGGGCTTGAGGTTTATTTCCTTCCCGAAGAAGTTCGTCCTCTCGACGCCGATCGCCTGCGCGCAGTTCCAGACGATGTTCTCGAAGAGCCGCGCCATCCCTTCGTAGTCGCTGTAGGCCTCGTAAGCCTCCAGCATCGTGAACTCGGGGTTGTGGCGCGTGTCGATGCCCTCGTTGCGGAAGATGCGGCCGATCTCGTAGACCTTGTCGAAGCCGCCGATGATCAGGCGCTTGAGGTAGAGCTCGGTGGCGATGCGCAGCACCATGTCGGCGCCGAGGGCGTTGTGGTGCGTCTCGAAGGGACGGGCGGAGGCGCCGCCGGCCTGGCCGAGGAGGATCGGCGTCTCCACCTCGACGAAGCCCTGCGCGTCCAGCGTCTGGCGGACGGTCGAGACGATCTTCGAGCGCTTGAGGAAGCTCTTCAGAACGTCCGGCGTGGCGATGAGATCGAGGTGGCGGTGGCGGAAGCGCGTCTCCACGTCCTTCAAGCCGTGCCACTTCTCCGGCATGGGCCGCAGCGCCTTGGCGAGCATGGTGACGGAGGCCACGGCCAGAGTGGGCTCGCCGGTCTTCGTCTTCATCGGCGCGCCGCTCACGGCGACGAAGTCGCCGACGTGCAGATCCTTCTTGATCAGCGCGAACTGGTCTTCAGGGAGGTTGTCCTTCTTGAAGAAGAGCTGGATGCGGCCGGACTGGTCCGCGAGGCGGCCGAAGATCGACTTGCCCATGTCGCGCAGCTCGACCAGCCGGCCGGCGAGCTCGAAGCCGCCGCTGCCGTGCGTGCCGATCTCGAGCGGCTGAGCGGCGGCGAAGGCCTCGGCGCAGAGGCTCGCGCGCTTGGCGCGGGCCGGGAACGGGTCGAGGCCGCGCGAGCGCAGCTCGCCGATCTTCGCCCTCTTCGAGGCGATGATCTCTTCCAAAGAGCGCTCAGGAGCGGCCTGCGGGGCCGCAGCGGCCGGCTTCTGCTGCTCGCTCACTTGCCCTTGCCCTTGGAAGCCAGGATACCGGCGATCAGCTCGCGCAGCATCTTGGGGTCGAACGGCTTCTGCACGTAGGCGGCCACGTTGGGGGCCATCTCGAAGAGGTCGCGCATCTTCTGGCCCTTGGCCGTGAGGACGAGGATCGGGATGCCGCGCGTCTGAGGCTCACTCTGCAGGCGCATGTTGAGGACGTAGCCGTCCATCACGGGCATCATGATGTCGAGGATCATGAGATCCGGCATGGGCTGCGGCTTGGAGCCGGCGGGCTCGATGCCCAGGCGCTCGAGCGCGATCTGGCCGTTGCCGGCCTCGGTGACGTTGTAGCCTTCTTTCTCCAGGATGAAGCGCAGCAGCGTGACGATCTCGGGCTCGTCGTCGACGACCATGACCGTCGCAGCCGTCTTGCCGTTCTCGGTCATCAGCGGGTTTCCGGAGAGGCGGGCGGCAGCTTGTCGGCGATCAGCGCGCGCAGGGCCTTGGGCTCGAACGGCTTGTCGAGGCGGCCGACGACGTTCGGCAGGCGCGCCATCATCGGGCGCGACTCGCCGGCGTCGCCGGAAAGCAGGATGATCGGCACCGCCTTGACGCGCGGCGAGGCGGCCATCCGCGCCGCCGTTGAGAGACCGTCGAGCTCCGGCATGCGCACGTCCATGACCACCAGGTCGGGAAGCGGCGCCTCCGGCCGGGCGGGCTCGACTCCCAAGCACTGCAGCGCCTCGGCTCCCGAGAACGCCGTGGAGATCTGATGGCCGACGGATTCGAGGGTGAATTGCAGCATCATCACGACCTCGCGCTCATCATCAACGATCAAGATGCGCGCCATGGTCTCGG
>CAZZGQ010000480.1:0-2338 GCA_964653765.1 uncultured Elusimicrobia bacterium | reverse complement strand
TCGGCGCGAAGCGGGCCAGCTCCTCGGCGACGTCGTGCCCGAAGGTGGGGCGGCGGCGCGGATGCCGGGCCTTCGGCGGAGCGGCCGGCCCCTCCGCTCGCCGCCGGATACGCCATGAAGGCCCCCGAGGCCGCGCCCTGCGGCCCCGCCCCGGCGCCGTACTGGCTCGCCAATCGGGCGGCTTGGCCCGCGGCGAGGCCTTCCGAGGGGGCGTCGATGAGGCCAGTCTCGGCGCGGTCCGCGCCGGCCGCGGCGCGCCTCGGGTCGTTAGCCTTGATGCCCGCGCGCGTCAGCGCCGCGTCGGGCGGCGGCAGGCTGGAGGACGAGCCGGGGGCGGCGGGCGGCGGCGCCGTAGGCCCCCCGCCTGACGAGGAGATCTCGGGCGGCCTCGCCGGCCAAGAAGCGCCTCCGGCGGAGCTGGAGGACGGCCGCGGGGCGCTGCAGCGGGCGAACGCCAGCGCAGCGGCGACGAGCACGAGCGGAGGCCAGAGCAGCCGGCCATTCACGGCATAGTATGGCCCGAGCGGGGCGGCCGCGCAAGAAGGCCCGTCCTAAAATTACGGTTACTTTTCGGGGGCCGGCGGCGGAAAGCGGTACTCGATCTCGCCTTTGCGCACGTAGCCGAGCTCGCGGCGCGCGATGCGCTCGACGGCGCCGTCGCCGGAATGAAGCAGCCTGAGCCGCGCCTGGCTTCTCGCTTGTTCCGTTTCCAAAGCGGCGATTTCCCCGCGAAGTTTGCGCAATTCGAGGTAGTTCCGCACCAGGCTGCGAAAGCCCTGGTTCCCGAAGAACACCGTGACCAGAGCCACGGTCACGACCAGCCGGCGCCAGCGCGCCGAAAGCCAAGCCTTCGCGGAGTTCAGCCGCGAGGGCGCCGGGGTCATCGGCCCGCGTGAGCCGCCATCGAGAAGCAGGCGGCGCCGGCGTAGCGAGCCCTGGAGCCCAGCTCGGCCTCGATGCGCAGCAGCTGGTTGTACTTGGCCAGGCGCTCGGAGCGGCAGGGCGCGCCGGTCTTGATCGCGCCGGCGTTGAGGGCGACCGCCAGGTCGGCGATGTAGGCGTCCTCGGTCTCGCCCGAGCGATGGGAGATGACGCAGGTGTAGCCCGCCTTCTGCGCGGTCTGCACCGTGTCGACCGTCTCGGTCAGGGTGCCGATCTGGTTGAGCTTGATGAGGATCGAGTTCGCGACGCCTTCCTTGATGCCGCGGCGCAGGCGCTCCACGTTCGTCACGAAGAGATCGTCGCCGATCAGCCGCAGCTGCCCGCCCACCTTGTCGGTGAGCTGCTTCCAGCCGGCCCAGTCGTCCTCGGCCAGCGGGTCCTCCATCGAAGCCATGCCGTACTTCTTGGCCCAGCCGGCGTAGATGTCGGCCATCTGCGCGGCGGTGCGCGGCTGCTTCTCGAAGGTGTAGGTGCCGCCCTTGAAGAACTCGCTCGAGGCCGCGTCGATGGACAGCCGGACCTTGTCCGCGTAGCCGGCGGTCTTGACCGCCTTGACCAGGACGTCGAGCGCCTCGCCGTGGTTCTTGAGGTGCGGCGCGAAGCCGCCCTCGTCGCCGACCGCCGTGACCATCTTCATCGCGGCGAGGTCTTTCTTGAGGATCTGGTACACCTCGGCGCCGGCGCGCAGAGCCGCGGAGAAGGTCTCCACGCCGGTCGGCACGACCATGAACTCCTGCACGTCCAAGCCGCTGTCGGCGTGCTTGCCGCCGTTGATGACATTGAACATAGGGCTCGGAAGCAACCACTCAGGAGACTTGATCCCGAAGGCTTCGCGAATCCAAACGTAAAGTGGTTGCTTCCGAACCCCGGCGGCGGCGCGCGAAGCGGCCAGAGATACCGCCAGGATGGCGTTGGCTCCCAACTTTCCCTTGTTCGCCGTTCCATCCACTTCGATCATTTTCCGATCGAGCTTGATCTGATCCTCGACATCCATGCCCTTCAGGGCCTTCTGCAATTCATTCTCGACGTGCCCGCAGGCCTTGCTCACGCCCTTGCCCAGGTACTTGGACTTGTCGCCGTCGCGCAGCTCCACGGCCTCGTGCTCGCCGGTGGAGGCGCCGCTGGGGACGGCGGCGCGGCCGACGATGCCGTCGTCGAGCCGGACCTCGGCCTCCACCGTCGGGAAGCCCCGGGAATCGAGGATCTCGAACGCCTTCAGCTGCTGGATCTTGGCCATGGTCTAGAACTTTCCTTGGAGGAGTTTTTTGCCGGCGTCGACGAGGCTGTCGAGCCGCTTCTGGTCGCGGGCCTCCGCGTAGACGCGGAAGGCGGGCTCGGTGCCGGAGGGCCGCAGGCCCAGCCAGCTGCCGTCGCGCAGGATGAACTTGAAGCCGTC
>CAZZGQ010000479.1:0-2339 GCA_964653765.1 uncultured Elusimicrobia bacterium | reverse complement strand
CCTACTGCTTGCTCAGGGCGTAGAAGTCGCTGGTCTCGGGAGCGCCGGGGAAGAAAGGATCGAAGACATAGCCCTTCACCCAGCTGCGGCTGACGCGCAGCGTGTCGTACTTCGCCTCGGCCAGGATGACGACGAAGGCGTCCTGGGCCCCCCGCCGCTGCGCCTGCTCGATGAGCGCCAAGCGGCGCGTCTCGTCCGGCTCGGTCTCGCCCGCTTCGATCAGCCGGTCGAGCTCGGGATCATGATAGTGCATGGCGCGTCCGTTCCACCCGTCGCTGTGATAGAACTTCCTCAGATAGATGAACGGGTCCGGGACCGCGGAGGAGGAGCCGCCCAGGCCCAGCGTCACGCGGCTCTTGGCCAAGCCGGCGACGAAGGAGGACCAGTCGACGGGATGAGGCTCGATCTGGAACTTAGGGTTGAGGGCGGCCAGCTCCTTCTTGAGGATCGCCATGATGGCCGGCCTGACGGCGGAGCCCTCGTTGACGAGGACCTTGAGCTTGAAGCCCCTCTCCCACAAGCGTCCTCCCCAAGCGCGTCGGAAATGCTCCTCGGCCAGGGCGCGGTCGTGGGCGAACTCCAGGCCCGAGGCCGAGTAGCCGACCATGCCCGGAGGGATCACGCCGGAGGCGGGCCGTCCGCGGCCGCGCAGGAAGCCGTCGACGTAAGCCCGCGCGTCCCAGGCGTAGGCGAAGCCCAAGCGGACGTCGCGATCGGAGAAGAAGTCCGGCGGTATGCCCTCGCCGTCGAGCTTGCCCGAGCCCAAGTCGGGGTTGCCCTGCGCGTCGACCTTGAGGTTGAACTGCATCGCCGGCCAGCGCACGGCGCCCTGGAGGCCGGTGCTCACGTCGACGTCGGCCAGGCCGAGGACCGACGACTCCTCGCCGCTGTTGATCGAGATCATGTCGGCGTCGCCGTTCTTGAGCATGAGGACTCGCGTCGCCAACTCGGGGACGGTCTGGATGACGACGCGGCGCAGGCGGGCGGGCGCGCGCCAATAGCCGTCGTAGCGGGCGAGCACCACCTCGCGCGTCGCCGCGTCCCAGCGCTCGACGCGGAAGGGGCCGGTGCCGTCGTCGTGGAACATCAGCCACCGGGAAGCGTCGGGAGCGAGCAAGCGCGCCAGCCCGGCCTCGGTGCCGTCCCAGTCGCCGTGAGCGAGGGCCCAGCGCTTGCACAGCACCTGGCCGTCCGCTCGCAGCGTCTCGAGCAGGAACGCGGCGCGGCGCGGCAGGCGGATCACGACGTCGCCCCCTTCCGCCGATACGGCGCGGCGAGCGCGGCGCAGCGTCTCGGCCAGCCCGGCGACGCCGGGACCCGGCGCGGCGTCGGTGCCCAGCAGCATGAGCCGGAAGGAGTCGCTCTTGCCCTCGGCGGCGCCCACGACCAGGGTGCGCTGAAGCGAATAAGCCGCGTCCTCGGCCGTGAGGGGCTCGCCTTCATGGAAGCGCGGGCCGACGCGCAGCTTGAACCGCCAGACGAGGCCGTCGGCGCTCATGGTCGCCGAGGATGAGAGGGTCGCCAGGTCATCGTAGACGTTCCGTTGGAGCGAGGCCGAGTAGACGTCGTCGGCGCGGGCCGGATCGATGCCCGCCATGTCGCTGCGCTCGGCCCAGATCAGGGTGTCGGGGTTTTTCGGGGCGGCCTGGGCCGCGGCGGCGGCGAGTGACAGCAGAAGGAAGGCGCGCAGCACGACGCCAGTATAGGGCGGGCCCGCCCGTTCGACAAGGGAAAGCTACGGGTTCTGGCGGGACTCGACGGCTACGACCTTGCCGTCGCGGAAGAAGACGCGCGCGTATTCGTCGTCGCGGATCGTCTCGAGCGGGATCTCTTGCGAAAGGGCGCCGCGGCTGCCGATGGGCTCGGTCGGCACGCTGAAGCCGGGCCAGAGCGCCATGTAGCCCCAGGCCTCGAGGGCGCCTTGGGCCACTTGGCGCTTGTAGACGCGGTCGGGCTTGCCCAGCTTCTCGCGCACCTGCTCGGGCGAGGCGCCGATCTGGATGCCGGAGACGGGGCGGGTGGTGGCGCAAGCCGAAAGAAGGGCCAGGCCGCAGAGCAACGACAAGCGCCGGATCACGAGGCGATCTTATCAGATCGTCGCAGGTCCGCTCAAGCCCGAACGGCCTCGCGTTTGATACGATGAGCGCGTGGTTCGGTCATGAGTGACCAGTTCGATGTCGTCGTCGTAGGCGGAGGCGTCACCGGCGCCGGCGTGGCGCGCGACTGCGCCATGCGCGGCCTGCGGACCCTGCTGCTCGAGCGCGGACGCCCGGGCATGGCGACGACCGTCAGCTCCACCCACCTCATCCACGGCGGGCTGCGCTACCTCTTATACGACC
>CAZZGQ010000478.1:0-2342 GCA_964653765.1 uncultured Elusimicrobia bacterium | reverse complement strand
CCCCACTACGACGGCAACGTGCTGACCGTCATCCACGTCATCGAGGGAGCCGGCACGGTGATCATGGACGGCCAGACCCTGCTGCAATCGGAAGCCGGCGAGACGGCGATCGTCAGCGGCGAAGGCCGTCAGGAAGAGAGGGGCATCCCGGCCACGCCGCACTGGGCGCCGCAGGGGCCGCAGCATCGCCGGGTCATCGTGATGTTGATGTTCTAATCGCTATAATCTCCCACCCATGACCGCTTTCGATCCAAATTCCGTCGCCTCAGAAGACGCCGGCATCTTCGGCTTGCCGTACACCGAAAAAGAATCCGCTCTCGTTTACCTGCCAGTGCCCTGGGAGGCCACGACCTCCTACGGCGGCGGCACCTCCAACGGTCCCGCGGCCATCCTCGCCGCCAGCGGCCAGATCGACCTTTTCGACTTCGACGTGGCCAAGCCCTACGAGGCCGGCCTCTTCATGCGCGAGGAGTCCGCCGAGGTCCGCGCCTGGAACAAGACGGCGAAGGCGGCGGCGCAGAAGGTCATCAAGGCGGGCGGCGCCGATAAGAACAAGGCGCTGCAGGCGTCCGTGAAGACCGTCAACCAGCTCAGCGACAGGCTCAACGCCTGGGTCTACAAGCAGGCCGGCCAGCTGATGGACGCGGAGAAGATCGTCGGCCTCATCGGCGGCGATCACTCCACGCCCTACGGCGCGATGAAGGCGGCCGCGGAGCGCCATCCCGGCATGGGCATCCTCCACTTCGACGCCCACCACGACCTGCGCGTCGCCTACGAGGGCTTCACGCACTCCCACGCCTCGATCTTCTACAACGTCCTGGAAGACATCAAGCACGTCGACAAGCTCGTGCAGGTCGGCATCCGCGACTTCTGCGAGCAGGAGTTCGACTACGCCAAGGCGCAGGGCCAGCGCGTGAAGGTGTACTACGACGGCGACCTCACCCGCCGCAAGTTCTCCGGCCAGGCCTGGACCTACCTCTGCAACGAGATCGTCGAGCATTTGCCCGAGCAGGTCTGGGTCAGCTTCGACATCGACGGCCTCGATCCCCGCTTCTGCCCGCACACGGGCACCCCGGTGCCGGGCGGCCTCGACTTCAAGGAAGCCAGCTTCCTGATCGGCACGCTCGTGAAGAGCGGCCGCTCCATCGTCGGCTTCGATCTGAATGAAGTCGCGCCGGGCCCCGACGGCGACGAGTGGGACGCCAACGTGGCGATGCGCTTGCTCTACAAGATGAGCGCCTGGACGCTCGTCTCCCAAGACAAGGCCAAGCTGCGCTAGAGGCGCGCACCCGCCTCGAAACTGGTTTCAAAACCAGTTTGGCGTCCCGCGGCGAAACTGGTAGCGCTACCAGTTTCGGCCCGGGAAAAACGAATACAAACTGATCGCGCGACCAGTCTACACGCGTTCTTTCAGCGCGGTTTTCGGCAGGACCCGGCTGGCGCCCGTGATCTCGACGCCCAGCAGCCGGCCTTCGGCATCGAAGTCGAGATTGATGGCCTCGGTGGCCGCCACCGTCTTGGCCACCTTCGCCTTTCCCGCTCCTATATAAAGGTAGGCGGCGTCGGCCTCGGCGTCGTAGACCAGCTTCACGGCTTCTTCTTCTTGAGGCGTTCCACGTAACCGCGGGTGGCGCTGGTGATCACGGTGATCACGAGGCCGTTGGAGGTGGCGATGAAGAGCTTCTGGTCCGGGTCGTAGTAGCCCGTTTCCCAGCGGCCGGTGTGATAGTAGCGGAAGCTCTCGCCGTGGGCGATCGTCTCGCGGACCTGCTCCGGGCTCACCCCCCGCTCGACCATGCGCTGACGCGCATGGTTTGATAAGCGGATCGGGGCCTGGGCTTCCTGCCGCTGCGCGGTCGCCGCTTCCTGGGCGCGCAGAGGCGCGGCGGCGAGCGAGAAGGAAAGGGCGAGGAGGCCGGCGGCGAGTATCCTGAGCCGGCGTCTCATATGCGCTCGAAGTTGCGCTCGCGCTCCCAGCAGGTCACGGCGCGGTCGAAGGCGGCTTGCTCGGCCTTGGCCGTGTGGAGGTAGTGCGCGAAGACCTCCTCGCCGAAGGCCTCGCGCGCCATTTTCGACTTCTCGAGCAGGCCGATCGCCTCGGTGAGCGACTTGGGCACGGGCTGGACGCTAGAGGCCTCGTAGGCGTTGCCGTGCAGCTCGGCCGGCGGCTGCAGCTTCTTCTCGATCCCGTAGAGGCCGGCGGCGATCGTCGCCGCGAAGGCGAGGTAGGGGTTGGCGTCGGCGCCCGGGATGCGGTTCTCGATGCGCAAGCTCCCCCCCTCGCCGACGGCGCGGAAGCCGCAGGTGCGGTTGTCGCGCGCCCAGGCGATGCGCGTGGGCGC
>CAZZGQ010000477.1:0-2351 GCA_964653765.1 uncultured Elusimicrobia bacterium | reverse complement strand
CCTTGCCCTTGTTGAGCACCTCGAAGACGCCCACGGCCTTGCCGTCGCGGCCCTTGAGCGGCACGGCGAGGACGGAGCGCGTCTGATAGCCCGTGATGCGGTCGAGGTCCTGCGTGAAGCGGGTGTCGCGGTAGGCGTCGCGGATGTTGACGGCGCTGCCCGTCTTGGCCACGAAGCCGGCGATGCCCTGGCCCAGCGGGATGCGCAGGATCTTCTCCTCCATCCCGATCGCCACCTTCGTCCACAGCTCGCCCTTGTATTGGTCGACCAGGAACACGGAGCAGCGGTCGGCGGCGAGGATGTGGCGCACTTCCTCGGCGATGATGGTGAGCAGCGCGTCCAGGCGGGACTCGGCGGCGACGAGCCGTCCGAAGCGGGAGAGCAGCGTCTGGCGCTTCTCGAGTTCTTGTCTGCGACCCATTGGGTGATCGCTACGGCGCCGACACTTCGCTGATGTGCTTGACGGCGCAGGAAGGATAGTATTTACGCAATCCAGCGGCAAGCTGGATCAAACACGACGTCGAGCTCGTCACGACGACCTTCGCCTGCGTCCGCGCGATGTTGGCGATCTTCTTGCGCAGCAGCTCGTCCGAGAGCTCCGGCTGCAGGAACGAGAAGGCCCCGGCGCCGCCGCAGCAGTCCTCGGCGGCTTCCAGCCGCCGAAATCCCGGCGCGGAGTCCGTGAAAGCCGTTGCCGGCTTCACGCCTTGGCCGTGGCAGGCCCGGCAGCTCTGATGGTACGTGACCGTCCCTTCCGGCCACCGGGCCGGTTCTTGGAAGACTTCCACCACGTCCTTGACGCGCGCCGCGAACTTCGCCGCCTTCTCCTTGAAGAGCGGGTCGTCGAGGAAGAGCTGCGGATACGATTTGAGGAAAGCGGCGCAGGAGGAGCAATCCACGACCACGGGCTTGTCGTCTATTTCCGCCGCGCGGATCACGCGTTTGGCGAATTCGCGCGCGTCGCTGAGCTCTCCGTAGTTATAGGCCAGGAGGCCGCAGCAACCGGACGGCAACGGCTGGGAGCCGCCGCGCGTGGAAAGGGCCTTTTCGGTGGCGACGGCCACGTCCACGAACAGATAGCGCGTGCCGCAGGGCATGAACTGCCGATGAGAATAGGGTTTCGCCCCGCCATCGCCAAGATGCCGATCCGAGAAGCTGAGCGGGGCGAGACTCACATGCTCATCCGCTTCCGCCAATCCAGGAAGTCCCGCGAGCCGTAGGCCGGGCCGTGACAGCCGGGACAACCCCAGCCGCTTCGCCAGGTTCGCTCCCTTCAAGAGCAGCTCGAAAAGACCCCGGTGCTCGAGCAGCAGCCAGCTCAAGAGCTTGGCCAACCAGGGGGTCTTCGCCCGGAGCATGCGCCGGCCTTCGAGGACGATGTCGGCCGTCGGGACGTGGGCGTAGCAGGTGCTCGTGCAGGCGGAGCAGAGCAGGCAGGTGTCGAGCGCCTCGGCGGCGGCGGCCTTGTCGACGAGCTTGCCCTCCACCATCAGCCGCACCAGCTGGTTGCGCCCCCGCGGGGACATTTTTTCGTCGCCCGTGGCTTTATAGGTCGGGCAGGACTGCTCGCAGTAGCCGCAGCGGCTGCATTGGCTGGCGGCGTCGTAGAGCGAGCGCTCGCCGAGGTCGGTGGCCAGCTTGCCGAGCGTCGAAGCCATGCCGAATGATATCAAAGGCCGGAGGATGTTCCGGAACATGTTCTGGAATATGGGGCCTAGCCCGGGGGACCGGAAGCCCCAGGCGCGCGACCCCTGCGGCATCTATCCTTAGAGGGCGAGATGATCGCTTCGATCGCCCTTTTTCTGTCCGTCGCCGGCGCCCACGCCGCCGAGGTCTCCGTGCCCCTGGAATACCGGGTCCCGCTCCAAGGCACGCGCCCCGTCGACGCCTATGCCGCCGCGCCTGCCTTCTTGGCCGATGAGCCGGCTCAGCGCTGGTTCGTGGAGCGGCGTCCCGATCTGGCGCCGCAGGTGTTCCAGGCCGCTTTCGAGGCCGCCGACCGCCGCGACGTCCTGCTCTCCTTCGATGACCCGCGCGCGCTGCGCTGGGCATTGGCGGGTCGAGAGGACGACGAGCTGCTGCAGACGCCGAGGCGCCTTCTCGCCTTCGTGGACGCCGTACCCGAGCTCGCCTCGAACCGTCTTCGCTACGAGCGCGCCCTCCTGGAATGGAGGACGCTGCCGGACAAGGCGCGCGTCCTGCTCGCGGACGACGGCATCGACGCCGCTTTCTGGGCCGCGCTGCGCCTTAACGAGCGCGAGCGCGCCATCGAGCAGGCCTACGGGGCCGTCGTCTGGGGCGCGACGGCGCAAAGCCCGGACGAGCCCTGGTCAGCCCGCTACGAGCGCGGG
>CAZZGQ010000476.1:0-2355 GCA_964653765.1 uncultured Elusimicrobia bacterium | reverse complement strand
AGAGCGACAGCGTCGGCCCGCGGCGGGTGAAGGCGGCGGGGCGGCCGCCCGGCCGCAGCAGGTGGTCGCTGTCGAGGTCGACGAAGTCGAAGAAGCCCGTGCCCATGGCCAGGGCGACGGAGGCGTCGAGGCCGGCGGCCGTCTCGGCCATGCAGCCGATCATGAGCTTGAGGCCGGCGGCGCGGGCCACGCCGGCGATGCGCAGCGCGCGCAGCAGGCCCGATTTGGCGAGCTTGATGTTGACGGCGCCGCAGGCGCCCATGTCCACGGCGCGCACGGCGTCCGCGGGCGTGGCCACGCTCTCGTCGAGGGCGATCGGCACGGGGCAGCGGCGGGCCAGGGCGGGCATCTCAGAGAGCCGGTCCTTGGGCAGCGGCTGCTCCAGCAGGTCGACGGGACCGTCCTTGAGGCAGGCTTCGACCAGCTTCAGCGCCCCGGTCGCGGTCAGGCCTTGGTTGCCGTCGAGGAGGACGCGGGCCTTGGGGCAGGCGCGGCGCACGGCGCGCACGCGGGCCAGGTCGTCGGCGTAGGCGCCCCCCACCTTCACCTTGTAGGAGCGAAAGCCTTCGGCGCGCGCCTCGCGGACGGCCTCCGTGGTGGCCTCCTCGTCCCACGCCGAGATCGTGATGTCGGTCTGCAGGCTTCGCGCGGCGCCTCCCAGCCAGTCCGCCATCGAAAGACCTCTCGTCGAGCAAAGAGCCGCGAGCAGCGCGCTCTCGAAGGCTGCCGCCGCCGGGCTGACTCCGTCCAGCCGGTCCCATGCGGCCTCGACGAGCTCGGCGGGCCGGGAAACGTCCCAGCCCTTCGCCCAGATGGCGACGCGGGAGAGCGCGCGGGTCAGGGCCGCTTGCGACAGGTGCTTGAGCGCCAGGGAGGAGGATGCTTCTCCGTAGCCTTCGCTGCCGTCGGAGAGCCGGACGACGACGCCGACGTTCGGGCTGCTCGTCTTTCTGCCGAGAGCGGTGACGAACGGCCGCTTGAGCGGGGCGTCGAAGGGGCTCACCGTCACCGCGCGGATCGTCAAGGGCATGGCGCCACTATAACAAATGGGTATAATCGCTGGACATGACGAGCCTGCTCGCCGCGGCGCTGCTGCTGGCCTGTCGTCTCGCCGCCGCTCAGCCCACCGTGTCGGTCAAGGGGCTCGACGTCTATCGGTCCCAGGCCGTCACGGCGGAAGGGATCTCCTCGGCGGCGCGCGAGGAGCTCATGCTCTTCCTGCGGCTGCGTTCCGAGAACCGGCGGGGCTCCGAGGAGTCGATCCAGCGCGCCAAGGCGGCGCTCGAGGCGAAGATCCGCGGCCTGGGCGCCCTGAGCTCGGCGCGCGTCTACTACGGCGAGTATTCCGACGGCAAGCAGAAGACGGCCTATATCACGGTCGACGCCGTCGATGCCGCCGACGTGGGCTCGCGCCTGGCTTTCTCCCGCGCCCCCGCCGGCCGCGCCTCCGATCCGGGCGGCGCCCTGGACCTGTGGAGGCGCTATTCGGATCTGGGCGAGTCGCTCTTCCGTCAGGGCCAGCTCTCCCTCGCCGATCGCCCGGAATGCCCCGGGCTCTACTGCTCCTACGGGTCCTCCACCCCCGATCTGGCCGCGCTCGAGAAGAAGCTCCTGGCCGCCGCCGCCACCCACAAGGACGAGCTGCGCGCCGCCGCCGCCAACGACGCCGATCCCCGCCGTCGCGCCGCCGCCGTCTTCGCGCTTTCGTACAACCCCGACGGCAAGGCCGTGGTGGACTCCTGTCTGGCCGCCTTGCGCGATCCTTCGGAGGACGTGCGCTCCGCCGCGCTCCAGGTCCTGGCGGACGTGGCGCTCTACCATAAGAGCTTCTTCATCGACGCCGGGCGCGTGATCCCCGTCCTGGATGACCCCTCCACCGCCGTGCGCGCCAAGGCGCTGGCCGTGATCTCGGGCTTGTCGGGCAGCGGCAGCTACCGCACCTTTCTCGCCTCGCGGGCGGCGCCGGCCTTGCTCGGGCTGCTGCGCCTGCTGCAGCCGGCCAACCACGACCTCGCCTACACGGCTTTGGCGACGCTCTCCCAGCAGAGCTACGGCGAGCGCGATTACGCGGCCTGGGAGCGTTGGGTCGAGACCCACGCCTCTTCCGCCGCCGCGACGGCGGGCGTCACCGCTCAGCCGCTTCCCTGATCAGCGGCCGTACTTCTTCTGATGCTCCAGGATCTCCTGGTGCATCTCGTCGCCCATGTCCTCCATCTCTTTCATCTCTTTGGCGATGACGTCGTCGATGCGGTAGGGCTTGGCGGGCGTGAGGATCTTGGGCTTGGCCGCGGCGGCTTTCGGCGCGGCCGCCTTCGCCGCGGGCTTCGAGGCGAGCGGCGGAGCGGCGGGAGCTTG
>CAZZGQ010000475.1:0-2356 GCA_964653765.1 uncultured Elusimicrobia bacterium | reverse complement strand
AAGGGGGACGCCGCCGGACGGCGGTCGGCTTCGGCTTCGACATCCACCGGCTGGTGGCCGGCCGCGAGCTGTGGCTCGCCGGCTGCAAGCTCGACCACGACAAAGGCCTGCTCGGGCATTCCGACGGGGACGCCGTGCTGCACGCGGCGGGCGACGCCGTCCTCGGCGCCCTCGGCGCGGGCGAGATCGGGCTGATGTTCCCGCCGGACAACCCCAAGATCAAGGGCATCCCCAGCGGCGACATCGTGGCCGCCGTGATGGCCAAGGTGATCACGGCCGGCGGCTCGATCTCCAATCTCGACCTCACCCTGATCGCCGAGCAGCCCAAGCTCAAGCCGCACTACGAGCGGATGCGCGAGTCCGTCGCCAAGCTGTTCTCGATGCCGGTCGAGCGCGTCAACCTCAAGGCCAAGTCCCACGAGGGCCTGGACTCGATCGGCCGCGGCGAAGCCATCGCCTGCCACGCCGTCGCCGCGCTCTCCTTGCCGGCCTAGACCCTTGACAGCGCCAGGGGGAGCGGCTACATAGGAGGTGCCCCCGGAGGCCCCTCATGAAGACCCTCGTCCTGCTCGTTTCCGCCGCCCTGGTCCCGCTCCTCGCCCAAGCCGACGACGACGCCCTCACGCCGCAGAAGCCGCTGACCCGAGCGGTCGGGGACTCCGTCGTCGACGCTCTAGCCCCTCAAGCGAGGAACATCGGCCAACACCCTACGCCGCCGCGCGCCCCGGCGAAAGACAGCCCCTCCGATGACTATAAGTACCTGGGCGACATGAAGGACCTGACGGCGCTCAAGCGCAACGGCGATACGACGATCTGGGCGGATTCGGGCGAAGGGACGGCCGCCAGCCCCAAGCATTTCTACCTGACCTGGGTCGGCACGGACGGCAGGCAGACTCCGTTGCTTGTCTTCACGCAACCCTCCGACGGCGAACATCCCGAGCCGCCGCAGGACCTCAACATGACCACGCGCCAGCCGGTCTGGCTGCAGGGCCATCCCGGTCCGGTCCAGGTCTGGCGCTATCCCGAGAAGACCTCGACGCAGAAGGGCCTCTACGCCTACGTCGCCGTGGATCCCGGCGCCAGCGAGCCGAAGTTGCTGCAGCCGATCCTCTGGTGGGGCCTGCCTCAGGGACAGGAGCTCGACCAGCTCGATCCCAAGGACGGGCCGCAGAAGGTCAAGGAGTGGTTCGGCTCCAAGAAGGCGGATTAGCGGCGTCGTTTCGCGCCGGAGTCCGGCACGAACGCTCCCAGCAGGATGATGCCGGTCATGAAGCCGCCGATGTGCGCCCACCAAGCCACGCCTCCCAGCGGGCCGGTGTGATGCAGCGAGAGCGTCCCTGAATAGAACTGGGTCAGGATCCAGAGGCCGAGGAAGAGCGTGGCCGGCACCTCGATCAGGCGCACGAAGATGAAGATCGGCACGAGCGTCAGCACCCGCGCCCGCGGGTAGAGCAGAAGGAACGCGCCCATGACGCCGGCGATCGCGCCGGAGGCGCCGAGCGTGGGATAAGGCGAATGCCAGGACGCCCAGAGCTGCGTTGCGGCGGCGGCGAGCCCGCAGATCAGATAGAAGAGCAGGTAGCGCGCGTGACCCATCGCGTCCTCGACGTTGTCGCCGAAGATCCAGAGGCACCACATGTTCGAGAGGATGTGCAGCCAGCCGGCGTGGAGGAACATCGAGGTGATGAAAGGGGCGAGGAAGGCCTGCCAGCCGGCGCGGTGGGCGAGGGCGAGAGAGGCGTAGTGGCCCGGGACCAAGCCATAGCGGTCGATGAAGCGCTCGAGGCCGCGGCCGAGCGAGAGCTCGTGGAAGAACACGGCGGCGTTGGCGGCGATCAGCGCGTAGTTGACGACCGGGGTCGTGCGCGTGGGGACGTTGTCGCGCAGCGGCAGCATTTCGTGATTCTAACGCTTATCCACAGACTATGCACGCGTGCATAGTTGATGGATAACTTCTATGGCGCAGCCGTCTTAGGGCTGCACGCAGCCTTGGTGCGCGTAGTCCGCGGCGTCGCACATCGGCTTGGTCTCGTAGCAGCGGCCGTCGTAGTTGGACTTCCACCAGCCCGCGTGCGGGCAGCTGCCATTGGCCCGCGGGCCTTCGGGGTTGGCCCGCGGGATCGTGTCGGGGTCTCCGACGAAGGTCGTGTAGTCGGGCCGGCCCGTGCCGTTGCCCGTGACCGTCCGCGGACCCGCCTTGACCTTCAGCTCCGCCGCGGGGCCGGCCGGCCCAACCTCCGTCTGCTCTGAGCTCGCCTGGTAGATCACGGGGGGCGGCTGATAGCCGCGCCGCGCGGCGGTCGCGGGAGCCGTCGCGGCCGCCGCCGGCGGGCGCGCGATCGAGCCCGAGCCCGCC
>CAZZGQ010000474.1:0-2364 GCA_964653765.1 uncultured Elusimicrobia bacterium | reverse complement strand
GCGGCGATCACCGTCGTGCACCGCTCGGACGGCTCGGGCACCAGCTACATCTGGACCGACTTCCTCTCCAAGGTCAGCAAGGACTGGGAGACCAAGGTCGGCAAGGGCACCGCGGTCAACTGGCCCGTCGGCCTCGGCGGCAAGGGCAACGAGGGCGTCTCCGGCCTCGTCAAGCAGACGCCGAACTCGATCGGCTACGTCGAGCTGATCTACGCGATCCAGAACAAGATGGACTACGCCCCCGTCCGCAATCAGACGGGCAAGTTCGTCAAGGCCGACCTCAAGTCGGTCAGCGCCGCGGCCGCTCACGTCAAGATGCCCGCCGACTACCGCGTCTCGATCACGAACGCGGCCGGCCCGGACGCGTATCCGATCAGCAGCTTCACCTGGATGCTGATCCCCAAGGAGAGCGCCGCTCCCAAGGGCAAGGCCATCCGCGACTTCCTGACCTGGATGATCGAGAAGGGCCAGCCCATGGCCAACGACCTGTCCTACGCCGAGCTCCCGCCGAGCGTGAAGGCGATGGTCAAGAATACGATCAAGACGGTCTCGGATCGTGCCGGCAGCTGAGGCTGTCGCCGCCCCGAGAGTACGCACGATCGCCGGCGCGCGCCAGCGCGCCGGCGATCGTCTTTTTTACGGGCTGCTGCTGGCCTTCGGCGTCCTGACCCTCGTCATCGTCGCCCTGCTGGCGGTCTCGTTGGCCCGCGCTTCCCTCGGGACCTGGAAGCGCTTCGGCCTGGGCTTCCTCTGGACCAGCGCTTGGGATCCGGTCGGAGAGTCTTTCGGCGCGCTGCCGTTCATCTACGGCACGCTGGTCTCCTCGGCGCTCGCTCTACTGATCGCGGTGCCCCTCGGCGTCGGCTCCGCGGTCTTCCTCGCCGAGCTCGCCCCGCGCGGGCTCTCCGACGTCTGCACGTTCTTCATCGAGCTGCTGGCCGCCATCCCGAGCGTCATCCTGGGCCTGATGGGCATCTTCCTGCTCGTGCCCGCCGTCCGGTTCGTGGAGCCTTTCCTAACCAAGTGGCTGGGGTGGCTGCCGCTCTTCCAAGGCGCGCCCTACGGCGTCGGCTTGCTGTCGGCCAGCCTGATCCTCGCCTTGATGGTGCTGCCCTACATCGCCGTGATCTCGCGCCAAGTGCTCCTCGGCGTCCCCCGCCCGCTGAAGGAGGCCATGCTGGCCCTGGGCGCCACCCGCTGGGAGATGGTGCGCCTCGTCAGCCTGCCCTACGCGCGCTCCGGCATCATCGGAGCCGTCTTCCTGTCCCTGGGCCGGGCCCTGGGAGAGACGATGGCCGTGACGATGGTGATCGGCAACACGCCCAAGATCTCCGCCTCGCTGCTCGCCCCTTCGTACACGATGGCCGCCGTCATCGCCAACGAGCTGGCCGAGGCCGTCGGAGACCTCCATTTGCAGTCGCTGATCGCCATCGGCCTGTCGCTGCTCTTCATCACGCTGGTCGTCAACGGCGCGGCGCGGCTGATGCTCTACCGAGAGAAGGCATGAGCGCCTCCTACGCGCGCCGGCGTTTCGTCAATTACGCGATGCTGGGGCTGACCGGCCTCTGCGCGGCGCTGGCTCTATCGGCCCTCTTCGGGATACTGGCCTACATCGCCTGGCGCGGCGCCTCCTCGCTGAGCTGGGAGTTCCTCACGCGCCTGCCCAAGCCCGTCGGCGAGACGGGAGGAGGCATCGCCAATTCCGTCCTCGGCTCGTTCCAGCTCGTCGCCCTCGCCGCGCTGATGGGCGTGCCCGCCGGGGTGCTCGGCGGCGTCTACCTGGCCGAGCACGGCGACGGCAAGCTGGGCTTCTGGATCCGCTATGCCGCCGACACGCTCAACGGCGTCCCTTCCATCGTGATCGGCCTGTTCGCCTACGCCCTGGTCGTGATGCCGATGAAGCGGTTCAGCGGCTTGTCGGGCAGCGTGGCGCTGGCTCTCATCATCCTGCCCATCGTGCTGCGAAACACGGAAGAGTTCGTCCGGCTGGTCCCCCGGAGCCTGCGCGAGGCGGCGCTGGCCCTGGGCGTGCCCGAGTGGAAGGTGACGCTGCGCGTCGTCATCCCCACGGCCGGTCCCGGCATCATCACGGGCTCGCTGCTGGCGATCTCGCGCGCCGCCGGCGAGACCGCGCCCCTCATATTCACCGCCTTCGGCAACCGCTTCTGGAACAACGGCTACCTCAATCCGATGGCCAGCCTTCCCCACACGATCTATACGTACGCCATCTCGCCGTACGAGGACTGGCACCGCCAAGCCTGGGCCGCCGCCTTCCTGTTGATGATGTTCGTCCTCGTCGTCAACGCCGGCACCCGCTTGGCGCTGTCGCGCTCCTCTGGAGAAGCCCGCTAGATGATAGAATTA
>CAZZGQ010000473.1:0-2380 GCA_964653765.1 uncultured Elusimicrobia bacterium | reverse complement strand
CACTGGTTCCAGGCGCGCCAGGCTTGGCGGCGGCGGCGCTTCCGCGCGTGAAGGCGCTGGCGCTGGCCGCGGCGCTGCTGTCCTGCGCCGTCGCCGCGCGCGCCGGCACCGCCACGCTCCTCGCCTACGACGAGCAGGGCAAGCCTCTGGACGCCGCGGCGCTGCTCTCCCGCATCGCCCGCGCCGACCGCCGCGGCCGCGCCGCCTTGTGGGGCTGGTCCGCGGACGGCCTCACGGGCGAGCGGCCGGCGATCGCGCAGAAAGGCGGCTCCGTGGTCCTGACCTGGGAACACCGCGGGCCCCTCGTGCTGAGCCTGCCCTGGCCGGTGACCGACGACGGCGTCTCCACCGTCCTCGTCGATCGCGGAGGGCGCGGCATCTCCGACGGCGACACGATCCGGCTGGACGAGGAGATCGCCCTGACGCAGTACCGATTCTTCCGCGACGCCCTGATCAAGCACGAGAAGGACATGGACCCGCGGTATCAGGCGCCCGCGAAGGCCAAGCGCCTGGCCGAGCAGGCCAAGGACGGCATCGCCGCCGCCGAGGCCGCCTCCGACGATCCCAAGCGCGCCAAGCTCTTCGCGCAGGCGCTCCACGACACGGCCGTGGCGTGGGAGACGATGCTGGTCGAGCACGGCCGCCAGATAGCCGGAGACAAGCGCGTGAAGAGCCCGCTGCGCTTCGGCCTGACGCTGGACTCGACCCTGCTGCAGCGCCTGGATCAATACAAGTGGGTGCTTGACGAAGTCCGCCGCTCCGACGCGAACTGGGTGCGGCTCGTCTTCCGGGCGAATCCCTCGGATTTCGCCTATGAAAACCAGCGCTCCTTCAACGAGTACGATTCGATCGTGAAGGACCTGCGCAACATGGGCATCCACGTCATGGGCTGCGCGCTCTCCACCGACCAGTGGCCTTCGGAACTGACCCCGGCGATCTACGCCGAGCGCGTCAAGCGCCTGGCGCTGCACTACCGCGGACAGATCGACAGCTGGGAGGTCGGCAACGAGGTCAACGGCGACTGGCTGGGCGGCCGCCGCGCACCCCTCGCGGCCGAAGACGTGGTGCGCATCTTCTCCGCCGGCGCCGCCGCCGTCAAGGAGATCGAGCCGTCGCTGGAGACCGTCCTGACCCTTTACTGGTGGGAGGGCACCGCCCCGGACGAGGCGCACACGCTGCAGGGCTGGCTCAATAGGAACGCACGCGCGGGTTTCGTGAAGGACGTGGATGTGGTGGCCCTCAGCCTTCAGGTCGACGATAATCCCGTCGGGCTTTCCTTCGAGAGGATGTTCGACCGCCTGCGCGATGCCTTTCCCGAGAAGCGTCTGATGTTGGGCAACCTCGGCTACGTGGAGGGCGACGAGCTCAAAGGCTACTGGTGGCTGGATCCCAAGGACATCGACGGAGCCCGCAAGGACTTGCTCACCTGGCTGACGCCGGGCGCCTGCGCCGTCGGTCACTCCCTGGGCGGCGGCTTCTGGTGGCAGACGCTCGATCAGCTGCTGCCGTCCAGTCAGCGTCCCACCGACCTCTACCGCGTCTACCGCCAGTCCGTCCACCGCCTCCGGTAAAATCGGGGGTCAGACCCCGAATTTTACCCGCAGGTCCCTTGACGTTCCTCACGACCGTCTCTACACTGAGGCCATGGAAATCCCTAGCCGCGGGACCCGCCTGGGCGCCGTCTTGATCGACTCGCTGTTGTTCGTCGTGCCGATCGGCATCGGACGGATCTTCTCCGACCCCGGTCCGCTGATCGCCCTCCTGGGGCTGCTAGGGTTGTTCGGCTACCAGGCGTACCTGCTCACCAAGCAAGGGCAGACGATCGGCAAGCGCGCGCTGAAGCTGCGGATCGTGCGCGCCGACGACGGGGAGAACGGCGGCTTCGGCCGCAACGTGGCGCTGCGGATGATCCTCGGGCGGTGGCTGCTCGGCCTAGTCCCCTTTTACCTGCTGGTCGACGCCTGCTTCATCTTCCGCTCGGACGGCCGCTGCCTGCACGACCTCGTCGCCGGCACGCGCGTGATCCCGGCGGAAGAGGCGCCTCCGGCCTGACGGCTAGAGGCGCGAGGCGACGCGGACCGCGGCGGCCGCCTGACCGTCGTCCTCGCTGTCGAAGTAGCCGCGCAGCCGGCCTTTCGCGTCCACGACGACCAGGCGCGTGCTGTGCGTCACTCTCTCGCCCGACGGCGCCCGAGCATCCTCGACGGCGGGCAGCTTGAAGCCGCGCACGAGCAGCCCGATGAGCGGCTTCTTGCCCCCCGTGACGAAGAGCCAGCGCCGCGGATCGGCGCCGAAGCGCTTGGCATAAGCTTCCAAGGTCTTGGCGTCGTCGCGGTCGGGATCGACCGTCAGCGTCAGCAGGCCGACGGAGGACGGCAGG
>CAZZGQ010000472.1:0-2405 GCA_964653765.1 uncultured Elusimicrobia bacterium | reverse complement strand
GCCGACGGCACGATCCTGGGCGAGGGCCTGGGCATGGTCGTCTTGAAGCGCCTGGACGACGCCGAGAAGGACGGCGACAAGATCTACGCGGTGCTCAGGGGCGTGGGCTCTTCGTCGGATGGCCGCGGCAAGTCGATCTACGCGCCCTCGGCCGAGGGCCAGGTCAAGGCGCTGCGCAAGGCGTACGCCGTGGCCGAGGTCTCGCCGGCGACGGTCGAGCTCGTCGAGGCGCACGGCACCGGCACCTCCGTCGGCGACGGCGTGGAGGTGGACGCGCTCAAGACCGTGTATCGGGAAGCGCGCGCCGAGGGCGCCTGGGTCGCCCTGGGCTCCGTGAAGAGCATGATCGGCCACACCAAGGCCGCCGCCGGCTCGGCGGCGATGATCAAGGCCGCGCTCGCGCTCCACCACAAGGTCCTGCCGCCCACCATCAAGTGCGACGACCCGCTGCCCCAGATCGAAGGCTCTCCCTTTTACGTGAACGCGCTGCCGCGACCGTGGCCGCGGCGCGAGCACCCTCGCCGTGCGGCGATCAGCGCCCTCGGCTTCGGCGGGTCCAATTTTCACGCGGTGCTCGAGGAGCACCGCGCCGAGAAAGCCGCGCCCGACTGGGACGGGCAGGTCCAGATCGTGGCCTTGTCGGCGCAATCCTCATCCGAGGTAGCGCGCGCCCTGGACGAGTGGACCAAGCCGCTGACCTGGGACGAGGTCCGCGTCGCCGCCCACCGTTCGCGCCAGCAGTTCAAATCCTCCGACGCGTCTCGGCTCTGCTTCGTCGTCGAAAAGGACAAGACCGACCTCGCCAAGCTCGTCCCCGTGATGAAGAGCGCCCTCGCCAAGGGCCAGCCCTTCTCCCTGCCCGACGGCGCTTACTTCGATACGGGCAAGGCGGGCACGCTCGCTGTCCTCTTCGCCGGCCAGGGCTCGCAGTACGTGGGCATGGGGCGGGATCTGGTCTGCCTGTTCCCCGAGGCGTTGGACGCTCTCGGCGACGTCGCGATGCGCGACCTCATCTATCCTCAGCCCGCGTTCACCGCGGACGGCAAGGCCGCGCAGGAAGCCGCGCTGCGCTCCACCGACGCCGCCCAGCCCGCGCTGGGGACGATCGCGCTGGCGCAGTGGCGGGTGCTTGCGCGCTTCGGCGTGACGGCGGACGCCTTCGCCGGCCACAGCTACGGCGAGCTCGCCGCGCTCTGCGCGGCCGAGCGGCTGGACGAGGCGCGGCTGCGCGAGCTCTCGGCGCTGCGCGGCGCGCTGATGAAGCAGGGCGACGGCGGGCGCGGCGCGATGCTGGCGGCCGCCGCGGCGCTGCCGGACGTGGAGCGGGCGCTCTCCGAGGAGAAGCTCGACCTCGTCGTCGCCAACAAGAACGCCCCGCAGCAGAACGTGCTCTCGGGCCGCAAGGAGGAGATCGAGCGCGCCGCCTCCGTCTTCGCCGCGCGCGGCATCAAGGCCGTGACGCTGCCGGTGTCGGCGGCCTTTCACAGCTCTTTCGTCGCCTCCGCCGTGCCACGCTTCCGCGCCGCGCTCGAGGCCGTGGAGCTTCCCGCCGGAGCGCCCGTCTACGCCAACAAGACGGCCTCGCTCTACCCGGACGCCGCCGCGCCCGCGCGCGAGCTGCTGGCCGGCCAGCTCTCGAGCCCCGTCGAGTTCACGGCGATGATCGAGCGCATGGCCGAGGACGGCCACACCCGCTTCATCGAGCTCGGCCCCGGCGCCCGCCTCACGGGCCTCGTCGGCCAGATCCTCAAGGGCCGCTCCGTCGCCGCCGCGGCGCTCGACTCCTCCAACGGCCAGCGCGACGGCGTCGCCGACCTGGCGCGCTTGCTCGCGCAGCTCGCCGCCTGGGGCCGCCCCGTGACGCTCTCGCCCTGGCAGGACGGCGAGGCCGGCGTGGCCGAGATCCTGGCGCGCAAGAAGCCGAAGATGCCCGTGACGCTGACGGGGGCGAACTACCGCTCGTCGAAGCCCGCCCCGCGCGAGCTGGTGAAGCCCGCGGCCCCGGCCGCGCCGGCCGCCCAAGCCCCGGCTCCCGCCATGACCGCCTCGCCCGACGCGTTCATCGCCTTGCAGCGCCTCCAGGAGCAGACTGCGCGCCTGCACCAGCAGTTCCTCGAGAACCAGATGGCGGCGGCGCAGGCCTTCGCCGCGCTGGTCGGCGGCCTGCCGATGCCGGCGATGCCGGCGGCGCCCGCCACCGCGGCGAGTTATCCCCAATTTTCCAGCGCTGAAAAAATGGGGACAAGTCCCGCGCCCGCCCCCGTTCCGGCGGCTTCCGGCGCGGCGTCCGGCCTCGAACCCGTCGTCCTCACCGTCGTCGCAGAGAAGACCGGCTACCCCGTCGAGACGCTCAACGCCGACATGGACCTCGAGTCCGATCTCGGCATCGACTCGATCAAGCGCGT
>CAZZGQ010000471.1:0-2407 GCA_964653765.1 uncultured Elusimicrobia bacterium | reverse complement strand
CCCACTTCTTCGTGAAGGCCGTCTCCTCGTCGTTGGGGTTGTAGTCGCCCAGCTGCAAGGAAGCGTCGAGGTCGATCTCCGCGACATCTTGGAAGACGACGGTCAGGCCTCGGAAGCCGTGGGCCTGCAAGGCCGCGACGTAGGCGTCCACGGCCGGAGCGCGAGCCGCGTCCTTGGCCTCGACGATCAGGTTTAGCCGCAGGCGCCCCGTCCCGTCGGTCTGGGCGGTGTCGTTGAAGAGGACTCCGCCCGCCGCGGCGCGCAGCGGGGCCAAAAAGACGGCGTCGACGTCATGGAGGGCCGTGGCCGGGTCGCCCGTGACCGTCCCGTCCAGGTGGAGATAGCGCGCCGCGGAGGCGGGGGAGGCGACGCAGGCGGCGAGAGCGGCGACGAGGAGGGCGGTTCGGGTCATGCCGCGATTCTACCCTAAAACCGGTCGAATTGACGCCAGCCTTTTCCTTCGTGGCCGAAGCGCAGCTCAGGATGGAGCATCTCGGCGAGGATCTCCGCCGTCTCGACGAGACGGGGGCCGGGGCGGTTGAAGAACTGGTTGCCGTCGGCGAGGTAGACGCGGCGCCGGCGGACGGCGCGCAGCTCGCGCCAGACGGGTTGGGCGACGAGGGCGGCGAGCTCGGGCTGCGTGCGGCGCATGTCGAAGCCGCAGGGCGCGGCGACGATCAGGTCGGGGTCGGCTTCGCGCAGGCGCTCCAGGGAGAGCCAGGGACCTCTCTCGCCGACGACGCCGAAGACGTCCCGGCCGCCGGCGATCATCGCCAGCTCCGGGATCCAGTGGCCGGCCGCGAGCAGGGGATCGAGCCATTCGAGGACGGCGATCTTCGGCCGCTCGAGCAGCTCCACTCGGGCGGCCAACGCGGCCAGGCGCTTCTGCATCTCGAGGACGAGGGCACGCCCGGCGCCCGCCGCGCCCAGCGCGGAGGCGACCCGGCGGACGTCGTCGTAGACGTCGGCCAGGCGTTGCGGGGAAAGAGCGACGACCCGCGTCTCGCGGCGCGTGAGCTTGGCCAGGGCGGCTTCCACGTCCTTGAGCGAGACGGCGCAGACTTCGCATTGGGTCTGGGTGAGGACGAGGTCCGGCTTGAGCTCCGCGAGCAGGGTCTCGTCGACGCGGTAGATGGACAGCGCGTTGCGCGCGGCGGTCTTGACGGCGCGGTCGATGTCGGCGCTCGAGCCGTCGACGGCGATGGCTGGATCGCTGCAGCGGGGAAGAGTCCGGATGTCCTCCGGGTAGTCGCACTCGTGGGAGCGGCCGACGAGCGTCTCCTTCAGGCCCAGGGCGCAGACGATCTCGGTGGCGCTGGAGAGCAGCGAGACGACCCTCATCGCTCGCCGAAGAGCGGCTGGAACTGCGGCTTCCAGAGCCGCGAGAAGCCCACTTGGACGCCCGTCATCAGGCTGTAGCCCCAGACGGGCTGGACCTTCAGGGCGAACCAGTAGAAGTCGACGAACGGGGCGATCGACAGGTACTTGCGGAACGGGATGCGGAGCTTGAGGTTGGCGTCGCCTTCCACGCGCAAGTCTTGGATGGTGTCGCTGTGGGTGTTGAAGAAATAGTTGTCCCAGAGCTCGCCCTGCAGGTTGATGGCGCCGTTGGAGGCCGTGGCGATGTCGTGCGCCACCAGCACGCGCCCGTGCAGACCGTACTGGGTGTTCGGAGGGATACGAGACAGGTCGCGCTTGACGTTGCCCGACGCCTCCAGGCTCTTGATCCAGGTCCCGTCGTAGAACTGCACGCCGGGGTAGGCGCTGTAGATCTGCTTGCGCCGCAGCCCCGGCTGCGGCTCGAACTCGCTGTCGAACTGCAGGCCCAGCGAAGGGCCCCAAGATTGCGCCAGCCATTTCTCGGAGATCCCGCCCACGCGCCGGGTGCCCATCGTCAGCAGCATGATGCGGTTGGCCGTGACGTTGGTGACGGGGGGCTGGCCGCGGGGGCGCAGATCGCTGCGCATGTACTCCATCTCGAGCGTGTTGGTCCAGCGCAGCGGATCCCGGAGGTATTCGGCGTCGGCCTTGAAGGTCTCGCCTACGTCGACCTCATCGAAGCCCTGGATGCGGGCGTTGGGCACTGAGTTGAAGGCGTCGCTGCGCGCGACCTGCGTCTTCTGGAGGTTGATGCCGACGTCGCGGAAATTGATGCGCCAGAGGCCGGGGTGGTCCAAGGCCTTGCCCTCCATCCAGGCGCGCACCTCCTCGGGCGCAGAGCCGGCGCGCGTCTTGAGGGCCTCGAGCACGATCTCCCCGACGGTCCTGCCCGTCGGCCGCGGCGGCTGGCCGTGGCCGAGCTCGAGGGTCTCGGCCAGATCGAGCGAGGTGAACACCTTGTAATCGGCCATGTCGTCGAGCGGCACGCCGTTGATCTTGGGCCCGGGGTCGACGCCGCCGTAGGTGT
>CAZZGQ010000470.1:0-2408 GCA_964653765.1 uncultured Elusimicrobia bacterium | reverse complement strand
ATGATCAACCTGCACCGCGACTCGGGCACGAACATCAAGCTCTACTACGAGTCGCCGATGACCAAGCGCCAATACGAGGTCGGCGTGCTGCCGGCCCGCGGCGAGGTCGTCAAGGACGACAAGGGCTACGTCCTCGTCGTGCACGCCTACCGCACGGGCAAGGAGATGCGCCAGGACGATTTCGAGGAGTCGCTCGAGGTCAACCTGGCCATGCGCGCCATGCTGCAAGGCTACGCCAAGCGCGAAGAGGACGGCCGCTGGACCGTCAACGGCGAGCCGGCCCGCGTCATGGCCGTCTATCACACGATGACCCGCGACGTGCCGAGCCACGTCCTCACGGCCGACCAGGTGCAGGCCCGCTCCGGAGAGGTCACGGCCCTCATCGAGAAGATGCTGGCCGACAAGGAATTCATGGCGTACTGGGAAGCGGAGCAGGCCAAGAACCAGAACGTGGCCGTGGGCCGCGCCCTCAAGGACGCCAAGAAGCTCGCCAATCCGAAGGCCGGCAAGAACAAGAAGAAGGGCAAGAAGGCCTAAGCCCATGACCCCGAGACTCGGCCGCCTCGCTCTCGTCCTCGCTCTGTCCCTCCAGCCGATGCTGGCGTCGGCGGCCGAGATCGGCAAAGGCCCGTTGAGCCTGCCGCCCACGCGGGTCGAGGCGACGATGCCGGGCTTCCCGACGGTCGAGGCTTGGACGGTGCCGGGCGTCGTGGCGACGCCGGCGCCGGGCGCCGAGGCCGGGTCTCAGCCGGGCGCGCAAAGCGCGCTGTCGGCGGCCGCCGGGCAGATCGAGGCCGGCCGCGCCGCCGAGGCGCAGGGCGCTCCCGCCGAGGGCTCCGCGGGCTTCTCCGTCTCGCAAGGCCTCTTCGACGGCGCGAGCTTCGAGCCGGGTTTCGAACCGGCCTCCGCTAAGGCGGGACCGGCGCTGGAGGCGGGCGCCGAGGACGACGAGGCGCTGGCGAGCCGCAGCGGGGCCAGCGAGCGGCCGTCTCTGGGAGGCTTTCCGCTGTCGATCAGGGGCGCCCTGCTGGCCATCGACCCCGCCAGGGCGATCTACGGCACCGCGCGCGTCGTGCGCGACACGCCCAAGAAGAAGGGCCAGCGCAAGAACGGCAGCGAGATCTACTGGGAAGCCTACCGGAAGGGCGTGGAGATCGACGTCTTCAGCGGCGGCGGGAACGTCTTCGGCCGGCCCACCAAGATCACTTACGCCGTCACCAAGCCCATCTCCAAGATGAGCAAGGACGACTTCAAGGGGCTCGTGCCCGCCGTCCAGCTGCAGCTCCCCATCAAGGAGCTGCGCCAGAAGCTCGTCGAGCGGCTGGATGCCACCCGGATCGCCTTCAGGGGGTGGGACAATCCCGTGACGGTGGACAGCCGCGTACGCGTGATCAAGTTCCAGTCTTACATCGACCTCTATAAAGAGGTCCACGGCAAGAACGCCGTGCCCGAGCCCGAGCCTGTCGTGGAGCGCGAGCCGCTCCATATCCGGGCCGAGGGCAAGCTGGCCAATCTCACCCGCTTCCCGCCGCGCCTGGTGTTCCTCGACGTCGACTCTTTGGAGAAGGCGCTGAGCCCCGTCCAGCTGGCCGACATGGCCGAGCTTCAGCGCACCGGCGTCTATTTCGTGGCCTTCTCGCGGCGCCCTTACGATGCCCCCGGCGGCATGCGCGACCTGCTCGTCAAGAACATGTCGGGCTCGCAGCTCACGGCGCAGATGCCCAACCGCTTCTTGGCCGTCACCGACGACGGCGCCGTGGTCTCCAAGATGCGCAAGGACGGGACGATCGTGCCCCTGGACGCTCAGCGGTTCAGCCCGACCGAGCTCGACGTGATGCAGGACGCCGCCCAGAAGAGCCTTGAGAGCGCCGGCATCAAGCCCGGCGACGTCTCCGAGCGCAAGCAGGGCCCGATCTTCGTCGAGAGCCAGCGCTGGAACCCGTTCAAGCGGGAGCCCAAGGCCGCCCCGCGCGATCCGCGCGTGCGCTATGAGCTGATCTTCCCGAACGACGCGGGCTTCAAGCTCGAGACGTGGCGCCTGTCGTTCGAGCGCCGCCTGAGAGAGCAAGGGATCCCGGCCGTCGGCCACGTGACCCGTCTGGAGGACGGCCGCTTCTCGTACAGCGTGCAGAAGACCGACCTGATGGGTTCGCTCGACCGCGTCTACCGGCATCTCGGCGACGAGTTCGGCATGTACGCCACGCCCACGAAGTCGGACATCGCCGTGCTCTCCGACGACGCGGCGCTGCGCTCGGTCAACCCGCTCCTGGATATCGCCAAGCTCACGGACCTCAAGGGGACGACGCGCTTCGAGAACGTCCTGGGTCTGATCCTCGGCGAGGCGCGCGAGGGGGGCAAGAAGGGCTCGGCCTCGCGCATCATCTCGTTCGTGGGCTACCGCGAGCGCT
>CAZZGQ010000469.1:0-2408 GCA_964653765.1 uncultured Elusimicrobia bacterium | reverse complement strand
TTGGGGTCAGTCCTGAAATATTACTTTTCGGCGCTGAAACCAGCGCTGATGGAAAAGTAATATTTCAGGACTGACCCCAATTATTACTTTCGCTGCTGCTTCATGGCGTACATGCGGCGGTCGGCGGCTTGGAGGAGCTCCTCGGCGGAGCCGAAGCTGGGGAAGGTGGCGATGCCGTAGCTGAAGCGGGCGTTGGCGCCGAGCGCGGCCTGCGCCTGGTCGGCCAGGCGCTGGACGACCTGGGCGGCCTTGGGCCCGGATTGGCCGGGCAGGAGGATGATGAACTCGTCGCCGCCGTAGCGGTAGACGGAGTCGACGTGCTCGCGCAGGCCGCCCTTGAGCGTGCCGGCCAGCGCTTTCAGGAGCTGGTCGCCGGCCATGTGGCCGAGCGAGTCGTTGACCTGCTTGAAGCGGTCGAGATCGATGAGGACGAGCGAGAGCTTCTGGCGCTGGCGCCGGGCGCGCTGCACTTCTTGGGAGAGGCGGTCGATGAAGCAGCGCTGGTTGAGCAGGCCGGTGAGCTTGTCGGTGATCGAGAGCTCGCGCAGGCGCCGCTCGAGCTCGACGCGGTCGGTGATGTCCTTGGAGACGCCGAGGGTGCCGATGACGCGGCCGCCGCGGTCGCGCAGCAGCGAGGCCGAGAGGCTGATGTGGATGCGGCGGCCGTCGCGCGTGTCGACGGCGGTCTCGTGGTTGCGGACGCTGCCTTCCCGGCGCAGGCGCTTCATGATGCGCTCGCCCTCGGCGCGCTTCTCGGCGTAGAGCTCGTAGGCGTTGGTGCCGATCATCTGCGCGCTGGCGACGCCGAACATGGCCTCGGCGCCGGGGCTGAAGTAGATGATGCGGCCGCGCACGTCGGTGGTGCAGATGGCGTCGCTCGTCGAGCTGACGATGGCTTCGAAATATTCCTTCGCCCGGATGTAGTCGGTCGAGAGGTGGATCAGCGGCGGCTCGGGCGCCGCCACGGAGGAACGGGAAGAGGGCATGCCGCAGTATGGCGCGGCGGGCGTTCGGCGTTCAGTGACCTTAGGCCCCGACGGGGTGGGCCCAGTGGCCCGGGCCCCTCGGCCTACTTCTTGCGCTTCTCGAGGGCCGTGAAGACGCGCTCGATCTTGGCGCCCAGCGCGTCGATCTCGATCGGCTTGACGACGTAGTCGACGGCGCCGAAGAGCAGGGCGTCGTTGAGCGTGCCGGCGTCGGCCAGCCCGCTGACGACGATGATGGGGATCTTGGAGGTCTCGGGCGCGTTGCGCAGCTCGCGCGTGAAGCTGATGCCGTCCTGGTCGGGCATCATGATGTCCATGAGGATGAGGTCGGGCAGGCCGCCCTTCAGCGCCGTCTTGGCCTTGCCCGCGCTCATGGCCACGCTGACCTCGTAGCCGAGGAGCTTCAATCCGCGCTCGTAGAACTCGCAGATCGAGGCGTCGTCGTCGACGGCGAGGATCTTCTTCTTGTTCATCGCTTGCGAGCGGGAGTATAGCCGTCGCCCGCCCACTTGTCCAGGCTGAGAATCGCGGCGCCGTGGCGGAACGCGGCCGCGCAAGCCGCCAGCAGGACCAGGTCCATGCCGGCCGTGACGAGAGGCTTGGGGTGGAAGCTGCCGCCGAAGCAGCCGCAGTTGGGCAGCTCGATGCCGCGCGCCTTCGTCGACAGGATCGCGCCGATGAAAGCCACGAACATCGCGCCGGCGAAGGAGCTGGCGTAAGGCGTGAAGTAGCCGAGCACCAGGGCGAAGCCCAGCACCAGCTCGGCCCACGGCATGAGGGCGGCCATCGTCTCGGCGGCGTCGGTGGAGACGAGCTCGTAGCTCTCGATGACGACGGCGAACTCCTGCGGCGGCGCCGCGAGCTTGGAGGCGCCGGCGACGATCAGGGTGCCGCCGATGAGCAGCCGCGCGATCAAGCCGACCACCGCCCAGCGCGCCGCCTTCATTTGCCCAGGACCTTCGCGATCAGCCGCGTGCCGCGCTCCTGCAGCTGCCGCGCGCCGACGAAGCGTTGCCCGTTGATGAAGAAGGTGGGGGTGGAGTTGACCCAGCGATTCTCCGCTTCTTTCACGTCGGCGTCGATGGCCTTCTGGGTTGCCGGATCCTTGAGGCAAGCGTTGAAGGCGTCCAGGTCCAGGCCGAGCTCCTTCGCATAGGCCGCGAGCTTGGTGTCGACCTGGCTGTTGGTCCACTCGTCCTGGCGGTCGTAGAGCATGTCGTGGAAGGGCCAGAACTTGCCCTGCCGGCCCGCGCATTCGGCCGCCGTGGCCCCGCGCCGGGCGTAGTAGTGGACGTGCTCCAACGGGAAGTTCTTGAACACGAAGCGGACGTCGGCGCCGTAGATCGACAGCAGCTGGCGCAGCGGCGGCTCGGCGACGCGGCAGGCCGGGCATTGGAAGTCGGAGAACTCGGCGATGGTGAC
>CAZZGQ010000468.1:0-2427 GCA_964653765.1 uncultured Elusimicrobia bacterium | reverse complement strand
GACTTCGCCGAGGGCCGCGTCGTGGACATGTCCATCACCGAGAAGCTCACGGGCAGCCGCGAGCTGCTGTTCGTCTCCCTGCCCAAGAAGACCGAGTTCCTCGAGGGCTACATCCAGGGCGTGATCACCGACTACACGGACAACCCGGTGCAGGGCGTGGTCGTGCGCGCCGTGGCGCAGGGCGACACGCAGATGGAGGAGGGCGGGCTGCAGACGGCGGGCTACGCCGTCAGCTCCTTCGACCCCGGCGTCAGCGACACCAACGGCTTCTACCGCATCCGCTTCACCCTGCCGATCCTCAGCGAAGTCGTCGATATCCGCGGCAAGCTGCTCTACAACCCGGGCTGGGAGCAGGAGAAGGAGATGCTGGGCAAGGCCTACGAGCCCCAGCTCAAGCAGAGCCAGTTCCGGTTGTACTACGAGCGCAAGCGCGGCCGCATCACGTTCACCGAGGGCATCCGCAAGACCATCGTCGCCCCCGTCGTCAGCGGCCACGGCCCCAAGGCCGCGGCGCTGCCCGGCGCCCAGAAGCCGGTCGTGGCGGAGCAGGCGCAGCCCAAGGGCGACGACGCGAAGAAGGCGTCGAGCGACGAAGACATGTTCAAAGGCTTCGGCTTCCAGTGATATGAGCGACGGCTCTATTTATCTCGACCACAACGCGACGACGCCCGTGCGTCCCGAGGTGGTCGACGCGATGCTGCCGTACCTGCGCGAGCATTACGGCAACCCGAGCAGCGTCTATTCCCTGGGCCAGCGCGCCCGCAAGGCCGTCGAGCAGGCCCGGGCCCAGGTGGCTTCCTTCCTGAACGCCGGCGAGCAGGAGATCGTCTTCACGTCGGGCGGCTCGGAGGCGGACGTGCTCGCCGTCGAGGGGGCGGCTTGGGCGGCGCTGGACGCCTCGAAGGGGAAACGAAAACGGATCGTTTCATCGCCGATCGAGCACGACGCGGTCAGGATGGTCGGCGACAAGCTGAGGCGTCGAGGCTTCGAAGTCTCCCTTTGCAAGGTCGACTCCACAGGCCTCGTCGATCTTCCTTCGCTGGAAGCTCTTATCAGCGACGAGACCTGCGTCGTCACCGTGATGCATGCCAACAACGAGGTCGGGACCATCCAGCCCATCGCGGCGGTAACGGCCGCCGCTCGCGCGCACGGCGCGCTCGCTCACTGTGATGCCGTGCAGTCCGCCGGCAAGATCGCCGTCGACGTCCGCGCCCTGGGCGTGGACCTGCTCTCCATCTCCGGCCACAAGATCAACGCTCCCAAGGGGGTCGGCGCCCTCTACGTCCGCCAGGGCTCGCGCCTGAGCCAAGTGATCACCGGCCACCAGGAGAAGAACCGACGGGGCGGCACCGAGAACCTGGCCGGCATCGTCGGCCTCGGCGTCGCCTGCGAGCTCGCGAAGAAGGATTTGGACAGAGCCGAGCATTACTCGAGCTTGCGAGAGAAGCTGGAGCGCGGCGTGCTGGCGATCCCGGGCAGCCGCCTCAACGGCCATCCCGAGAAGCGGGTGCCCTCGGTCTGCCATTTCAGCTTCGAGGGCGTGGACGGCCATCAGATCGTGGTGGCGCTCGACCTCGAGGGGATCTGCGTGTCGGCCGGCCCGGCCTGCTCCTCCGGCGCCTCGATGGCGTCCCATGTCCTTACGGCCATGGGAATCTCAGAAACGCTGGCCACGGGCTCCCTGCGCGTCTCGATGGGCTGGGGCACGCGCGAGTCCGACATCGACCGCTTTTTGGCCGTGCTGCCGAAGACCGTCGAGAAGCTGCGCCGCGTCCACGCCGTCCTTTAAGATGAAGAAAGCCGTCGTCGCGATGAGCGGAGGAGTCGACAGCTCCGTCGCCGCCGCTCTGCTCGTCGAGCAGGGCTGGGACGTCGTCGGCGTCACGATGAAGCTGTTGGCCCGCGCCGACACCGGCTTCGGCTGCTGCGGCTCGCCGGCGGACGTCGACGACGCGAAGAGAGTCTGCGAGAAGCTCGGCATCCCGCATTACACCGTGGACATGGCCGAGCTCTTCGCCAAGAAGGTCATCCAGCCTTTCGTCGGCGACTATCTCAACGGGCGCACGCCCAATCCCTGCGTGGAGTGCAACCGCTCGCTGAAGTTCGGGCACCTGCTCGCGCTCGCGCAGGCGTGGGGGTGCTCGCACGTGGCTACCGGGCACTACGCGCGGGTCGAGGGTCAGAAGCTCTACAAGTCGGTGGATACGGCCAAGGACCAAACGTATTTTCTGTACAGCCTTACTCCGAAGGAGCTCGGCCGCGTGCTTTTTCCCGTGGGCCATTTGACAAAGACCGAAGTACGGGAAAAAGCTCGAATACACGGCCTGAAGACAGCTGACAAGGAGGAGAGCCAGGAGATCTGCTTCGTGCCCCGGCGCGACTATCGCTCCTTCGTCGAGTCGCAGGCGCCCGTCGCCGCCGGCGCGC
>CAZZGQ010000467.1:0-2435 GCA_964653765.1 uncultured Elusimicrobia bacterium | reverse complement strand
GCTAGCGGTGCGCGGCGCCGGGGCGCGGGCCGCGGCTCACGTCGGCGCCGACGGCGAGAAGCGTCTCGGCGCGGCGCTCGTGCGACCAGCACGCCTCTGAGGCCTGCGTGCAGCTGGGCCGCTCCTTGCCGTAGCTGATCGTGGCGACCCGCTCACGCTCGACGCCCAGCGCGGCGTAGAAGTCGCGCACGGAGGCGGCGCGGCGCTGGCCCAGGGCCAGGTTGTATTCCACGGTGCCGCGGGCGTCGCAGTAGCCGGCGACCTGGATGCGCGCCGAGGCATGGGCCTTGAGCCACTCGGCGTTGCGCTTGAGCGTGGCGCGGGCGGCCGCGGAGAGCCGCGAGCTGTCGTAGGCGAAGAGGATGTCGTCGAGATCCGAGGAGCGGGTCATGACCTGGTCGCGCACGTCGGGCTCGAGGCCCTGGCTCGCCTGGACCCCGCCGTCGGGGGCGGCCGGCGTGTTGAGGGCGCTCTGATCCTTGCGCAGCGGCTTGGCGCAGGCGGCGAGAGCGGCGGCGAGCACGGCGAAGGCGAGAGCGCGGTGGAGACGGGAGGTGGTCATGGAAGGAGTATACTTCTCTCGATATCCATTAATTAAACAGATAATATTTATGTCGGCCATACGCAAATAATATGATTCCCCTCAATTACCACCATCTCTTCTACTTTTGGTCCGCCGTCAAGGCGGGCAGCATCACCCGCGCCAGCCGCAACCTGATGCTCTCGCAGCCGGCCCTCAGCCTGCAGCTGCGCCAGCTCGAGAAGTCGCTAGGGGTCACCCTCTTGCGGCGGCAGCGCTCCGGCGTCGTCCTGACGCCGCAGGGACGGCTCGTCTTCGAGCGCTGCGAGCGCATCTTCGCCGAGGGCGAGGCCCTCTCGCGCGAGGTCAAGCGCGGCGCCGCCGAGACCCCGGCCTTGCGCGTCGGGGCCGCGCAGACGCTGAGCCGGGAAGTGGTGCTGCGCCTGATCGACTCCGCCAAGGAGGCCGGCGCCAGGACCATGATCGTGTCGAGCTCCCGCTTCGACCTGCGCGACCGCCTGGCCCGTCATGCCCTCGACCTAGTCCTCGCCGACGTCGACTTCTCCTCCGAGCTGGGGCCCAGCTACAAGTCGGTCCTCGTCGGCGACCTGCCCCTGCGCCTGGTCGCGACGAGGGAGCTCAAGCGGCGGTTCGGCGGGTTCCTGAAGGGGACCGTCGAGGCGCCCGTGCTGCTGCGCGCGCCCGAGAGCCCCATCCGGGCGGCATTCGAGAGCCTGCTGGCCTCGCGCGGCGCCCGCTACCACGTCGCCGCCGAGACCAACGACGCCAACCTCCTGCGCCGTCTGGCCCTGCGCGGCCACGGCATCGCCGCGCTCACCTCGGTGGCGGCCGACGAAGACCTCCGCGCCGGACGCTTGGTCGCTCTCGAGCGCAAGACCACGGCCCTGAGCCAGCCCGTCTGGCTCATCGTCCCCAAGCAGGCCTCCCCCGAGCCCGCCATACAGCGCGCCGTCCACGGCCTCGTCCGCTCCTTTCGGATCGCCTAGTAAACAAGGGTGTCAGGCTCGATTGTTTACTAACTAGGGAACAAATCCGCCCCTTCATTCGTACTTGAGGTGATGCCTCGCCAACCGCGGCTGGATTTCGAAGACACGACGCATCACGCCTTTCATCGCGGCGACGGGAAGGAGCCCATCTTCCTGGATGACGCGGACCGCCGCTATTTCCTACGGCGGCTTCGCGAGCTTCAACGAGAGCTGCGATTCAAGCTCCTTGCCTTTTGCTTGATGGGCAACCACTTCCACCTCGCCCTCAAACGCGGGCTCGTTCCGATGCACAAGATCATGCACCGACTGCTGACTTCCCACGCACGCGCTTTCAATGATCGATGGGTGAAGGTCGGCCATACCTTTCAGGGCCGCTACGGGAGCCGCCCCATTCGGTCGGACGCCGATCTCATGGGGATCATCCGCTACATCCACTTGAATCCGGTTGAAGCAGGGATAGCGGCGACGCCGGAAGCCTGGCCCTGGTCGAGCCATGCGGACCTCATCGCGCGGCGCTCGGAGCTAATCGATGTGGACTTCGTGCTCGGATTGTTCGGCGGCGTCGATAACTATCTCGCCTTCATGAAGCAGCCCGTCCGGGCCGCCGAAAGACCGTCCCTCGACGCTTTGGCCGGAGCGGAGGCCGAGTTGCTCAAGGGCGCTTCGAGGACGACCGACGCCATCGTCCTGCGGCGGCGCTTCGTCGAAGAAGCGCTTCGATGCGGCTGGAGACGCAGCGACGTGGCCGCCTATCTGGGCCGGACGAGAGGCGCGGTCACCCTTCTACTGCAGCGAAGTTAGTAAACACGCGAGCCTGCACTGGCGCTGCTAACACCCTTGTTTACTAACTCTGCGACTTGAAGAAGACGGCGCCGAGCGGCGGCAGGGTGATCTTGAGGCTGTGCGGC